>NZ_JAHFZF010000008.1 GCF_018619435.1 Rhodoferax sp. U11-2br | reverse complement strand
GGGCGGGGAGGATTCTGGAGTCGCTTGGGTCATCTCACCCAGCTGTTATTTTGGGCCTCTTCCTAGTTCACCTGCCAGGATGTTTCCTCGCCGAAGACGCCCGTTGCCTCAAGGATTTTCATGAAACGTGTTGATGACTTTCGCCTGAAATTCGGCCAAAAAGAGTATGTGCCGATCATGGTGGGTGGTATGGGCGTCGATATTTCGACGGCAGAACTGGCACTGGAAACCGCCCGGCTGGGTGGCATTGGCCACATCTCGGATGCGATGGTCAACGATGTGTCTGACCGCCGTTTTGACACCAGTTTTGTCAAAGACAAAACCAAGCTCTACAAACACAACATCCTCAATGCCGACAAGTCCGACGTCAAGTTTGACCTGGACATCCTGGCCGAGGCCACGCGCAACCACGTGGGCGCCACCATGGAAGCCAAAAAGGGTGATGGCCTGATTTTTGTGAATTGCATGGAAAAGCTGACCATGAACGGTCCGCGCGAAACCCTGCAGGTGCGCATGGCCTCCGCGCTGGACGCGGGTATTGACGGCATCACGCTCAGCGCTGGTTTGCACCTGGGTTCCTTTGGCCTGATCGCCGATCACCCGCGTTTTCGCGATGCCAAGCTCGGCATCATTGTGTCCAGCGTGCGTGCGTTGCAGCTGTTTTTGCGCAAGAACGCGCGGCTGGACCGCAAGCCCGACTTTGTGGTGGTGGAAGGCCCGCTGGCCGGTGGCCACCTGGGCTTTGGCCTGGACTGGGCGCAGTACGACCTGGCCACCATCATTGCCGAGGTGATCAAGTTCGTGAAAGACGAGGAGCTCAACATCCCGGTGATCGCCGCTGGCGGCATCTTCACCGGCAGTGACGCGGTGTCGTTCCTGGAAAGTGGCTCGGCCGCCGTGCAGGTTGCCACCCGCTTTACCGTGGCCGAGGAGTGTGGTCTGCCGGCCGACGTCAAGCAGGATTACTACATGGCCAACGAAGATGACATCGTGGTCAACACCATTTCGCCCACCGGTTACCCGATGCGTATGCTCAAAGGTTCCCCGGCGATTGGCGACGGCATCCGACCCAATTGTGAGTCGTATGGCTACCTGCTCGATGGCAATGGCAACTGCGCCTACATCACCTCGTACAACCGTGAACTGGCGCTGCACCCCAGTGGCAAAAACATCTCGGTGATGGACAAAACCTGTTTGTGCACCCAGATGCGCAACTTCAAGCTGTGGACCTGCGGCCACTACACCTACCGCCTGAAAGACACCACGCGCCGTGGGCCGGACGGCAAGTACCAGCTGTTGACGGCGGAACACATCTTCAACGACTACCTCTACAGCGTTGACCACCAGATTGCGCTACCACCCGGGGTTTGACAGTTCGGTCCTGACCAGGCGTCTGACCTGGTTGGGGGACATCGCTGTCAGCGCTAAAAGCTGAACAGATCGATGAGTTTTTGCAGCGGGTCCAGATCAATCGAGCGGGTTGCCGTGTTGTCTGAGAACGCATCCATGACCCAGTCACCCTGTGACATCGACACACCCGCCGGAGGTGTTGGCATGCTCACCGGTTGTTTGGCCAGGTTCACGCGCATGTAGTCGATCCAGATCGGCAAGGCCACGGTGGCGCCAAACTCATGGCTGCCCAGGCTGCGCGGTTCATCAAAACCCATCCAGGCCACCGCGGTGGTACTGCCGCTGTAGCCCGCAAACCAGCCGTCCACCGCGTCACTGCTGGTGCCGGTTTTGCCAGCCAGGTCGTGCCGCGCCAGTTTCTGTGAAGCGCTGGCTGCGGTCCCCGAGCTGGTGACCTCGCGCAACAAACTGTCGGTGATGAAGGCGTTGCGGGCATCAAGCACCCGGTTGGCTTCCTGTGCGGGCAACACCGGGGCGGCTTCAAACAACACATTGCCCCGGATGTCGGTGATTTTCTGGATCAGGTAGGGGTTGACCTGAAAGCCGCCATTGGCAAACACCGAATAAGCCCCGGCCAGCTGCAAGGGGGTGACCGCACCGGTCCCCAGGGCCAGCGTGTAGTTCACCGGTTGTTTGCTCACATCCAAGCCAAAACGGGGTAAAAAATCGTGGGCATAGGCCGGTGTGATGGCGCGCAGCAGGCGCACCGCCGCCACATTTTTGGACTTGGCCAGCGCGGTGCGCAGGGTGATGGCACCGTCAAACTGGTTGTCGTCGTTCTGCGGCTGCCAGGGCTGGCCGCCGGTTTCTTCGCTGGTGAGTGTCAATGGGGCGTCGTTGACCAGGGTGCCCGGTGTGTAACCTTTATCGAGTGCGGCGGAATAGATGAAGGGTTTCATCGCCGAGCCGGGTTGGCGCCAGGCCTGGGTCACGTGGTTGAACTCACTGCTGTAGAAGTCAAAACCACCCACCAGGGCGCGCATGGCACCGGTCTGGTTGTTCAGCGCCACCAGGGCCGCACCCACATTGGGTATCTGGCTTACGCGCCAGCGGCCTTTGTTGTCCTGCTCGACGCGGATCACCGAGCCAGCCTTGATCTTGAGTGCCGCCGGGGCTTTGTCTTTCAAAGCATTGCTCGCAAAACGCAAACCTTCGGGCAACAACTCGATGCTGTTGCCGTTGGCCAGGACCGCCCGCACACTTTTGGGTGTGGCCGATACCACCACGGCGGACAGCAGTGTGTCGCTGGCCGGGTACTTTTGCAGCGTGGCCTCGATCAACTTTTGGCGCTCGGTGGCGTCTCGTGGCAGGTCGATCTGGGCTTGTGGACCCCGGTACCCGCGCCGTTGGTCATAGGCCAGCACCGAGCGGCGCACTGCGGCGTAGGCGGCGTCCTGGTCAGTGCTGACCAGGGTGGTGTAGACGTTGATGCCGCGGGTGTAGGTTTCGTCCTTGAACTGGCCAAAAATCGCCTGGCGCACCATTTCGGCGGCGTAGGGTGCGTGGTTGTTGATGGACTGGCCCTCGGCCAGCACATGGATGTTGTCTTTGAGTGCCGCCTGGTACTGCGCCTCGGTGATGTACTTCAGGTCCAGCATGCGTTTGAGCACCAATTGTTGGCGCGCTTTAGCCCGCTGCGGGTTGGTGATCGGGTTGATGCTGGACGGCGCCTGTGGCAGCCCCGCCAGCATCGCGGCTTGGGCCAGGCTCAGGTCCTTGAGTGATTTGCCAAAATAGATGCGTGCTGCACTGCTGAAACCGTAGGCACGTTGACCCAGGTAGACCTGGTTCATGTAGAGCTCCAGGATCTGGTCCTTGCTGAGTTCCGCCTCGATCTTGTAGGCCAGCATCACCTCGGTGAGTTTGCGCGAGAACAGCTTCTCCTTGGTCAGGTAAAAGTCGCGCGCGACCTGCATGGTGATGGTGGAGGCCCCTTGTTTGAGTCCGCCGCTCAGGTCGGCCAGCACCGCACGCACCACACCTTTGTAATCCACCCCACCGTGTTCGTAGAAGCGCGAATCTTCGATTGCCAACAGTGCCTGCTTTTGCAGCAGGGGTATGTCTTTGATAGCAACAAAGTCCCGCCGCTCCTGGCCAAACTCGCCAATCAGCACGTTGTCGCTGGTGTACACCCGCAGGGGGATCTTGGGCCGATAGTCGGTCATGGACTCCAGGCTGGGCAAATCCAGAGGAGAGGCGGCATAAACAGCAGGCCCGACCAGCACCCACAGCAACAACAGCGCACGGCAAAAGTGTGAAATGGGCATCTTCAAGTTAGATCAGGTGGCCAGAAGGGCTGATGGGGTGGGATGGGTGCCAAGGCGCCGCGTGGTGCGCTGGGCAGTTGGCTGAGGTCGGTCTGCATGTGTTTGAAACAGCCGCTGATTGTCCAGCTTGCCGCCTGGGCTCGTGTGTCAGCTATGTGAACCTGACACGGTCTTTTGTAAGCAGATGCAAATTCAGAACTGGATACCTGCCGGATTGCTGGGTGACACCCGCGTTGCCGCAGCGGGAGCCGGTGCGCTGGTTCTGGCGGGTGCTTCGGGCGCCTTGGCCGCACTGGGGGCCGACTCCGTGGGTTTGGCCGCCACCAGTGGGCTGGGCTCGGCATAACGGTAGCCAGCGGGCAGCTTGCTTTTCTCAGGATAACCGGCGGCGTTGAGGTACTGTGTCCATTCGGGCGCGGAATAACCTTTGATCTGCTGGCCACCCACAGTGAGCAGCGGCACCGAGCCGGTGTTGGCCAGGCGTTTGAGCGATTCGGCATCGTCGTTGCTCTCGACGGTTTTCTCCGTGAAGGGGATGCCACGGCTGCGCAGCAAAGTGCGGCCCTCGTCACAGGGCATACATTCCTTGGAGCTGAAAAGGGTCACCGGGTATTTCGCTGCCACCTGGCGCAACTCATAGGGCAGCGCGCTGGCTGCGTTGCCGACGTCCTTGCCGTCAGCACTCAGGGGCGTCACTTTGGCCGAAGCGGCCGGGGGTTTGTCTGAAAAGGTGACACGCCCGTCCGGGCCGACGATGCGGTAGAGCGTCTGTGCTTGTGCGGAGGTCTGGGTCAAGACGGCAGCCGTGCAAAAACATAGCAGTCCACCCAATATGGATAAGGGCTTGCGTGCTCTGAGAGCATGGATATGAAGCTGACGATGTGCCATTTGCAGACCTCCTTTAACGCGTTTGGACCATGCCCTGGTGCCGCAACAAGGCGTCCAGCAGCGGCTCGCGTCCGCGAAACGCCTTGAAAGACTCGATCGCCGGGCGGCTACCACCTGCCTCCAGGATCGCCTGGCGGTAACGCCGACCGGTGTCCAGACTAGGCTGGCCTTCAGCGCCCATGGTTTCCTCAAAGGCGGCATACGCATCCGCGCTGAGCACCTCGGCCCATTTGTAGCTGTAATAACCCGCCGCATACCCTCCGGCAAAAATGTGGCTGAAGGTGTGGGCGGTACGGCTCCAGCTCGGAGGCTGCAACACCGCCACTTCATCACGCACCTGTTGTAGCAAGGGCATGATGTCCTGGGCCGGGTCGTGGGCGCTGTGCAACAACATGTCAAACAGCGAGAACTCGATCTGGCGCAGCGTCTGCATACCACTCTGGAAGTTCTTGGCCGCCAGCATCTTGTCAAACAGGGCACGCGGCAGCGGCTCGTCGGTGTCGACGTGCGAGGTCATGTTCTTGAGCACCTCCCACTCCCAGCAGAAGTTCTCCATGAACTGGCTGGGCAACTCCACCGCATCCCATTCCACACCGCTGATGCCCGACACATCGCGCTCGTTCACCTGGGTCAGCAGGTGGTGCAGGCCATGGCCAAACTCGTGGAACAAGGTGGTGACATCGTCGTGTGTCAGCAAGGCCGGGCGGCCTGCCACACTGGCGGCAAAGTTGCACACCAGGTGCGCCACCGGGGTTTGCAGGGTGTGGGTGTCGGGGCGCAACCAGCGGGCACGCACGTCGTCCATCCAGGCGCCCCCACGTTTGCCGTTGCGCGCGGTCGGGTCCAGGTAAAACTGGCCGACCAGCGTGCTGGCGGCGCCGTCTGTCGCCGCACGTTCGATGCGGTAAAAGCGCACATCTTCGTGCCAGACCGGGGCATGGTCTTCGCGGATCTGCACCTCAAACAGGGTTTCGACAATCTGGAACAGACCGGCCAGCACCTTGGGCAGCGGAAAGTACTGCTTAACTTCTTGCTCGTTGAAGGCGTAGCGGACTTCCTTGAGTTTTTCACTGACATAGGGCCAGTCCCAGGCCTGCGGGTCAGTCAGGCCCAGCTGTTCCGTCGCAAAGCTGCGCATGTCGGCCAGGTCTTGTTCGGCAAAGGGTTTGGCACGTGTTGCCAGGTCACGCAGGAAGTGGATGACTTTGTCGGGCGACTCGGCCATCTTGGGCACCACCGAGAGGGTGGCAAAGTTGGCGTAGCCCAGCAGTTGGGCTTCTTCGAGGCGCAGCGCCAGCAACTCCTTGATCAGCTCGGAGTTGTCAAACTTCTGGCTGGCCTCATCGGCCTGGTTGGAAGCGCGTGTCACATAGGCGCGGTACAGCTTTTCACGCAGCGCGCTGCTTTTGGCAAACTGCATGATGGGCAGGTAACACGGCATTTTGAGCGTGAGTTTGTAGCCCTCTTTGCCATCTGCCTGCGCGGCCGATTGGGCGGCCTGCAGAATGTCGTGGGGCACACCGTTTAGCTCGTCCAGCGTGGCGTAGTAGGCAAAGGCGTCGGTCGCGTCGAGCGCGTTTTCGCTGAATTTTTGGCTGGCTGCGGCCTGCAACTCCTGAATCGCGGCAAAACGTTCGCGCGCTGCACCTTGCAACTCAGCACCACCGAGCACAAAGTTGCGCAAGGCGTTTTTGTGCGCCTGGCGTTGTTCGGGTGTCAGCGTGTTGGCGTCAATGGCTTTGTACTTGGCGTACAGGCGTTCATCGGCACCCAGGCGGGTGTAGAACTCGGTGACCTTGGGCAGGGCGGTATTGAAGGCCGCGCGTAACTCGGGGCTGTCGGCCACACTGTTGAGGTGGCTGACGGCGCCCCAGGCGCGTGACAACTGCTCGGTGGCCACATCGAGCACACGGGCCATGTTGTCCCACTTGGCCTCGAAAGCTGGTGCGGTGACGCTTTCGAGCGCCTGGTTGGCCTGGGTCAGCAGCTGCTCCAGCGCCGGTTCGATATGCTCCGGGCGGATCTGGTCAAACGCGGGCAGGTCGTCAAAAGAGAGTAGGGGATTGGTCATGGTGCTCAGATGGTGCTGCGTTCGGCGGCTTCAAGGGTGTTGACCAGCAACATGGTAATGGTCATCGGGCCGACACCACCCGGTACCGGGGTAATGTAGCCCGCGACCTGGCGCACACCGTCAAAGTCGACGTCGCCACATAATTTGCCTTCGTCATTGCGGTTCATGCCCACATCGAGCACCACCGCGCCGGGTTTGACCATGTCGGCGGTCAGCACATTGCGCTTGCCCACCGCCGCCACGATCACGTCGGCCTGAAGTGTCATGGCCTTGAGATCAGCCGTGGCACTGTGGCAGATGGTGACGGTGGCGTTTTTCTGCAGCAGCATCATGGCCATGGGTTTACCTACGATGTTGGAGCGGCCAATCACCACCGCGTGTTTGCCACGCAGGTCGTAGCCAATGGACTCCAGCATCTTCATGCAACCATAAGGCGTGCAGGGCCAGAAACCCGGCATGCCGGTCATCAGCGCACCGGCGCTGGCAATGTGGAAACCATCCACATCCTTCAAGGGCGAAATCGCCTCGATCACCTTGCTGGCGTCAATGTGTTTGGGTACCGGCAACTGCACCAGGATGCCGTGGATGGCCGGGTCGGCATTGAGCCGGGCAATGTGGGCCAGCAACTCGGCTTCACTGAGGCTGGCTTCGTACTTTTCGAGCACCGAGTGAAAACCGCAGTCTTCACAGCCCTTGACCTTGTTGCGCACATAAACCTGGCTGGCCGGGTTGTCACCGACCAGGATCACCGCCAGGCCGGGGGTGATGCCACGGGCCTTGAGGGCGCGGGCGCGTTCGGTCACATCCAGGCGCAATTGTTTGGACAGGGCCACGCCGTCAATGATCTGGGCGGTGGGGGCAGGTGTGTTCATCGCAAATCCATCATAAAAAAAGCCCGCTAGTCCTTACGGGGCGGGCGTTGATAGCTATTCTAAAAATAGCACAAGAGAAGCAGGTTCGGGCTCAGGCTTTGACCGCATTGGGTCCCAGGGCCACTTTCAGCAGGTCGGCCACGGTGTTGGCGTTGAGCTTTTCCATGATGTTGGCGCGGTGCGCCTCCACCGTCTTGATGCTGATGCCCAGGTCGTCAGCGATCTGTTTGTTGAGGCGGCCCGCCACAATGCGTTCCAGCACCTGGGACTCGCGCAGGGTCAGGCGCGCCATCAGGGCGTCGCGTGCGGCCGTGCTCTGGTATTCGGCAAAAGCCCCTTTGGCCTGCTCCAGCATGCGCTCCACCAGCGGCACCAGTTGTTCTTCCTGGAACGGCTTCTGGATGAAGTCCATCGCGCCCTTTTTCATGGTGTCCACCGCCATCGGCACATCACCGTGGCCGGTGATGAAGGCCAGGGGCAGGGGGGAATGGGCGTCGATCAGACGGGACTGCAGTTCCAGGCCGGTCATGCCTGGCATGCGGATGTCGATGATCAGGCAGGCCACTTCGCGCGGGTCGTAGCGGCTCAGGAAGGATTCGGCGGAGTCGAAACACCTGACCCGGTAATCTTTGCCCTCCAACATCCACTGCAAGGAATCTCGCACGGCTTCATCGTCATCAACGACATACACGGTGCCTTTTTTGGGGATCAAACTCATGACGGTACCTGAAATCCTGGTTGTTCAGAACGCTTCGCGGGCGGCGCTGAGAGTGGGTCCGGGTTGGGTATCCAGAACGTGAAACAGCAGCCAACGACAGCCTCGCCATTGTAGAGGTTCTCCGCTTTCATTCTGCCCAGATGGGATTCGACAATTGAGCGGCACAAAGACAGGCCAATGCCCATGCCTTCGGGCTTGGTCGAGTAGAACGCCTCGTACAGCCGCGCCATGACCTCCGGCGCAATGCCCTGGCCCGAGTCGGACACCTTGAACTCGACCACCGACTTGTCATCGACCCAGGCCGTGGCCACCCGCAGTTTCACCAGACGCTGTGCGGTGGGCTTCTGGGCGGTGTCGATGGATTCGGCGGCGTTTTTCAGCAGGTTCAGCAGCACCTGTTCGATCAGGATCGGGTCCACCAGGATGTTGGGCAGGTTGGGGGCGACATACTGGTTGAGCTTGACGTTGCGCCGACGCAGCTCGATTTCGGCCAGTTCCACCGCTTCGGACACCAGGGTGCTCACATTGGCAATGCTGCGGTTGGGCTCACTGCGCCGTACAAACGAGCGGATGCGCTGGATGATCTGCCCGGCCCGGTGCGCCTGGCGGCCGGTTTTTTCCAGCGCGCCGAGCAGCTCGTTTTGGGTGATCTGGTTGCCTTTGATGCGCGAGAGCATGCCGTTGCAGTAGTTGTTGATGGCGGTGAGTGGCTGGTTGAGCTCGTGTGCCACGCTGGAGGCCATTTCCCCCATGGTGATCAAACGACTCGACGCCTGCGCGCGTTCGGCCTGGATCTCGGCCTGCTCTTCGGCCATGCGACGTGCGGTGATGTCGGTGGCAATCACCATCTGCGCCAGGCGACCATCCACCCAGCTCAGGTAGCGGGTGCGCACCTCCAGCCAGCGGCCCAGACTGCCCAGATACACCTCGGCGCTCTCGGCCTCCTTGTCTGAGAGTTGGCTGGTGGGCAGGCCGGCAAAGGCGTCCACCATGTCCTGTGATTCGTCACTGTGGTTGAGGGCAGGCACACCGGCTTCAGCCACCAGTTGCAGGTGTCCCTGGGCTTCGGTGCCAAACCACAGGCGGTATAACTTGTTGGCAAACAGCAGCTCGTGGCTGCCCAGTGGGGCCACCGAGATGGAGGCATCCAGCGCTTCCAGCACTGCGGTGAAACGCTCGTGCGAGGCGGCGAGTTGTTCACGCACCCGGGTCGGCTCGGTGATGTCGGTCATCGAGGTCATCCAGCCGGTTTGCTGGCCAAAGGCATCAATCAGGGGCGAGACATACAGGTGCGCCTCAAAGATGTCACCGTTCTTGCGTTTCACCCGGAACTGGATACCGCTGGGCTGGATCAGGCCGGCGAGTTCTTCGCGCAGCCTGGCCCTGAGCGCTTCGTGGTCACTTTCGGGCCAATACGGGAAGGGAGCGGTCTGGTTCACCAGTTCGGCCTCGCTCCAGCCCGTCATCTGGCAAAACGCGGTGTTCACATAGGTGATGCGCCCGTGCAGGTCAAGCGCGCGCATGCCGGTGAGCATCGAGTTTTCCATGGCCCGGCGAAAAGCGGTTTCGCGGATCAGTGCCTCTTGTGCCTGGATGCGCCTTCGGGTGTGACGCCAATTGGCCAGCAACAGCCAGGCCGTCACCGCACTGAGCACCATCACCAGCCAGAACAGGCCACTGCCGATTACCCCCAGGGAGGTGCGGTAGGCCTGGCCACGCAGCGACAAACCATTGCCGATGGGTGACACTGGCAGCTGGTAGGCATTGACCGGATTGGCCCAGGGCAAGATGCTGCGGGTGAGGGTTTTCTCGACCAGGCTGGTGCCTGCCAGCACCTTGCCGTCGGCGTCCAGAAAAGCGATGGCGTATTTGGACGTGACCTCGGACGGAACACCGTAACGGAAGATCGCATCGACCGAGTAGGTCACGATCAGGTCACCCTTGAAGCGGGTTTTGTCGATCAGGGGCAGGTGCAACTGCACCAGGGTGGGGCCGTTGTCCTGCTTGCGCGGGGTTGAATACACAGGCAACAACACGTCGCGCACCAGCAGGTAGTTCTGCACGGTTTCCTCCACCCGGCGGCGGATCTGGGCGCTTTGTTTGGAGGAACGCGCCAGAACACCGCTGGCGTCAAAACTGCCGCGTTCCCGAAAGCCGTCGTCCATCCAGGTCATGCTTTGGATCTCTGGGAACTGGTTGCTAAAGGCTTCGGCACGGCTGAGAAAACTGTCCTCTGAGACCTCGCGCCCGGCCATTTCGCGGGCGAAACGCATCAGCTGCTCCTGCTGCTCGAGCAGGCGCAGGCGTACCCGCTGCTGGGAGTACTCCACATCGCGGTGGATGGCCTCGCGCTCGCGCGCGATTTCTTCAAAACGCAGGTAGGCAAACGCCGACAGGATGGCGGCCAGAAACAGCAACACCGCCGCCAGCGGTGCCAGCATGGCCAGCCTGTCCTGGCGGTGGGCCGTTTGACCCTTCCACCAACGGCGCAATCTGGCGCGTGGGTTGAGCGTATCCGGGCTGTCGGCAGGCGAGGAAAGGGGCAGAGACATGGCTTGAAGTGTAGGCGGCTTGAGGCCTTGTTGTTGTTTGTCATATTTCATAATGCGAATTGACCCTACGCAATTTGAAATATTTTGAAATGCCCCTAGAATCCCGCTCGCGACAAAAATGGCCAAACCCACTACCATTCCCGGCCACCACACAGGAGACATGCATGTCAGTAGCACCCGATAACCATACCGCCGTTGATGCGGATGCCCAGGAAACCCGCGAGTGGATGGACGCACTGAGCGCCGTCATTGAAAAAGAAGGCCCAGAGCGTGCGCACTATCTATTAGATCAACTGCTGGAACACGCCCGGCAAAACAGCCTGGACATGCCGTTTTCTGGCAATACTGGTTACGTCAACACCATCGAACCCGACCAGGAAGAACGCTGCCCAGGCAACATCGAGATCGAAGAGCGCCTGCGTGCCTACATGCGCTGGAATGCCATGGCCATGGTGGTCAAAGCCAACCGCCATCACCCTGAAGACGGTGGGGACTTGGGTGGTCACATCGGCTCTTTTGCCTCATTGGCCAGCCTGTTTGGTGCCGGCTTCAACCATTTCTGGCATGCCGAGAGCCAAGACCACGGCGGTGACTGCCTGTATGTCCAGGGCCATGTGGCGCCTGGTGTGTATGCCCGCGCCTTTTTGGAAGGCCGCTTGACCGAAGAGCAATTGCTCAATTTCCGCCAGGAAACCGCTGGCAAGGGCTTGTCTAGCTACCCGCATCCCAAGTTGATGCCCGAGTTCTGGCAGTTCCCCACGGTGTCGATGGGTCTGGGGCCGCTGATGGCGATTTACCAGGCGCGTTTCCTGAAGTACTTGCATGCCCGTGGCATTGCCGACACCAGCAAGCGCAAGGTCTGGGTGTTCTGCGGCGACGGCGAAATGGACGAGGTCGAAAGCCTGGGCGCGATTGGTCTGGCTGCACGTGAAAAACTCGACAACCTGGTTTTTGTCATCAACTGCAACTTGCAGCGCCTGGACGGCCCGGTGCGTGGCAACGGCAAGATCATCCAGGAGCTGGAGGGCACCTTCCGCGGTGCGGGCTGGAATGTGATCAAACTGATCTGGGGTGGCAACTGGGACCCGCTGCTGGCGCGCGACAAGGACGGTGCTCTGCGCAAGGTCATGATGGACACGCTCGACGGCGACTACCAGGCCTTCAAGGCCAACGACGGCGCGTTTGTGCGCAAACACTTCTTCGGCCGCTCGCCCGAGACGGCGAAGATGGTCGAGAAGATGAGTGATGAAGAGATCTTCGGCCTGCAACGTGGTGGTCACGACCCGCAAAAGGTCTACGCGGCTTACCACAAGGCCGTCAACCACACCGGCCAGCCCTCGGTTCTGCTGATCAAGACCGTCAAAGGTTACGGTATGGGCAAGATCGGTGAGGGCAAGAACAACGTGCACCAGACCAAAAAGCTTGGTGATGACGACATCCGCGCCTTCCGTGACCGCTTCAATATCCCGATTCCCGACAGCCAGTTGGCTGACCTGCCGTTCTACAAACCGGCTGACGACACCCCCGAGATGCAGTACCTGCATGCCCGCCGTCAGGCGCTCGGTGGCTACCTGCCGCACCGCCGTACCAAGGCCGATGAGTCCTTCACCGTGCCGTCCATCGAGACCTTCAAGTCGGTGATGGAACCCACCGCGCCGGGCCGCGAAATTTCGACGACCCAAGCCTATGTGCGCTTCCTCACCCAGCTGCTGCGTGACCAGGCGCTGGGCCCGCGTGTGGTGCCGATCCTGGTGGATGAGGCCCGCACCTTTGGTATGGAAGGCCTGTTCCGTCAGATTGGTATCTACAACCCGGCAGGCCAGCAGTACACCCCGGTCGACAAAGACCAGGTGATGTATTACAAGGAAGACGTCAAGGGCCAGATCCTGCAAGAAGGCATCAACGAAGCCGGCGGTATGAGCAGCTGGATTGCCGCAGCCACCAGCTATTCAACAAGCAACCGCATCATGGTGCCGTTCTACGTGTACTACTCGATGTTCGGCTTCCAGCGCATTGGTGACCTGGCCTGGGCTGCGGGTGACATGCAGGCGCGCGGCTTCCTGCTGGGCGGCACCTCCGGGCGCACCACGCTCAATGGCGAAGGCCTGCAGCACGAAGACGGCCACAGCCACATCCTGGCTGGCACCATTCCGAACTGCATCAGCTACGACCCGACCTTTGCGCATGAAGTTGGTGTGATCCTGCACCACGGCTTGAAACGCATGGTCGAGAAGCAGGACAACGTCTTCTACTACCTGACCCTGCTCAATGAAAACTACGCGATGCCGGGCCTGACCCCGGGCACCGAAGAGCAAATCATCAAGGGCATGTACTTGTGCAAGCCCGGTGTCGAAGGTGTCAACAACCCGCGTGTGCAGTTGCTCGGTTCGGGCACCATCCTGCGCGAGAGTTTTGTCGCGCAAAAACTGCTGGCCCAGGACTGGGGTGTGACCGCCGACGTCTGGAGCTGCCCCAGCTTCAACGAACTGGCGCGTGATGGCCAGGAAGCCGAGCGCCAGAACCTGCTGCACCCTGCCGACACCCCGGTGGTGTCCTTTGTGGCGCAGCAGCTGCAAGGCAGCGAAGGCCCGGTGGTGGCGTCGACCGACTACATCAAGGCCTATGCTGAGCAGATTCGCCCCTACATCCCGAAGGGCCGCACCTACAAGGTGCTGGGCACCGACGGTTTTGGCCGCAGCGATTTCCGCAGCAAGCTGCGTGAACACTTCGAGATCAACCGCTACTACATCGTGGTGGCGGC
This sequence comes from Rhodoferax sp. U11-2br, assembly GCF_018619435.1. Taxonomy (GTDB): domain Bacteria; phylum Pseudomonadota; class Gammaproteobacteria; order Burkholderiales; family Burkholderiaceae_C; genus Rhodoferax. The sequence goes on along the minus strand of NZ_JAHFZF010000008.1, from coordinate 135,105 downwards.
GCTCAAGGCATTGAGTGAAGAGGGCAAGGTGCCCGTCGCCAAGGTGGTGGAAGCCATCGCCAAATACGGCATCGATACCAACAAAGTCAACCCCCTTTACGCCTGAGCGAGCGGAGACACAACATGGCAATTCTGGACATCAAAGTGCCCGACATTGGCGACTTCGACGAAGTCACCGTGATCGAGCTGCTGGTCAAACCTGGCGACACGGTGCGCGCTGACCAATCCCTGCTGACGGTGGAGTCCGACAAGGCTTCCATGGAAATCCCTTCGAGCCACGCCGGTGTGGTCAAGGAACTCAAGGTCACGCTGGGCGACAAGGTCAAACAAGGCTCGCTGGTGCTGCTGATCGAAGTGGCGGGTGAGGCTTCTGCACCCAATCCGGCGCCAGCCCCCGTGGAACAAGCGCCAGCTGCTGCGGCTTCTGTAGCGCCTGCCGCCGCACCGGCTGCCTCGACACCGACCGCACCAGTGGCCGCTGCCGCTGGCCCGGTCGAAGTGCGCGTGCCCGACATTGGCGACTTCAAGGACGTGACCGTGATCGAGGTCATGGTCAAGGTCGGTGACAGCGTCAAGCTCGAGCAAAGCCTGGTCACCGTCGAGTCGGACAAAGCCTCGATGGAAATCCCCTCTGGCGCCGCCGGTGTGGTGCAAGAACTCAAGGTCAAGCTCGGTGACACCGTCAACATCGGCGACCTGTTGCTGATCTTGCAAGGCACAACTGCTGCTGCTGCACCCGCCGCTGCAGCACCTGCTGCTGCCGTGGCTTCAACGCCCAATGTGCCTGCAGCCCCAGCAGCACAAGCGCCAGCAGCTCCTGTAGCTGTAGCTGCACCCGCCGCCGTGGCGGCCGCACCGGCTTTGCCTGCCCACAACCCGACCGCCTTGGCGCTGGGTCTGCCGCATGCCTCTCCATCCGTGCGCAAGTTCGCGCGTGAGCTGGGTGTGCCGCTGGCCGAGGTCAAAGGCACCGGCCTCAAAGGCCGCATCACCGATGCCGACATCGAGTCCTTCACCCGCTCGGTCATGAGTGGCGCGGTGCAAACCGCTGCGATTGCTGCGCAGCAATCCGCCAAACCCGCGGCCGCCAGCGGCGAAGGCCTGGGCCTGATCCCCTGGCCGAAGGTCGACTTTGCCAAGTTTGGCCCGATCGAGCGCAAGGAGATGAGCCGCATCAAGAAGATCAGCGGCGCCAACCTGCTGCGCAACGCGATCATGATCCCGGCCGTTACCAACCACGACGATGCCGACATCACCGACCTGGAAGCCTTCCGCGTATCCACCAACAAGGAAAACGAGAAGAGCGGTATCAAAGTCACCATGCTGGCGTTCCTGATCAAGGCCTGCGTGGCCGCGCTCAAGAAATTCCCCGACTTCAACAGCAGCCTGGATGGCGATGCGGTGGTCTACAAGCAGTATTACCACATCGGTTTTGCCGCTGACACGCCCAACGGCCTGATGGTGCCGGTGATCAAAGATGCCGACAAAAAAGGCATCTTCCAGATCAGCCAAGAAATGTCTGAGCTGGCCAAGAAGGCGCGTGACGGCAAGTTGAGCCCAGCCGAAATGTCTGGCGCCACCTTCACGATTTCTTCATTGGGTGGCATTGGGGGGCGCTATTTCACCCCGATCATCAATGCGCCTGAAGTGGCGATTCTGGGCGTCTGCCGCTCCACCATGGAGCCGGTCTGGGACGGCAAGGCCTTCCAGCCGCGCCTGATGCTGCCGCTGAGCCTGACCTGGGACCACCGCGTGATCGACGGCGCTGCTGCCGCACGCTTCAACGTCTATCTGGCCCAGATCCTGGGCGACTTCCGCCGCGTACTGCTGTAAAGGACACAACATGGCACTTATTGACATCCATGTTCCCGACATCGGCGACTTCGCGGAAGTCACCGTGATTGAGTTGCTGGTCAAACCCGGCGACAGCATCAAGGCCGACCAAAGCCTGATCACCGTCGAGTCTGACAAAGCCTCGATGGAAATCCCGAGCAGCCACGCCGGGGTGGTGAAAGAACTCAAGATCAAACTCGGCGACAAGGTCGCCATGGGCTCCTTGCTGCTGACGCTGGAAGCCGCAGGCGAGGGCGCCGCACCGACCCCAGTTGCAGAATCCAAGCCAAATCCACCTGTAGCCCAGGTAGAGCAAGGGCAAGCAGCTACAAAAACTGCAGTAACCCCGGCACCTGTGGCCGCACCAGCAGCCGCCAGTTTTACGGGCGGTTCCGATCTGGACTGCGATGTGTTGGTGCTTGGTGGCGGCCCCGGCGGTTACTCGGCTGCCTTCCGCGCCGCTGATTTGGGCCTCAAAGTCATTCTGGTCGAGCGTTACACCACCTTGGGTGGCGTTTGCCTGAACGTTGGTTGTATCCCGTCCAAAGCCCTGCTGCATGTGGCTGCCGTGATGGACGAAGTCAGCCACCTGGGTGACCTGGGTGTGGAGTTTGGCAAGCCGGTGGTCAACATCGACAAGTTACGTGGCCACAAAGAAAAGGTCATTGCCAAACTCACCGGCGGTCTGGCTGCCATGGCCAAGATGCGCAAGGTCACCATCGTGCGCGGCTACGGCAACTTTGTCGGCGCCAACCACCTGGAAGTGGAAGAAACCACCGGCAGCGGCCAGGAAAAAACTGGCAGCAAGAAGGTGGTCGCGTTCAAAAACGCCATCATCGCTGCGGGCAGCCAGGCCGTGCACCTGCCGTTCATGCCCAAAGACCCGCGTGTGGTCGATTCCACTGGTGCGCTGGCTCTGAAAGATGTGCCCAAACGCATGTTGATCCTGGGCGGCGGCATCATTGGCCTGGAAATGGGTACCGTCTACAGCACCCTGGGCGCCCGCCTGGACGTGGTCGAAATGATGGACGGCCTGATGCAGGGCGCCGACCGCGATCTGGTCAAGATCTGGCAAAAGATGAATGCACCACGGTTTGACAACATCATGTTGAAAACCAAAACCGTCGCTGCCGAGGCAACCCCAGAAGGCATCAAGGTCAGCTTTGCACCCGCAGAGGAGGGCGTGAAAGTGCCCGAGCCACAAACCTACGACCTGGTGTTGCAAGCCGTGGGTCGCACACCCAACGGCAAAAAGCTCAGCGCCGAGAAGGCTGGCGTGGCCGTCACCGACCGTGGCTTCATCAACGTCGACATCCAGATGCGCACCAACGTGCCCCACATCTTCGCCATTGGCGACATCGTCGGCCAACCGATGCTGGCCCACAAGGCGGTGCATGAGGCCCACGTGGCCGCAGAAGTGATCGCCGGTGAATTGCAAGGCAACAAGGAACTGGCAGCTGCCGCCTTCAACGCCCGCGTGATCCCCAGCGTGGCCTACACCGACCCCGAAGTGGCCTGGGTTGGCCTGACCGAAGACCAGGCCAAGGCGCAAGGCATCAAGGTTAAGAAGGGCCTGTTCCCTTGGAGCGCTTCTGGCCGCGCCATCGCCAATGGCCGCGACGAAGGTGTCACCAAACTGCTGTTTGACGACTCCCCCGAAGCGCATGGCCACGGCAAGATCCTGGGCGGCGGCATGGTCGGCACCCACGCGGGTGACATGATTGGTGAAATTGCCCTGGCGATCGAGATGGGCGCTGACGCGGTGGACATCGGCAAGACCATTCACCCGCACCCGACGTTGGGCGAATCCATTGGCATGGCGGCGGAGATTGCGCACGGCTCGTGCACCGATGTGCCGCCAGCGCGCAAGTGAGTTGAGCACCTGAAAACGCTACTGAGTCAGTAGCAAGCCGCGCAGATTCCGAAAGGGCTGCGCGGCTTTTTTTATGCAGCTGCTATGTGCCGTTAGTGGTAGCGTCCACATTCAATGAACTCATGACGATGTTCTGATCGTGACTGTTTGTCATTGCTCGCGGATTGAAATATCCAGCACGAACACTCGGATGTCCATGCCCTTGGTTTTCTGAATCGTTTCCTGTTGCAGCCGTTCTTGCAGTTCGACAGCAGTACGGGTGGGCTGGTTTGGATGCTTCTTAAGAGCAGCGTCACCACGGTTCGTGCCCAGCCACAACACCAAATAGACCCCTTTCCATAAGCGTCAAAACCACCTGATGAGCCAGGCAAGGGCAGGGCAGGGTGTATTTTGAGCACAAAACTGCCCCGATGCCAACATTCGCGCCAGAGGGGTGGCTGTGATCCCGAGTTTGCAAAGATCAGGATAGTTTTATGGCACAACGCCTGTGTCATACTTGTAACGAAGCGGTTGGATTTCCTATCCGTTTTCCGTCGCTGACGCTTCCCCATGTCCACAATCAACCAGCAACGCACGCAGAAATACCTGCATGCCCGCCAGCAGCACCCGGCCTGGATGTTGTTGGCGGCACGGCGTGGCCCGTTGATGCTCAGTGGCTTGGAGGCGTTGTTCGAGCACCAGCGCGACGGCGTGCCTTTTGACGTAGCTGTGCAGGCGCTGGCGGACATGCTGGCTGCGCATGCCAACGATACTGACTTCGAAATCATCACCGAGGATGTAGCCTCGCAGGCGCGGTATGAACTGCGCGATTGGATCAAGCGCGGACTGATTACCGAACGGGAAGGCCGCATCCACGAGACGGATGCGCTCAAGACCGCCTTGCGCTTCGTGGCGCAGCTGGATCAGCGCATGATGACCTCTACCGCGTCGCGCCTGGCCGTGGTACAGCGCGAGATTGACAACCTGGCAGCCGCGCTCAACCCCGACCCACAAAGCCGCACCGCGCATCTTGAGCGGCGCATGGCCGAGCTGCAACAGCAGTTGGACGATGTCCGCGCGGGCCGCATCGCCACCCTGACCGAAGAGCAGGCCGTGGAAGGCATCCGCGAGGTCTATGCCCTGGCCACCAGCCTGCGCGCCGACTTCCGGCGCGTGGAGGATTCCTGGCGCGAGGCCGACCGCGCGTTGCGCCAGGCCATCATCAGCGCCCAGTACCACCGGGGCGCGGTGATGGACCAACTGCTCGACGGCCATGCCAACTTGCTCAACACGCAAGAAGGCCGTGTGTTCGAAGGCTTCCAACAGCAGCTCAACCAGCAAAGCGAGCTGACCGAGATGCGCCAAAGCATCCGCGCCATCCTCCAGCACCCGAGTTCCACACGGGCACTGGACGACGTGCAGCACAGCACACTGCGGTTGCTGGTGCAGCAGCTCATCAAGGAAGCCCAGGTGGTGCAGGGCGTTCGGGCGCGCAGCGAGCGCGAAGTCAGCCAGTTCATGAAAACCGGCCAGGCCGCCGAGAACCAGCGGGTGGGTCAGTTGCTCAACGACATCCTGCAGCAGGCCTTGCAGGTGGACTGGCAACGCCAGGCCGTGCGCCGACAGGACGCACCGCTGCCGCCGCTGGGCGTGGCGCTGGCAGGCCTGCCGCTGATCGAGCGGTTGCGCGTCAAATCGCTGGACGGTGGCGATGATGCCGAACTGCTGCTGACCACCCAATACGCCGACCTCGACCAAGTGGAAGACGAGTTCTGGCAGGCTTTTGAGGGACTGGATCGCGAGGCCCTGCTGGCCCAGACCCTGCAAACCCTGGAACACAATGGTCGGCCCATGACCCTGGCCGCCTTGGCGCAGGCGCTGCCACCCGGTGCACATGACCTGGAGACGCTGACCCTGTGGCTGGACTTGGCGCGGGAGTCGGGGGCCGCATTCGATGCGGGGCAAGAAGAACACATCACCACCCACGACCAGGACAGCGCATGGTGCTTCACCGTGCCGCGCGTGGCATTGGACGCGGGTGCACTGCGGGCGGCTGGCATGCAAGGGTGATGCAAAAATGATAGCTGCATGCGCATATTCCACCAGGGATGCAGCCTAAAAATACACAAAAGTTGATAAAGTGATGCAACCTGACACCCCGGACATCTTTGACCAATGGGTCAGTGCCGCCCAGGCCGACGCTGCGGTTGATGCCCCCGAAGCTGCACAAACACCGCCCGCGCCTGCACCGGAAATGGCCCCGGCCACACCGTCCGCCTTGCGCCGCGCGGTGCAGGAACTGCTGAAACACGGCCTGTTGGAGCGGTCCGCCAAGCCCCACCTGTTCCGTCAACTCGCCATTGACACGGCGCGCGTAGATGCGCTGCTGGAGCCGCTGGACTTGGCCGTGCGCCTGGACGATCACCGCGGCTTGGCCTTCGTGGTCATCGCCGCCACCTACCAGGCCGACGGCGAGGACGAGGATGAGTGGACGCACCCTCTGGTGCGCCGCCAGCGCCTCACCTTGGAGCAGTCGCTGCTGCTGGCCATTCTGCGGCGCGAGTTTTTGCAGCGCGAGCAGGAAAGCGGCCTGGGCGTGCCGGTACACCTGAGCGTGGACAGCCTGCTGCCCCAGTTGGAAGTCTATCTGGGTAGCACCGGCAGCGACATGCAAGAGCGCAAGCGCCTGCTGAATCTGCTGGAGAACCTGCGCGGCCATGGCGTGGTGTCCGAAGTGGATGCGCAAGACGGCTTCACTATCCGCCCCATGATCGTGCACCTGGCGAATCCCGAAAACCTGCAAGCGTTGCTGCAAACGCTGCGCGATAAATGCCGGGCCAACGTAGCACCAGCACAAGGGGCGGACGAATGACCCTCGGCTACCGACTGCAGGAACTGCACCTGTACAACTGGGGCGCCTTCGCGGGTCGCCATCAGGCCCACATTGATGCGGCCAACACCGCCATCATCGGTCCCACAGGCAGCGGCAAGACCACCCTGGTCGACGCACTGATGACCCTGTTGTGCGCCAACCCGCGTTACAACCTGGCCTCCACCGGCGGGTTCGAGAGCGACCGCGACCTTGTCTCCTACGTGCGTGGCGCCAGCGGCCCTGGCCAGGGCGTGCTGGACAGTTCCGATAGCAACGGCCACCTGTCCCGCGGCGGTCGCTGCGTCACCGGCATTGCCGCCAAGCTGGTGCGCGGCGCAGGTGGACAGGGCGTCGAGCCAGACAGCGTATTGATCGGCGCCATCTTCTGGTTCGACGGCAGCAGCTCCAGCGCCAGTGACCTGAACAAGCGCTGGTGTTTCGCGCAAGGACCGGGGCACAGTCTGGACCTGTGGCTGGAAGAACACCACAGCGGCGGCGCCCGTGCCTTGAGCCGACTGGAGAAAGCGACCGAGAGCCTGCGCTTCTTCCCCAGCAAGTCCGCCTACCTGGCGCGGCTGCAAAGCTGCTTCGAGGTCGGGCCCAACGCCTTCACGCTGCTCAATCGCGCGGCGGGTCTCAAGCAGCTCAACAGCATCGACGACATCTTTCGCGAGCTGGTGCTTGATGATCACAGCGCCTTTGACGCCGCGCACGAGGTGGCCAAGAGCTTTGACGAGCTGGCCGCCATTCATGCCGAACTCGAACTGGCCAACCGCCAGTACCTGGCCCTGCTGCCGCTGCGCGAGATGGCGCAGCGCGAGGCGCAGCAAAGCCAGCGCCTGCAAGAGCTGCGCCTGTTGCAAACCGCATTGCCGCACTGGTTTGCGGCGCAGGGCGTGCGGCTATGGGGTGAACGCGTTGCGCAGTTGCATGCCACGCTGGATGTGCAGCGGCGCCAGATCGAAACGGACAGCGCGGCGCTGGAACAGGCCCGCAGGGACGAACATACGCTGCTGGAAACCTATTTGAATGCAGGCGGTGGAAACGTCTCGTTGCTGGAGCAAAGCATCAAGGCGCAGAGCAGCGTGCTGGCCCAAAAGCGAAAGAATGCCACCGACTACCGGGCGCTGGCGCAGCACCTGGGCCTGGTACAGGCGCTGCACAGCACCGAGCCACTCAGTGCCGAAGTGCTGGCCCAGCACCAGCAGCGGGCCGCCCTTCAACTGCAAGAGTTGGAGGCGCAACAACCAGCACTGCAGGTGGCCACGGAAACCGCCGTGACCCGCGAACGCAACGCGCACACCGAATTGGCGCAGCTTCGGGCTGAGCAGGAAGCCGTGCGTGCACGTCCTGGCTCCAACCTGCCGCCAGCATTCGCCCAATTCCGTGCCGCGCTGGCAGAGCAATTGGAACTGCCGCCCGACGACCTGCCCTTTGTTGCCGAACTGGTGGAAGTGCAGAAAAAGCAGCATGCCTGGCGCGGCGCCATCGAACGTGCGCTGGGCAGCCACCGCCTGCGCATCCTGGTGCCGCCACAGGCCATGGAAGACGCGCTGACCTGGGTCAACCAGCGCCACAACCACCTGCATGTGCGCTTGCTGGAGGTGCGCGAACCCGCCAAGCCCGCGCAGTTCTTGGCGGACGGCTTTGCCGCCAAACTCAACCTGAAAGACCATGCCTACGCAGGCACGCTGCGCCAGTTGCTGGCCGAGCAGGATCTGCACTGCGTGGACAGCGCCCAGGCCCTGCGTGCTACGGCGCACGCCATGACACAGCAAGGCCTGATGTCCGGCAAGGCGCAGCACTTCGACAAGCAGGACCAGAAGCGCATCGACCAGGACTGGATGACCGGTTTTGACAACCACGACCGCATCCAGCAACTGGAGACGCGGATTGGCGAACAGACGCAGCAATGGGAGGTGCTGCAAAATGAGAAGCGTGCTGCGCAGACTTCACAAGGGAAAACGGCCGAATTGATGCGGCTTTGGCAGCAATTGCAGGCCCTGCAGTGGGACGATCTGGACGCTGACAGCGTGGAGGCAGAACTGCAGCGCCTGCAAGAGCGCCTGGCCGCATTGCTCGACCCGCATTCCGACACCGCCCAGGCCAAGGCACGCTGGGAGGCCGCACGGGATCACACCACGACGCTGGCTGGCATCTTGCTCGACCTTGAAAAGGCGCAAGCAGGCGTGCAAGAGCGCCACGCCAGCGCTCAGGCCCGACAGGGTGACTACGCGGCGCGGCCATCGGCCCTTGGTGAAGACGCTACTTCCTGGGACAGCGCCATCCACGCGATGCTGTCCCAACCCTTAGCCTGCGACACTCTGGAAGCCCAGGAAAGACAAGCGCAAACGCAGACGCAGCAGCAACGCAGCGCCCAGGAGAACCAACTCGCCGAACTGCACAAAGACATCATCCGCCAGATGGGGAAGGCACAAAAGGAAGACCGGGGTGCGCTGGCCGAAGAACTCCAGGAAGTCGCGGCCCTGAGCGCCTACCTGGAGCGCCTGCGCGTGCTGGTAGAAGAGGACTTGCCGGCCAAGCGCGCGCGCTTTCAGGACTACCTCAACGCCGCGTCTGACCAGGGCGTGAGCACGCTGCTATCGGGCATCGATGCTCAGGTGGCGGAAATCACCGAACGGCTGGACCGGCTCAACGACACCCTGGCCCGTGTGGACTTCCAGCAGGGGCGCTACCTGCAATTGGCGCCACAGCCCGTTGTCCATCCTGTGTTGCAAGACCTGCACAAGACCCTGGCGCAACTGCGCAGCGAACGCCTGCGAGACGACGGTGGGCAGAGCCACTACCGGGCGCTGCAAACCATGGTGGCCTTGCTGCGCGAGCATGCCACCAACCGCCGCACCAAGGCAGCCCAGGCGTTGCTGGACGCACGCTACCGCTTGCAGTTTGCGGTTCATGTGTTGGATCGCAAAAGTCAGCAGGTGCTGGAGCGGCGAACCGGCTCCCAAGGCGGTAGCGGGGGTGAGAAGGAAATCATCGCCAGCTATGTGCTCACCGCCTCGCTGAGTTACGCGCTGTGTCCACAGGGGCGTAGCCAGCCGCTGTTTGCCAGCATCGTGCTCGATGAGGCGTTCTCCAAAAGCTCGCAGGCCGTGGCCGCGCGCATCATCGAGGCGCTGCGCCAGTTCGGGCTGCACGCCCTCTTTGTCACCCCCAACAAGGAGCTGCGCTTGCTGCGCAACCACACGCGCAGCGCCGTGCTGGTGCACCGTCTGGGCCGCCAGGCCACACTCGCATCCCTGAGCTGGCAGGAAATCGACGCGCGGGCGCAGCAACGGCAGGTTAAGCATCAAAATGACATCTAACCCTCTTAGTTAATGCGTATACAACTATGTTTTTGAGAGCGTATGAAATCTCCCCGCCAACTTGCCAACCAGCTTGTGCGCCAATGGCAGCGCGGTGACTGGCGCGAACAGCACCTGCTGCGCAACCCGCAGGCTTGGCCGTTGCGACTCCCCATCGGTGAGCCCGGTGCGCTCAGTTTTCGAGATGACAGCGCCGCCGTGCGCCAGCACTTACAGCAGTGGCGTGCCGTTGCCACGCAGGGTCCCGGTCAGGTGGAGTGGACGGCACGCCAGTACCGCGGTGGCGCAACGCCCATTGACGTGCCCACCCACTGGGTCTTGCGCCCCTCGGACTGCGCTGCGGCCTTTGAGCAGCATGCCGATGGCTGCGGCACGCAAGCCAGCGCGGACTACCGTGCCCTGACCAGCGTACTGCCCCAAGTGGACATGCGTTTTCATGCCCTGTTGCTGCGCAGGTTGGCGCTGTGGCGGCATCTGTCAGCCGATCAAATCGTCACTGCCACCCGCATTGCGCTGCAATTGGAGCCCGGCTGCGCCCAAGGCCGACCGCTGCGCGCGCTGGCACTGGCAGGAAACGACAGCAAATTCTTCGAGCGCCATGATGGGGTGCTTAAAGCCCTGCTTGATGAGCTTTTCGAGGGAGAGGCCAGTCGCCAAGGCTTGACCGCGTTCCTGGATGCCAGCCCCGAGGGCGAGCACTGGGTACTGGTGGCCCCCCTGGCCGAGGGACTGCTACCGTTTCGCCGCCAGCGTGTCACCACCACCGAGCTGCAAACCTGCGCCGTGCCTGGTCGCCGCATTTTGCTGGTGGAAAACGAACGTTGCCTGCACCAATTACCCACGCCCGTGCCAGACACCATCGCCGTCCTCGGCAGTGGTCTGAACCTGTCCTGGTTGAGCGCCCCATGGCTACAGGAGCGTAGCGTTGCCTATTGGGGTGATCTTGATACCTGGGGTCTGGCCATGCTCGCGCATGCTCGGGCACTCCTCCCCGGTTTGCTTGTACTGCTGATGGATCGCCAAACGTTTGACACGCACGCACACTTGGCGGTGCCCGAACCGGTACATGCCCCACAGTCACTGGCCAATGCCTTGGCACCTTCAGAGCAAGCACTGGACCTGTATCTGCGCACACAACAACGCGGCCGCCTGGAGCAAGAGTTTCTTCCTGCCCACCTCGTTGCGCAAGCCATTGCTGCTTGGGTACCACTGGCACCGTTTTCGGGTCCATGAAGTACCCGGTATGACATGCGAGGTTCTGACCTTGTTGAGCTTTGATGGACGTTGCTAGGGCTTAGCGCTGGGCCAGGCGCAAGTCTCCGTTGTGCCAGCAGAAAAGGGTGCGAAGGTACATGATTCACAAACTTACGACCTGGTGCTGCCAGCCGTGGGCCGCACATCTTCGGCATCGCTGACACCCACGCCGGGTGAAAGCTTCGGTATGGCCGCCGAGATGGCGCACGCCAACAACGTCGATGCGCCGCCCACATGCAAGTGAGTTGACCACCCGAAAATGCTACTGACTCAGTAGCAAGCCGCGTAGGTCCTGATATGGCTAAGCAGCTCTTTTGTGTTCAATCGAGTGCGACAGCTTGATTGTGGGCCACGTGGATGGCCCGCTTCTGCGAAGAGGCACCTTAAGGCATGACCTCAACGTACTCGTAGACCTCGCAGTCCATGATCTGTTTGCGCACGGGCAGGCTGAGCTGCTCGAACCAGGCCTGTGGGTTGCGCTTGTCGATTTCCTGGCCCATGAAACGAATCAGTTCACAAATGGGTTCGACCACGTTGCTGCGGTACTGCAGGTCATTGGTCACATAACCCCGGTGCATGTTTTTCATGCAGTTGCCGCGGCACCAGGCAAAGGCTTCGCAGTCGTGGCAGGGCATGGCCGGGTCTTGTTGCAGCGGGCTCTTCTTGAGCCAGTTGGCCTTGATGTCGCCCATCTTCATGGCCGGGTCGTACATCATGTCGGGGCAGGGATAGATCTCGCCGTTGGGCATGACGTTGAGCAGGTGGGTAGAGACGCGGCACTGGCTGGCCCCGGCGTACAGCTCCAGCGCCCGTGTGGGGAAGAGTTTGTTGCGCACCATGCCCATCAGCGGGATCAGCGGGTAGAGCAGATCGGTGCGGGAGAAGAACTTGTCGATCAACTGCACCAGCACCGCCTTGCGTTTGGCAACCGAGTCGCCGGCATACATCTCGTCGGCCACAAACTGCCAGTACAGGTAGTCAAACGGGGCGCCTTCGGCCACCAGCTGGTCCAGTTCCTCAAAGCAGGTGTCGGGGTTGCCCCAGGTGACGCGGGCGGTGACCGAGCCGCCGATGTGGTCGCGCACTTCCTTGAGGTTTTTCACCACCTGGCGGTAGATGCCCTTGCCACGGTATCCGTCGGTGGTGGATTCGCCGCCGTCGATGGAGGCCAGCACATTGGACAGGCGGTTCAGCGCCCACTCGGGCAGGTTGTCGATCAGCGTGGCATTGGTCTGCAACTGGAAGCGAAAGCTCGGGAAACGCTGCATCACTTCGAGCATCAGCTTCTTGTTCAGCGTGGGCTCGCCGCCGTAGAAGGTGACATAGATTTCCTTGCCCTTCAGGTGTTGCGCCACAAAAGCGCTGAGCTGCTCAATGTCGTACGCCACATGGACCTGCGAACCCAGCATATCGCCAACCCCCAGCGAACAATAGCTGCATTTGAGGTTGCATTTGAGGGTGGTGAGCAATTGCAGTTCCACCCGGCCGCCCACAATCGGGTTGGTATCGGACTGGTGTACATCTGTTGTGGCGGCGTGGGGGACAAAGTGGATCGGTGTCTCGGTGTGCATAGTGTGGTGGTGGGGGCTCCGGTAAGCGGGGCGATTAAAGGCTAAAAATTGGCGCACAGCGGCAGGTTGCCGCCGTTTGCGGGGCGCCGATGGTAATCGCGGGGCGTGTCAAAACAGGGTGGTTTGATGCTGTTTTTGCCGACCTTCGGGTAGTGAATGCACTTTGTTTGATCTGGTCGAGGTTTGGCGGGCTCGCGACATTCTTCAGACTTGACCTGGATCTATGTGTTGTCTTCATGGTTAGGCCAGCCCGAACTTCGGCTACCCACACTGATTTCACACCTGAGACCCATGCCATACTTCAGCCAATGCGGTTGAAATTCCTGTCCGTCGTTTTGTCGGTATTTCAGTTCCAGGAAAACCGCCATGAATACCATGCTTGACTACATCCGCCGCTACGCTGACACCATCCTCAACACCTACCGCGATCCTTATCACGGCACCCCCTTGTTCTTTGACGGCATGAACACCTTCACCGGTGAGCCGGTGAAGTGGCGCAACATGGAAGGCACCGACTGGGAGCCTTCTAACCTGGCCTCCCAGCAAAACCTGTTTCGCACTTTGTCTGCACTCTCGGCTTTGAGCGGTGATGGCAAGTACAAACAAGCGGCGATGGATGCGATCCGCTGGCATTTTGACCACGCGGACGCTTCGGGGCTGCTGACCTGGGGTGGGCATTGTTTCCTGGACCTCAAGACGCTCGATACCGTCGGCCCCGAAGGCAAAAACAAGGTGCATGAGATCAAGCACCATTACCCGTTCTACGAGCTGATGTTCGAGGTTGACCCGCAAGCCACCGCAAAACTCATCAAGGCCGAGTGGAACTGCCATATTGACAACTGGGACACCCTCGAACTCACGCGCCACGGCAGCTACGGCAGGCCCTTGCCAGCAGCAGGCTTCTGGGACAAGCCGATGCATCGCGATCTGGAGATCCTGCGCGAAGCCAAGGGGCTGTCCTTTGTGAACATCGGCAATGACCTGATCTACGGCGCCGGTTTGCTCGGCCAGCGGGTGCCGGGTGAGGAAAAAGCGCTCGATTGGGCCGAGTTTATGGCCTGGCAATATGTGCGCAGCCGTTACCCGGCAACCGGTCTGGGCTGTTACCAGTTCAACCGCCCGGTCAAGCGTGAAGAGGCGCCAACCGACGAGAACCATCCACAGTTCACCTACTCCTTCTACGGTGACCGTGCCCAGCGCCAGTTTGGCCCGGAGTATGGCGATGTGGCCCAGGAAGCCTGGGTGCTGTTCAAGATGGACCCGGACGCCATGAATGGCCCGGAGGGCATCTACGGTGACGCCACCCTGGCCCAGCTCACGCTGGCCCGCCAGCTCGGCGCCAAGGGCGAGCAGCTCAAACAATGGGCTGTCGACGGCCTGGATGCCTGGCTGCGCTACGCCTATGTGCCAGAAACCAACCAGATCAAGCCGATGTTTGCTGATGGCAAGGACCTGACCGGGCAAGTGTTCCCACGTCGGGGCTTCTACGGCAAAAAGGGCTGGGTGTTTGAGCGCAAGCCGATCAACACCATCGTTTTCCTGTCCACCGTGACGGCCTGGGCCATGACCGGGCGCGCATCACTCTGGCAGCATGTGGTGGCGATGGCGCGCCATTTTGGCCTGGGTGAATGGCATGCCACTGACCCGGCTGCATCCAAGGCGCCTCTGGTGGCTAGCCAGGCTGACGCCATCTTGCTGTTTGCTGTGCTTGAAGTCGCCCGCGCGACGCAAGCCCCGGCCTACCTGGCGCTGGCCAAGAGCATTGGCGAGCGGATCATGGCGCAACATGCCCACCGCGGCATGTTTGTGCCCAGCGAGAAACATATCCATTGCCGTTTTGACGACACCGATGCACTCGCCTTGTTGACCCTGATCGCTACTGAGCGTGGCTGCCCCGAGCTGGTGCCGGGCTTTCGCTCGCAAGGTGGCTACATCCATGGCGATATCCAGATCGAAGATGGCAGCAAGAAGAACATCCTGGACATCAAGGACATCTACCCGCTGACGGTGGCCTGAGCGCTTTGCGGCCAAGCAGGAGCCCGCTTTTTCGGGCTGGCTTTTTTTGTTCCTTGCAGAAGCTTTTCCTGCAAGGTCTGTTACCTATATTTATAAGAAATAGGCCTCAAGCCCTTATTAAATAAGGGCCAGAAGCTACGGTTTAAGTAGCTGCATGGTGCCTGCGCTTGAGATGTTTGCGTAGCCACAGCAGCAGATCATCCACATAGGTGAACACCACCGGGATCACCAGCAAGCTCAGCGCGGTGGAGGTCAGCAGCCCGCCGATCACCACAATGCCCATCGGCCCACGGAAGCTGGGGTCGGTGCCAATACCCAGCGCGATCGGCAGCATGCCTGCCACCATCGCAATGGTGGTCATCAAAATCGGCTGCGCCCGCTTGTGGCAGGCATCGACCAGCGCGTCGTAGCGACTCATGCCCTTCTCGTGGTAGGCCACCACCGCGTATTCGACCAGCAGGATCGAGTTCTTGGTGACGATGCCCATCAGCATCAACAAACCAATCACCGACGACATCGAGAACCCACTGCCGGTGATCAGCAACGCCAGCAACGCCCCGCCAATCGACAAGGGTAGGGCGGCCAGGATGGTGGCCGGTTGCATGAAGTCGTGGAACAACAGCACCAGCACCCCGTAGATGCACAAAATACCGATCAGCATCGCACCGCCAAAGCTGGTGAACAGCTCGGTCATGCGCTGCGCATCACCGGTGGCAATCTGCTGCACGCCGCTGGGCAGGTTCTTGATGCTTGGCAGGGCCTGCACCATCTTGTTGACATCGCCGGTGCTCAGGTTGCCCAACTCGATGCTGAGCGTGACGTTGCGCATGCGGTCCAGACGAGCCACTTGCGAAGGGCCGCCACCCAGCGACAGATCGGCAACTGCGGCCAGCGGCACAGCCGAAGTGCGACCGGCCACCCGCAGTTGGCCGATGGCATCCAGGTTGGAGCGCACGCTGTCGTCAAAACGCACACGGATCGCGATCTGGCGTTGTGGCAGGTTGAACTTGGCCAGGTTGGTCGCGTAGTCGCCGTAGGTGGCGACGCGCACAACGCTGGCCAGCGCCTCGGTGGTCACGCCCTGTTCGGCCATGCGTGCCGGGTCGGGCCGCACATGGATTTCAGGCCGCTGCAGGCTGGAGCTGTCGGTGATGTTGCCGATGCCTTGCAGGGTGCGCAGGTCTTTGATCACCGCGGCGGTGGCCTGGTTCAGCGCGACCGCATCGTCGCTGGCAAGGGTGACGTCGAGCGACTGGCCATTGCCCATGCCCATCACGCCCACGCGGGTACCCGGCAGGGCACGCAGCGCCTGGCGGATGGCGTTTTCCATGTCAGCCTGCGAGCGCGCACGGCTCCCACGCGGTGTCAGGCTGACGGTCAGCGACGCCTCGTTGACGGTGCTGCTGCTGGCATCGCTGGTGGTGTCGCCAATGATGGTGAAGACCTGCGTCACCTCGGGCATGCCGCTGATCAGTTCCTGGGCTTGTACGGCGGCCGCGCGGGTCTGGTCCAGCGTGCTGCCGGGCGGCAGGGTCAGCGAGATGGTGGTCTGGGCGTTGTCCGAGGCACCGATGAATGAGGTGGACAACAAGGGCACCAGGCTGATCGAGCCGATGAAGAACAATCCTGCCAGCAGCATTGTGATGGAGCGGTGCGTCTGACACCAGTGCACCATGGCCAGGTAACGGCGCATGATTGGGCCGTCCTTTTCCTCGTGCGCCGGGCTGGGTTTGAGGATGTAGGCGGCCATCATCGGTGTCAGCAGCCGGGCCACCAGCAAGGATGCCAGCACCGCCACCGAGCAGGTGATGCCGAACTGGCGGAAGAATTTGCCCGGTATGCCGCTCATGAAGGCGGTGGGCAGGAACACCGCCACCAGGGTGAAGGTGGTGGCCACCACCGCCAGGCCGATCTCGTCGGCCGCTTCCATGGCGGCCTGCCTGGGCGTCTTGCCCATGCGCAGATGGCGCACGATGTTCTCCACCTCGACGATGGCATCGTCCACCAGCACCCCCACCACCAGTGACAGGCTCAGCAGGGTGATCAGGTTCAGCGAATAGTCCAGCAGGTACATCACGATGAAGGTCGGGATGATGGACAGCGGCAGTGCCACCGCAGACACAAACGTGGCCCGCCAGTCGCGAAGGAACAGCCACACCACCACCACCGCCAGCACCGCACCTTCGTACAGCAGATGCATCGAGCCGTCGTAGTTTTCCTGCGTCGGGGTCACGGTTTCAATCACCTCGGTGATCTGCACCTGCGGGTGGTTGGCGCTGAAGGTCTTGACCGCCGCGCGCACCGCCGCTGCCACCGAGACCTCGCTGCTACCGATCTGGCGCAGCACCTGGAAGCCGACCACCGGCTTGCCATTCAGCGCGGCAAAGGCAAAACGCTCTTCAGAGGTGTCGCTCACGGTGGCAATCTGGTCCAGCCGCACACTGGTGGCGACCGAGGTGGTCGTGGCCGTGGTGACCGGAATCGCCAGCGCCGCCAATTGCTCGGGTTGGTCCAACCGACCCAGCGTGCGCACCGACTGGTTGCTGCCGCCCACGATGCCGCGCCCGCCCGAGGCGTCGGTCTGCACTGCCTTGATCTGGCTGGACACGCTGCCTGCGGTGACGCCCAGGCCTGCCATGCGTGCGGCATCCAGCGTCACATGCATCTCGCGCTCCAGCCCGCCAATGCGGGTGATGCTGCCCACACCTTTGACCGACAGCAGGGCCTTGCTGATGTCGTTGTCGACAAACCAGGACAGGTCGGACTCACTCAGGTTCGGGGCTGCCACGGTGTAGGTCAGCAGCGCGCCGCTGGAGTGTGTGAGCTTGGAGACCACCGGCGCGGCCATCTCGGTAGGCAGGTCGGCACGTGCGCTATCCACCGCATTGCGCACTTCGTTGAGCGCCACTTCACTGTCTTTGTCGATGTCAAAGCTGACACTGATGCTGGCCGCGCCATCAGTGATGGTGGTGGTGACGTGGTCTACACCGGCGATCGAGGCCAGCTTGTCCTCGATCTTGCGCGCCACCTCGGTTTCCAGCTGCGCCGGTGCGGCGCCTTCCAGCGTGGCCGAGACCACAATGGTCGGCAGATCCAGGTCTGGGAAGTTCTGGATGCCTAACTTGTGCAGACCGAACAGCCCGGCCCCGGTGAGGATGATGAACAGCAGAATCGCCGGAACCGGGTTGCGTATCGACCAGCTCGAAATATTCATGGAGCCACCTTGGTCGACTTGCTGCTGGTGTTGTTGGTTGCCGTGATCCACTGCACCGGGTCACCATCTTTCAGGAAGGCGCCACCGCTGAGCACCAATTGCGCCTGCGCGCCGATGCCGCTGGTGATCTCCACCTGGTCACCCACGCGGCGCCCTGTTTGCACCTGGCGCTGCGCCACCTTGGTGGTGCCGTCTTTCTCGAACACATAACTGTTGCCGTCGCGCAGCACCACGGTGCTGCTGGGCACGGTGAGGGCTGGCGCCTGGCCCGTATTGAGCTCGCCGCGCACATACATGCCAACCTTGGCGGCGCTACCCACGGGCAGGTCCACATAGGCCAATCCGTTGCGGGTGCCGCTGTCCAGTGTCGGGCTGACCAAGCGCAGGCGGCCTGCCACCTGAGTGCCGTCGGGCAGGGTGATCTTGGCTGTCTGGCCAGGCTTCAGGGCGCTGATTTGTTGGCCAGTCACCTCGGCTCGCCATTCCACGCGGCGCTGACGCACCAGCTGGAACAGCTCGGTGCCCGAGGCCACCACATTGCCCAGCGTGGCGCTGCGGCTGGAGATGATGCCGTCGTCCACCGCCAGGATGCGGGTGTGCGCGAGCTTGATGCGCTGGCTGTCCAGCGTGGCCAGGGCGGCGTCCAGGCTGGCCTGGGCAGTCTGTTCGGCGACCAGGTAGGAGGTGACCTGCTGCTCCGACAAGGCGCCACTGTCTTTCACCACCCGGCTGCGGTCGGCCTCGGCCTTGGCCTGGGTCAGCTTGGCGCGGGCCTGGGCCACGGCCGCCTGCTGGGAGCGCAGGTCGGCCTGCACCGTGTCGTCGTTCAAGCGTGCCAACAACTGGCCGCGTTTGACCACGCTGCCGACGTCCACCAGCACCTCAGCGATGCGCAGACCGGCTTCTTCGCTGGCGATGCTGGCTGTTTGCCAGGCAAACAACCCGCCAGACAGCTGCAGGCTGCGGCCCCAGGTGACTTGTTGTGGTGTGACGGCGCTGACGGTCAACCCGGCATTGGCGCTGGGTGCCACCGTGGCAGCAGGTGTGGCACCGGATGTGAGCACCCATACACCACCAACAACGATCAACAACGCAGCGGCGGCGATCAGACTGATTTTTGCTAATTTCACTTCACGTCTCCAAGGGATACTGTCCAACCACCGCCAACGGCTTTGTACAAGGCAATGCCGTACAGCAACTGGTCGCGCTGCACGGTAATCAGGTTTTGTTCGGCCGCAATGGCATTGCGCCGGGCGACCTCAAGGTTCAGCAGGCTGTCGCCGCCAGCGCGCCAGTTGGCTTCCACCGCGCTGGCATAAGCGCGGTAGCCTTCGGCGCTTCGGCGTACATCGGCTGTGCGGCGCTCGGCACTCATCTGCTGAACTAGGTTTTGCTCAACCTCTTGTACAGCCGTGCGCACAGACTGCTGGTAGGTGGCCAGCGCCAGGTCATAGGCTGCTTGGGCAGAATCCACGGCAGCGCGTTTGGCTCCGCCATTGAGTAACGGCAGCGACAAGCTGGGGCCAAAGGACCAGGGTGTGGTGTCTACCCCATCGGTGCGACTGCTCGACAGCGAACCCGTCAGCGACAGGCGCGGATAACGGTCGGCCTCAGCCACACCAATCTTGGCGTTGGCTGCGGCCAGGGCACGCTCAGCCGATACCAGGTCGGGCCGCTGGCTGAGCAGATCCACCGGCAGTGTTTGTACTGCCAGGCTGTCTGAAGGGGGCAATTGGGGTGGTTGTGTATCCAGCAGTTGGCGCAACGCAGGTTCTGCCAGTCCGGTCAGGGCGACCAGGGATTTGATGGTGACATCACACTCGGCCTGCTGGGCAATGGCGCTGGCGGATGCGCTGGCGGCGCTGGCGTCAGCCAGATCGGCATCGGCGCGCGCCGTCATACCAGCCTGCAAAGACCGCTGGGTGATGCGCGCCGTGGCCAGGTTGGAGAGTGCACTGGACTGCACGGTGTTCAGCGTCAACTGGCAGGCGCGGTAGGTGACGTAGTTGGTAGCCACTTCTGCGGCCAGCGAAACGCGCGCATCGTGCCAGTCGGCCTGGCGGGCTTGCAGGAGCGCGTCGGCGGATTCAGCGGAGCGGCGAACGCTGCCGAACAAATCGATTTCCCAGCTGGCATCCAGCCCGCCGCTGGTGGTGGTCTGGGCGCTGCCAAGGGTGTTGCTGCGGTTGGCTGAGGCCGAGCCGGTCAGAGTCGGCTGGCCGGAAGCACGCGCTGTGGTGACACTGGCGCGGGCCGAGGCGATATTCGCCGCCGCTTTTTGCAGTGACGGGCTGCTGGCCTCGGCGGCCTGCAGCAGGCGATTCAGGCTGGTGTCTTGCAGCCGAGCCCACCAACTCAACAACTGACTGGTCTCACCGCCATGCGGTAAGGCAGCCTGCCATTGGCTGGGTACCGTCAGTTGTTCTGTAGCGGGCGCGTGGTAGTTTGGGCCCACGGCTGCGCAAGCCGACAGCAGAGCACAGAGCAGCAGGGGCAAGACTGAGCGGGCCGGAGATGTGGGTGGTAACAGCATGGATGGATGGTGTGGCTGGGCGGCGGAATGTTGAACAAGCTCCCATAGTAAGCTGCTATTGTCAAGCGTTTGTATCCGGCGTGTTGCTTAATAAATACTTAATCAGCCCATATAACATAAGCGCTATAAGCTATGTTTTGTATAGCGCATTGAGGGCCATCGTTGGCAACAGGCCACAGATGCTTTGACTGTCGCTGCAGCTGGCGAACGCAGAGCCCAAGAGAGTGGCGTCGACGTCGCCCTCGTTGTTGTGGCAGATGCAACGCAGAAACTTGCTTGAATCTGACTTCTGGAAATCTTTTTGCGAATCATTCGCATATAGAATGCCGACCTTCGCCGGGGTGCCCGGCCTTTTGAAGGAGTGTTCATGCGAATTGCCACCACCGCACGCTGGCTGTGTATCCTGGGTCTGACGGTTGGCCTGATCCTGACCGCGCAGGCAGCCCCCGAAGTGATCAAAGACGTGCTCGGTCGTTCCGTGCGCGTCGATCTGCCTGCCAAGCGTGTACTGCTAGGTTTTTACTTCGAGGACTACATGGCCATTGGTGGTGAAAAAGCCTTCGACAAAGTGGTTGGTTTGTCTCGCGAGGCCTGGGAAGGTTGGCGTCCGGCCAACTGGTCGCTGTTCACAACACATCGGCCTTCGCTCAAAAACCTGCCCGACGTAGGCGAGGTTGAGGCGCAGACCTTCTCTGTAGAGAGGGTGCTGGCACTCAAACCCGATGTGCTAGTGCTGGCTGAGTGGCAATACAAGGGCCTGGGCCCGGACGTCAAACGTATGGAAGACGCCGGGGTGCCGGTGGTGGTGGTGGACTACAACATGGAGCTGCCCGCCAACCACCACGCCAGCACGCTGCTGCTCGGAAAAATTGCGGGCGACGAGAAGCGCGCGCAGAAAATTGCCGACGAATACACAAGCGCCATCGATCAGGTGCAGTCGCGTATTGCGGCCGCCAAGCAGCCCAGACCTAGCTTCTATGTTGAGTTTGGCAACAAAGGGCCGGCTGAGTACAGCTTCAGCTATGGCAAGGGCATGTGGGGGCCGCTGGGTGCGCTGGCTGGCGGCGAGAACATCGCTGCCCCCTTTGTCGAGTGGTACGGTCCGATGAATCCGGAGAAGGTGCTTGCCGCACTGCCCGAGGTGGTGTTCATCGCCGGAACGGAGTCGACCAAGAACCCCAGCTCGATGCTGATGGGGCAGGGCGTTGAGTCTGCTCAGGCGCAGCAGAGGCTGCAGGGTTTTGCCCAGCGCGCCGGGTGGAGCGAGCTGCCAGCGGTGAAGAACAAACGCCTGTATGCGGTTTATCAGGGTGCATCGCGCTCGGTGCTGGACTACACCATGGTGCAATTCATGGCCAAGGCCTTGTACCCCACGCTGTTCAAGGACATCGACCCCCAGGCCAACTACCTGGCTTTCTACCGCCGTTACTTGCCTGTGCAGGCCAAGGGCAGCTTTGCGCTGGGGATGTAATTGACACAGCATTTTTGGAAAAAACTCGCGCTGTCTGTAATGCTCGCACTGGGCGCGCTCAGTGCCTGGGCGGTGCCCAGCACCATTGAAGATGTGCTGGGTCGCAGGATCACCTTGGAGTTGCCAGCCAAGCGGGTGCTGCTGGGCTTCTACATCGAGGACTACTTCGCCGTGGGTGGTGACAAGGCCTTCGACCGACTGGTGGGGCTGTCGCTTGGCTGGTTCGTCAAGTCGCGCCCGGCCGTGTGGGAGCAGTACGTTACAGCCCGGCCCACGCTGCGCGACGTGGTCGACGTGGGCAGCGTGCAGTTCCAGACCTTTTCGCTCGAAAAGGCGTTGGCCACCAAACCCGATGTGGTCGTTCTGGCCGACTGGCAGTTCAAGGCCTTGGCGTCCGAAATCCCTCGCCTGGAGGCCGCTGGCATCCCGGTAGTGGTGGTGGACTACAACGCGCAGACGCTGGAGCGCCACCTGGCCAGCACCAAGGTGCTGGGCCAGATCACCGGCGAAACGGCCCGCGCACAACGTATTGCCGACGAATACCGCCAAGTGGTGGAGACGATCCAGCAACGCATCGCCAAAGCCAAGCTGCCCCGCCCGCGTGTGTACATTGAGCTAGGCGACAAAGGGCCAGCCGAACACAGCTACACCTACGGCAAAAACATGTGGGGCGCTATGGTCGATCTGGCCGGTGGCGACAACGTCGCTGCGCCGTTCGTCAAGGACTGGGGGCCGATTAACCCCGAGCAGTTGCTGGTTTCGAAACCGCAGGTGGTGTTCATCGCCGGTTACGAAAGCGTCAGCAACCCCGATGCCATGCAGATGGGGATGGGGGTGCCAGCGGGTGAAGCGCGCCGACGTCTGCAAGGCTTTGCACAACGCAAGGGGTGGAGTGCTCTGCCAGCGCTGCAGGATGCGCGTCTGTACGGGGTCTACCACGGCGCCACGCGCAGCCTGCTGGACGCGTCGCAGTTGCAATATCTGGCCAAGGCCTTGTATCCGACCTTGTTTGCCGACATCCATCCTGAAGCCACCTACCTAGACTTCTACCGCCACTACCTGCCCATCCAGCCCCAGGGCACTTTCGTGTTGAGCTGGAAATGACAGGCAGACCCGCGCCGCTTGCCGGCGGCGCCGACTTTCGGAACCTCACCCCATGACAGATATCACTGCCACGCCCGATATGGGCGTCCTGGTCTTGCAGCGCCAGCGTCGGCGCGAGACGCTCCGCTGGCGTTGGTTGGCCCTGTTTGTGGGTCTGAGCCTGTTCAGCTTGATGCTGGACGTGGCCACCGGCCCCTCCATGCTGGCGCTGGGTGATGTGGTGCGCACGCTGCTGGCGCCTGCGGCGGCCGACCCGATGACGCGCGCCATCGTGATGGACATGCGTCTGCCGATTGCGCTGATGGCGCTGGTGGTGGGTGCGGCCCTGGGCGTGGGTGGTGTGCAAATGCAAACCCTGCTGGACAATCCCTTGGCCAGCCCTTACACGCTGGGGTTGGCTGCTGCCGCCGGTTTTGGGGCTGCGTTGGCCCTGGTGACCGGTGGCCTGGGGCTGCCGCCTCTGGTGGCCATCCCCATCGGCGCTTTTGTCTTTTGCATGCTGGCGGCCAGCCTGTTGTTCGGGCTGGCGCTGATGCGCCATGTCAACAGCCAGACCATCATCCTGGCCGGCATTGCGCTGCTGTTTCTGTTCCAGTCACTTTTGTCGCTGCTCCAGTTTCTCGCTTCGCCCGAACTGAACCAGCAGATCATCTTCTGGCTGTTTGGTAGCCTCATGCGCACCACTTGGCCGATGCTGTGGATCACCACGGGTGTGACGCTGGTGTGTGCGCTGCTGTTGCATCGAGACGCCTGGCAGCTGACCTGCCTGCGTCTGGGTGAGGCGCGTGCGCGCAGCCTGGGTGTAAACGTCACGCGGCTGCGCCTGAAGACCCTGGTGCTGGTTGCGCTGATGACCGCGACCGCCATCAGCTTCGTGGGTGTCATTGGTTTCATCGGGCTGGTGTCGCCGCACGTTGCGCGCATGCAGGTCGGCGAAGACCAGCGCTTCCTGATTCCACAGTCGGCGCTGTGTGGTGCACTGATGCTCTCGGTGGCCTCGGTGCTGTCCAAATCCATTGTGCCCGGCGCGCTGTTTCCGATCGGTATCGTGACGGCGCTGATCGGGGTTCCTTTCATGATCTGGCTCATTCTGGGCAACCGAAAGCGCAACCGTGCTTGAAATTTCTGACCTGACCCTGCGCATCGGCGACTTGACCCTGGTCGAAGGGCTGAATCTGCAACTGTCTGCCGGGCAACTGCACGTGATCATTGGCCCCAACGGCACCGGCAAGACCAGCCTGCTGCGCGCGCTGTTTGGCGAGTTGCCATTGACGCACGGAGCGGTGCGCCTGCGCGGCACACCGATGACGCCGCACAGCTTGCCAAGCTGGCGCCAGGGTATTGGCTACATGCCACAAAACACCCAGCTTGACCTGGACCTGAGCGCGCTTGAAGTTGTGGTGCTGGGGCGCCTGCAGCGGCTGTCGATGCGGCTGTCGGACGACGATCTGGGTGCAGCGCTGGCGGCTTTGCAGGCGCTGGACATCGCCCATCTGGCCGACCGGCCGGTGCACACCCTCAGCGGTGGGCAACGCCAGATGGTGTTGTTTGCGCAAGTGCTGCTGCGCCAGCCCAAGCTGATGCTGCTGGACGAACCCGTGAGCGCACTTGATCTGAAACACCAGATGCAGCTGATGGAGCATCTGCAGGCGCAGACCGCCGCCCAGGGCTGGATCAGCGTGGCTGTGCTGCACGACCTGAACCTGGCGGCGCAGTTTGCCGACCAGCTGATCGTGCTCGGAGATGGTCGCCTGCAGGCCTTTGGCCCGCCGGCCCAGGTGCTGAGCCGCGAACTCATCCACCACCTCTACCACGTCCCGGTGGATGTCCACCACGACCAGGACGGCCAACCCTACGTGCGCACCCTTCGCGCATCACAGCCCACACCCATGAGCGCCTGATGGCCTCAGAAATGAAAATGTCGATATGACGACCCACACAGTTCACTTTTCCTACCTGCACCGCCCACTTCTGAGGGGCTTGCTGGCACTTTGCAGCCTTTTTGCCGCGCCTGCCTGGAGCGCAGAGCATGTGGTGCGCATGCTCAACGCTGGCACAGACGGCTCCATGGTGTTTGAGCCGGCCTTTGTGCACGCCCAGGTGGGTGACACACTGCGTTTTGAGCCCACCAGCACCGGCCATTTTGTGCGCAGCCTGGCTGTTCCCGATGGTGCGAAGCCCTGGCTCAGCGAGGAAGATCAGCCGTTTGTGGTGACGCTGGCGCATCAAGGCCTGTATTTCTACAACTGCCCACCCCATCTGATGATGGGCATGGTTGGGCTCATTCAGGTCGGTGAGGCGGTCAACCACGCCGCCGCCACTGCGGTCATGAAGTCCACGCAGGGGCGGATCTACAGCCATGGTGCGCGTGTCGACAGCTTGCTGGCGCTTGTCAAGTGAACCGCTGGCGCGCGCTCAGTCCCGCCGCCCGCGTGTTGGTCGCCAACGGGCTGGCGTTCAACCTGGGTTTTTACATGCTGATGCCCTACCTGGCGCAGCACATGGGCGCGGACCTGGGGCTGGCGGGCTGGATCACCGGGCTTGTCATGGGGCTGCGCGTGTTCAGCCAGCAGGGCTTGTTTCTGCTCGGCGGCTGGCTGGGAGACCGTTTGGGCTACCGCAGGGCCATCGTCTGGGGCTGTTTCTTGCGGAGTGTGGGCTTTGCCATGCTGGGCTGGGCCGAAACATTGCCATTGCTGTTGCTGGCCGCCTTTTTGACAGGCTTTGCGGGTGCCCTGTTCACACCCTGTGCCCAGGCCTGTCTGGCCGCCCAGTGCCCCGATTTGTCACAGCGGCGCTACGCCTTTACCTTGCACAACCTAGCCAGTGAAGCCGGGATGCTGCTGGGCCCACTGGTGGGTCTGGCGCTGCTGAACGTGGACTTTCGCTTGACAGGCTGTGTGGCCGGTGCATTGTTTCTGGGGTTTGGGGTGCTGCAATGGAGACTGCTCCCGCCCGATCAAGGCTCGCCAAGGCCTCCACGTCCGTTGGTGTCGGACGCTGTGCACGCGTCGCCCAGGTCTTTGTTCGCGCAGTTGGCAGAGCCCAACCTGCTGCGTTTTGTTGGCTGTTGTGCCACCTACCAGGTGATGTTTCACCAGCTGTATCTGGCTGTGCCGGCCTTTGTCCAACAGCACGGTCTGGGGGACAGCACACTCAGTGCGGTGTTCACACTCAGCGCCGTGGTGGGCATCGCCTTGCAATGGCCTGTGAGCCGCTGGCTGGTGCCACGCCTGGGGGATGCTGCCGCGATGGGCTGCGGGTTGGCACTCATGGGCACGGCCTTCCTGTCGCCAGTGGTGCTGGCGGCCTGGCCACTGGCGGCGATGCTGGTCCTGGCAGTACTGTTGTCGCTGGGGTCGATCCTGTGTTTTCCGCTGTTTGCCACCGTTTTGCCGCGGTATGCGCGGGACTGCCCCCTGGGCACCTGTTATGGCTTCATGTCCAGCGTCGGCGGGTGTGCCGCACTGGTGGGGCAGGCGGCAGTGGGTGCGGGCCTGGGGGGATCTGAGGCAGCACCTGCAAGCGGTATCTGGTGGGTACTGGCGGCTTGTGGTTTGCTCGGTGGTGTCGGCATGTGGCGCGTGACACGAGGCTCGGGCTCGCCCAGCGCCCAGTGACGCCGCACCGGCATTGGCCAAAGAGTACAAGAGAAATATGCATCCAGCCCTTTTGATACAAGGTCTGGTAGCTAGAAAATTTGTAGTATTTGACTTGGCTGGACGCCAACTGCTTGTTGACCAGTCTGGGGTGACTCATTAGCTCCAGCTGGCGCTTGTCGCGTCGGATGTCTTGGGGAAATCCGCCACTGCCATATTGCCCTTGCCGGACATTTTGACCCGATACATGGCTTCATCAGCCCGATGGATCAAGTCGGACACTGTCATGCCTTCATAGGGAAAAGGGCAGATGCCAATGCTGGCACCCAGCTGCGTGTGTTCTGGCAGGAACACAAAAGGCGCGCAGAGCTCGGCCAGTATCTTGTGGGCCAAGGCGCGGGCTGCAGACAGGTCTTCGATGTTTTCAGCCAGCACAAAGAACTCATCACCACCGATGCGCGCGACCGTATCGCTGGCCCTGACGGTGGATAACAGGCGTTTGGCGACCTCACGCAGCGTTTGGTCACCCGCTTTGTGGCCGTACACGTCATTGATGCTTTTGAAGCCATCCAGGTCCAGGAACAAGCCGCAATGGCGTATTTTTTCGCGGGTGGCGCTGAGTTCAGCCTGAAGAATGCGGTCGTAGAGCAGCTCGCGATTGGGCAGACCCGTGAGGCCATCATGCAAGGAACGGTGCAGATGGTGGTTGCGCTCGGCATCGAGTTCCTTTTCGCGCAGATACAGCAGGCGGCGCTGACGCTCGGTGAGGTAACCCACCGAGCCCCCAATCAAGTTGGCCGAGACGATGAAAAAGTCGTGGCCCATGAGAGTGTGAACAGGGTAATCGAGCACCAGGCCAAAGATCAGGTTGTAGGCCAGCAGCATCCCCAGATCGACACACAGCGCATAGATGAAGCGTGTACCGATGAAGTTGTAGGTGTAAAACGTCACCACCACCATCATCGGGTAGTAGTACGGAGCGCTTTCCAGCGGCAGGTGCATCTGCATGCCGATGAGCCCGGCTGCGGCCGCTGCACCCACCAAGGCCAGCAACACATGCGTCAAGGGGGCGAACCAAGAGGTCAAGGACAGCAGCAGAACCAAGATCGGAACACACAGCGCTGCAGCGCGCACCAGCCAGATCTGGCCGAACAGCTCAGGGGCCACGAACCATTGATCGAGGACGCCGTGTAAAAGATACACCAGCATCCCAACCACACAGGCAAATTGGCCTTGCTGACGTGTGCGCGTCTGCGTGGCGCTGAGAAATTCTTTTTCCTGCGCGTTGTCTCTGAAACGGAGTGTGAGCAAGTGCATGCTGGACATGGTTTGTGTGCAAAACAACTCGGAAACGAAGGCAAACCACGTTCTATGTCAACCCATGGGCCATCCTGTTGGGTCAGCGTGTCGTTGGACGCAAGGGCATCACGAAATAATCGTAGCATGACTCCTGTGACAGGATAGACCGCCTGTGTCTCCCCCCGAGTACGTTGCGAGGAATTTGACGTACCGCGCCTGATTGCCGGATACTGGCTCAATGCCTCGCTCATACCCCTGCAACAACATCCAGCAAGTGTGCGCTGGCTTGACCAAAGCATGGGAATTCTTGTCCGGCCAGGAACGCGGTTTTGACCTGTGTGAGACCCAGCAGGCGGCGCTGGGCTTCACCGAGTTCAGTTATTTCATGCCGCTCAGGCTGTCGCCGGACTACCGCACCGGCGGCATTGGTGTGTTGATTGAGCGCCCGGATGCCCTTGGTGTGGCAGCCCACATGTTTGGTGTTGACACCACTTGCCTGCAGGATGCCGATTTGCACGATGCGTGTGCCGAGGTCTGCAACCTGTTCTCAGATTGTGTGGCACTGCATGTCAGCGACAGCTCCGACATCCATATGGGTTTGCCTTTCCTGGCCAGCCAAGCCGACTATGAGCAGATTGCCACAGGTAGCACCGTTGCGTCGGTGTATGTCAGCAACACCGACAACGCGCAGCTCTTTGTTGTCGAGTACCATATTTTCAGCCAACCTCACTGACGACCATGTCCACAGTTCCAATTCAATTGCCTTCGCCTCTACGCTTCCTGGTGGTCGATGACAGCCGTGCCATTCAGGCCATTGTGCGGCGCGCCATCCTGCGTTGTGGTTACTCGCCCATTGAAGTGGAGACTGCCCTGGACGGTGAGCAGGCGCTGGACCTGATCGCGTCGTTCAAGCCAGACCTAGTGATCACCGACTGGCATATGCCCAAGGTGTCGGGCCTGGAGATGGTGCAGGCGCTGCGCCAGCTCGGGCACCAGGATGTGCGGGTGGGGTTCGTCACCACCGAGCGCACCCCGGCGCTGCTAGAGGAAGCCATCAGCAATGGTGCGCTGTTCATCCTGCACAAACCTTTTGACGATGCTGAACTGGTGGCGGTGGTGGCCAATGCGGTGAAGGACCTGGTGGGTGGGGCTCCCGCCACGCTGGACGGCGTTGCCGCAAGTCCCCTAGATGCCGCTTCCGCCTTGCTCCAGCGCCGTGGGGAAGATCCGATCAGCCATGCGGCCATGCAGCTGCTGCTGCTGGACCGCTTGGGCAACATTCCGTTTCGCCTGATTCCCCATGAAAAAATGACGCTGGAGGCACTGACCTCCCAGAATTTGCTGGGCCTCTACGCTGCGAATGAGGTCAAAGGTGTCTATGCCATTGGGGTCATGGATGCCAATGCCGTGTGTATGGTGGGCGGTGGCGCGGCGCGTATGTTGCCCAATGAGGTGCGGGCCCTGATGGCCAGCGGCCAGCCCAGTGCCGTGATGATGGACAAGGCCAATGAGTTTCTGCGTGCCGCTGCGGTGGGCCTGAGCGAATCGGCAGCGTCGCCGGTCACCGAGGTCACCATGGCCAAGGCCAGTGTGGTCAAAAACTCCTTTGCCAAGCTGGCCACGGTACTGGCCCAGCCGGGGCAGCGTTCCGATTTCCGACTGGCCATTCCAGGTTACGGTGAGGGACGGATGGCATTTTTTGTGATGACATCATGAACTGGTTGAACATCGCCTACGGCTTTCTGTTCTTTTCCAACCTGGTCTTCATGGCTGGGTCGGGTTATCTGCTTTATCGCATTCTCAACACCACCGCGCAAAGCCGGGTAGATCTGCTCAAGGCCGCCAGCCTGACCATTGAGGCGGGTAAACACCTCAAGATCGCCGCCAATCGCACGGCCACGGAGCTTGAACGTGTCAGCCAGGCGCACCAGACGCATGACAACGCAAGTGGCCGCGCCATCAGCGTGCTGTCGTTCAAGCTGCAAAACCTGATCGACAACCTGGCGCAAGGCAGCGCTACCGCCGCCGGGGCTGCTGCCAGTGCGGCCGAAGAGAAGACCCACGTAGAAGACATCCGTGCCAAGTTGCAGGCTGAACTCAACACCGCGCTGTCCAAAAATCATATGCTGCAGGAGCAGGTCGAAGAGATCCAGTTTCACCTCAAAGAAGCCTCGACCAGCAACGAGCAGCTGCGCAGCGAGATCAGCGAAGTGCAGGGTGTCAAGCAGTCGGTGGTGGACAGCCTGATGCAGCAAACAGCAGACCTGGAAGCTGAACTGCAAAAGGCGCGTGAGCGCACACGTGCGGCCGAGAAACTGGCGGAAGACAATGCTTTGCAGCTTGACGAAATCCGCGCCCAGGTCAACGCCCAGAACTTTGCCACCCGTCGCGTGCCAGGCTCAGCTGTCGAGGGGGCTGACTTGGCACCGATTGACCAGGCAGCGCTGATTCAGGACCAGCAGGACCAGATCGACGTGTTGGCTGGCCGTGAAAAGTCGCTTCTGGCCAAGATCGAGCAGATGGAGATGGAGTTTCAGCGGCAAAAAACTGAAAAGGCTTTTATCGAAGACCGCTTTTTACAGCTCGACTCCACACAGCCTGCGTCCGCCCCCCAGGCTGGCCAGGACACGGCCCATCCGGCTGCCTGAGCAGACAGCAGGTTTACCACCTAGTGCTTGCGCCGCGCACGGTTCTTGCTGCGGTGTTTCAGGGTAGCCGGGTTTTTTCACCAGCATGCCTCACCTGCCGGTGGCGGCCGATGGGACCCTGCACAATACCCCTCAGGAGGTTTTGCTGTGTCCCATGTTTCTATTCCGGCCGATTACGCGCAACTGTTTGATCTGGCCCCCGTTTCCTTGTGGCTGGAAGATTTCAGCGCACTCAAGCAGCTGTTCGACAACTGGCGCAGCCAGGGCGTGACCGATCTGCAGGCACATGTGCAGGCCCACCCGAGCAGCCTGGCCGAGTGTGCGGCCTGTTTGCTGGTGCTGCAGGTGAACCAGCGCAGCCTGGAGATATTTGGTGCACGCAGCCAGGATGAGCTGCTGGCGAATCTGGACAAGGTGTTCCGGGGCGACATGCTGGGCAAACTGATGGAGCAGCTCCTGCCCATGTGGGAAGGATCACTCGGCTTTTCTGTGCAAACGGTGAACTACAGCCTGGACGGGCGGCGACTGGATGTGAAGGTCCACGCCCGCGTGCTCCAGGGTCATGAAAACAGCTGGGCCCGCGTCATGGTGTCCCTGGAAGACATCACCCATGAGCTGAAGAGTGCCCGGTTGCTCAAGGCCAGCGAGCAGCATACCCGCGACCTGTTCGACTACTCCCCGGTATCTCTGTGGGTCGAGGATTTCAGCGCGGTCAAGCTGCTGCTCGATGAACTGCGCCAGCGTGGTATCGAGGACTTCCGCACCTTCATCAATGTGCATCCCGAATTTGTGTCGCGCTGTATGCAGGAGATACGCGTCATCGACGTGAACAGGCAGACGCTGAGCATGTTTGGCGCACAAAGCAAGGCCGAGTTGCTGGCCCGCCTGGGCGATGTTTTCCAGGGTGAGATGCGGGATTCGTTTGCCGAACAATTGATTGAGCTGTGGCAGGGCAAGACCACACTGATGCGCGAGGTGGTCAACTACCGGCTGAGTGGGGACCTGATCAACATCCACATGCAATTTGCGGTGTTGCCCGACCATCTGGCGAACTGGGATCTGGTGCTGGTGTCGCTGGTGGACATCACCGCCCGCAAGAAGGCCGAGGCCTATCTGGAGTACCTGGGCAAACATGACTCTCTGACCCAGCTGCGCAACCGTGCTTTCTACATGGACGAGCTGAACCGCTTGTCCCGCAAGGGCCCTTGGCCGCTGAGTGTGCTGGTGATCGACCTCAATGGCCTCAAGCGTGTCAACGACGAAAGTGGCCACATCGCGGGGGACGCTTTGCTGCGCCGTGCTGGCGAGGTTCTGAGCAAAGTCAATAGCCCCAACGCCTGTGTTGCCCGCACTGGCGGTGATGAATTTGCCATGTTGCTACCCGGTGCCGATGAGCGCGTCGCCCAGGCCATTGTGGAGCGCATCCATTCGATTCTGGAGCTCAACAACCAGTTCTACTCGGGTCATAAGCTGAGCATGGCCATCGGCGCCGCCACCTCCCATGCGGGAGACCAGCTGGAGGTCACGTTGCACCGGGCCGACCGAGCCATGTACGAAGCCAAAAACCGCCATTACCAAGAGAGCCAGATCGAGCGGCGCCTGCAGTCCTAAGCTGGATCTCAAAGCGCTGCTTATTTTGTAGTGTTTAGCCCATATATATTAAGGGTTAT
Source organism: Rhodoferax sp. U11-2br (assembly GCF_018619435.1). Lineage (GTDB taxonomy): Bacteria > Pseudomonadota > Gammaproteobacteria > Burkholderiales > Burkholderiaceae_C > Rhodoferax. The sequence continues at coordinate 102,843 of NZ_JAHFZF010000008.1, read as the reverse complement.
AGGTGTATTCCATCAAAAATTCATGGTCTGACTCAGTGTGGATATGCTCACTTTGTTGGGGCACCCATGCTGTTAGACTGCTGAGCCGCCAGACTGGTGGGTGCATCTTTTTTATGGCGCCCGAGCATCGGGGTTTTCTACCTATCCGTTCAACATGCGTGTAACAGAGTCTTTGCCCGAACCCCCGGCAGCGGAGCCAGTGTCCTATGCCACCCAGATTCGTGCGGAGACCCTGGTGTTGCTGTTCAGGCAATCATTCCCTGCGGTGTTTTACAGTGCCATTGTGGCCCTGGTGCTGAGCTGGACCTTGTGGGGGCAGGTTGATAACACGTCGCTGCTGTGGTGGATGTCGGCGCTGGCTGGCAGCACATTGATCCGCTTGCTGTTCTTTCTGCAGTATTTCCGCGTGAAACCCCGCGGGGAGGACATCTTGAGTTGGGAGCGGCCCTTTACCCTCACACTCCTGCTGTCATCCTTGGTCTGGGGTGTTGGTACGGCCTGGATCACACCAATGGACTCCGGTGTTGAGCGTGGCGTGGTGCTCTACCATCTGGTGGGTATGGCAGCGGGTGCGATGGTGACTTATTCAGCCCACCGGCTTATCAACATCCTGGCGATGTTAGCGGTTTTGCTACCCAGCACCATCTGGCTGTATGCCCAGGACGACCGCACGGCGTTGGGCATGGCGCTGTCGGCCACACTCTTCATGGCGATTTCCATCAAGGCCACCAAAATTATGGCCGATGCCATGCAACGCAGCCTGCAGATGCGTTACGAACTGCATCATGCGCACCAGGAGGCCGAGCACATGGCTCGCACCGACCCGCTGACGGGTATCCACAACCGCAGGTCGTTTGTGGAGTTGAGTGAACAGATTATCCGCCACGGTTTGCGCAACGCCTCCCCTGTCAGCGCGCTGCTGATTGATGTCGACCACTTCAAACAGATCAACGACCAACATGGTCACCATGTGGGTGATCTGGTGCTGCAGCACCTCAGCACCTTGATGGCAAATCGCTTTCGTGGTTCAGACGTGTGTGGCCGCATCGGTGGCGAGGAGTTTGCCGTGTTGCTGGCGGATACCGACCTAGATGCTGCCGAATTTGTAGCCCAACAGTTGGGCCAATCGTTGGCGGCAATAGCCATTCCCACCATGGCACAGCCGCTCAAGATCACCGTCAGCATTGGTGTGGCGTCAGGTTGTTATGACCTGACGACCTTGTTGCGAGATGCTGACAGGGCCATGTACCAGGCTAAGGCAGCCGGGCGCAACCGCGTTCTGTGTTACCAGCCTGCGCCGTAATGCGCATCCGCTGGCGTCAAGTGCCTTGAACGTTTTTGTCGGTTTCGCTGTGAAAACGTGTCGTAGAGAAGTTATCTGCGGGTGAGTAGATCAGTGCCCGTGCGAGTTTCTGTGCAACACAAGCCGTCCAGGAACACTGTCAAAGACTTGGCTGCTCGGTCCATCAGCGCTGCGGGTTCTGCGGGTGTGCTCCGGGTTCGGTCCATGTTCAACAACATGGCCAGACCATGCACCATGGCCCAGCAGGCGTAAGACAGCTCACGCACATCCTCTTCGCGGAAATGGCCTTGGCTCTGGCCCTGGGCCACCAGGTTCTGCAACACCACAAACAGATTTGCCCCGGCGCCCGACAGTGCCGGGCAGGGCTCGACCTGCGCCGCCGTCGTGAACATGTGGGTCAGGAGTTTGGGTTTGTCCAGACCAAATTGCACATACGCCAGACCACAGGCCAGTAGCCGCTCACGCGGCGACAACTCGGCCCCTTCAACGGCCTGCTCGCAGGCGCCGCGCAGTGTCTCAAAACCCTGCACCGCCACGGCTTCAAGCAGTGCCTGTTTGTCGGTGAAATGGCGGTAGGCCGCCGTGTGAGACACATCGATGGCTTTGGCCATGTCCCGCATCGACAGTGCTCCCAGACCGTTGTTTTCCAACTGGTTCATGGCGTAGGCCAGCAGGGCCGTTTTCAGATCGCCGTGGTGATAGGAGCTGCTCATGTCGAGGTAAAGTTAACAGCGGAAACATCTTATTCTACAATGTTTCCGCTGTTAACAATCAAAGGTGGTTCTGATGAGTTTTCTGTTTCTGATTACCCTGGGTTCTGTGTTGAGCTGGCTGTTTGTTCGTCTGACCGGACAGCGTTTGGGGCTGCGTGACAGCATGCGTTGTGGTTTGGCACTGGGTTTCCTGTTCACAGGAATCGACCACTTTTCCAACGGTTTAACGCGTTACGCCCCTATGTTGCCCGCAGTGCTGGCTGACCACGCCTTGTTCTGGGTCTACTTCACAGGTGCGGCCGAACTCCTGGGTGGCCTGGGGCTGTTGCTGCCCGTGCGTATTTACCAGCGTTTGGGCTTGCCCAACCTGCAACGCCAAGCCGGTATCTGGCTCGCGGTGATGCTGGTGTGTGTGGTGGCCGCGAACATCAACGTGGCACTGCAAGGTCAGACCGTGCAGGGGCTCGAATTTGGCGCCTGGTACTACTGGATCCGCCCACTGTTTCAGCCGGTATTCGTGGTGTGGGCACTGTACAGTGTGGGTGTGTGGCCGCGCCGCGTGGCTGCGCTGGACCAACGAGGGGAGACGCCTGTTGTACTGGCGTCAAAACCATGACCGACAATACAACGCAGAAGCAGCCTATCGACTGCAGGTCTTTTCAACCCAGCGGGATAGCCCCGTCACGAAAGATTTCACCATGAGCATTTCCATGTACCAGGCATTCATTCCGCCCGCTGTTCGCGCGCTGACCAACCTAGCCGCTTTCCTCGACAAAATTGCCTCCCACGCCGAGGCCCGTAAGATCGATCCGGCGGTGTTTGTCGGCGCACGTTTGTTTCCAGACATGTTGCCCTTGGTCAAGCAGGTCCAGATTGCCTCGGACACGGTCAAGGGCGGCGCAGCCCGTCTGGCTGGGCAGGAGCCGCCCAGGTTCGAGGACAACGAAGCGAGTTTTCCGGAGCTGCAAGTCCGCATCCAGAAAACCATCGACTACCTGCAGAGCTTCACGTCTGAGCAGATCGACGGCAGCGAGGACAAGGCCATCACATTGGCCATGCGCAGTGGTGAACTGCACTTCAAGGGTCAGGACTACCTCACGACCTATGTGTTGCCCAACCTGTATTTCCACGTGACCACCGCCTATGCCATTGCCCGGAGCAACGGTGTTGAATTGGGCAAACGTGATTTTTTGGGCCAGGCGTAAACCATGCGCATCGCCGTTTTTGACACCCATGCGTATGACGAACAGGCGCTGAACGCCGCCAATGCCGATGGCGCCCACACGCTCGAGTTTTTTGAAGAGCGTCTGTATGACAAGACCGTTGAGCTGGCCCATGGTTTTGATGCGGTTTGCCCTTTTGTCAACTGCCGCTTGACCGACCCGGTGCTGCATCGCCTGCAGCAGCTTGGTGTGAAGCTGGTCCTGCTGCGTGCAGCGGGTTTTAACGGCATCGACATTGTGGCCGCCGAGCGGCTGGGCATTTGTGTGGCGCGGGTGCCCGCGTACTCACCCGACGCGGTGGCCGAGCATTGTTTTGCCTTGCTGCTGACTCTGGTGCGCAAGACCCATCGTGCCTACAACCGGGTGCGCGAGCAGAACTTTTCACTCGACGGCCTGGAAGGCTTCAACTTGCACGGCAAGACCTTTGGTGCGCTGGGTGCCGGGCGCATCGGCCAGTGTGCAATGCGGATTGCCAAAGGTTTTGGTTGCAAGGTTGTGGCCTATGACCCCTATGAGAACGCACAGATCGCGCAGCAGGTCGGTTTTGAGTACGTCACGCTGGAGCGCCTGCTGGAAGAGTCCGATGTGATTTCCCTGCATCTGCCTTTGAGCGAACAAAGCCACCACATCATCGATGCAGCGGCACTGGCGCGCACCAAGCGCGGTGTCATCCTCATCAACACCAGCCGCGGTGGTCTGGTCGACTCACAGGCGCTGATCGACGCGCTCAAGACCGGTCAGGTGGGCGGTGTGGGGCTGGATGTGTACGAGATGGAGGAGGGCGTGTTTTTCCATGACCTGTCCGACCGGCCGCTGCAGGATGACACCTTGGCGCGGCTGATGATTTTTCCGAATGTGCTGATCACCTCGCACCAGGGTTTTCTCACGCGTGAGGCCTTGCACGCGATTGCCAGCACCACACTGGGCAACGCCAGTGCGTTCGAGCGCGGTGAACCGATGCTCAACCAGGTCAAAACAAGCTGAAGCACGCGCGGAACTGTCATGACCAAACTGCTTGAAACCGCCGCCCTGGAGGCGGCTTTGCAGGAATTTGCCGACCAGCGCGACTGGGACCAATTTCACACGCCCCGCAACCTGATCCTCGCCCTGACCGGTGAGGTGGGGGAACTGGCCGAGATCTTTCAGTGGTTGACCGACGAACAGGCCGAGCAGATCATGCAGACCGACAAAGCCGAACATGTGCGCCAGGAGGTCTCGGACGTGTTGCTTTACCTGATGCGTCTGGTGATGGTGCTGGGCATCGACATCAATGCAGCGGTGACCTCAAAAATCGCGCTCAACGCGGTCAAGTACCCACCGACCACAATCTAGTCTGGCGCAGATTGTGCTTTGAAGCCACATGCTGGGTCAGGGCTGACCCGGCAACCGCCTGACTCTTTTTTTAACTGTCTCCAACATGTTCCATGACTTGGTCTACCTGCGCCGCTTGTGGTCGCATGACAAGACCCTTGACAGCCTCAAAGTCGCGCTGGCGTTCGCCGGTGTGGTGGGCTTTTGTTTTGTCGCGGGCCATGAAGATTGGTTGATCGGTCTGATCCTCGGGATCATTGCCGCTGCGCTGGCTGAGTCGCCCGACCGGGTGGCAGGGCGGATGAAAGCGCTGCTGGTCACCCTGCTGTGTTTTGGTGTGACGTCGGTGTCGGTGCGGCTGTTGTTCCCTTACCCATGGTTGTTCGCTGTTGGCCTGGCTTTGTCCACCTTCACCTATGTGATGCTGGGTGCTCTGGGAGAGCGTTACGCCACGATTGCCATCGCGTCTGTGATTCTGGCGATCTACACCATGCTGGGTGTGGCACAACATGCAGACAACACGGTGCCGTTCCTGCATGACCCCCTGCTGCTGCTGGCAGGCACCTGCTGGTACGGCGCCATTTCACTGGTGGCCGCCGCCATTTTTGCCAATCGGCCTGCCAGTCAGGTGGTGTCCCAGGTGTTTGTGGCACTGGGGCGGTATCTGGCGCTCAAAGCCTCCTTGCTGGAGCCGGTGCGCGGGCGCGATGTGAAGGCCTTGCGTTTGGCATTGGCGGCCCAGAATGGGCGGCTGGTGGGCCAGATGAACCGGGCGCGCCAGATTCTGCTGTTGTGGGCCCAATCTCCGCGCCCGGCACACGGCGCTCGCCCTTTTCTGCAATGGTATTTTTTGGCCCAGGAGGTGCATGAGCGGGCCAGCTCAGCGCATCACCCGTATGAAGCTTTGAGTGAGGCCTTTTCCCGCAGCGATGTGTTGTTTCGTTGTCAGCGCCTGATGTCCTTGCAGGCCGCAGCTTGCACGCGACTCGGCCAAGCCATTGCGCAAGGAGATGTCTTCGACTACGGCAATGCCGGTGCCCTTGCATTGCAGGAGCTGGATGCTGCGTTAAGCCATGTCCAGACCACCGGGCCGCAGGACAAAGCCTTGGTGAACGCGCTGTCGGATCTGTGCCGCAACCTGCGCACCATAGAGCTGCGCCTGTCCCACGCGGGCCAGCCCGATGCACTGGAGGTCATCTCTGACAGTACTTTGCGAGATGCCGATCCGCAAACCCTGGCGGAGATGTGGCGGCGTCTGCGCCAGCAGTTCAGGCCCTCGTCCCGGCGTTTTCGCCACGGCCTGCGCCTGTCGGCGGCGTTAACTGCCGGTTACGCCCTGCTCAATCTGCTGGATCTGCCGCAAGGTTACTGGGTGTTGTTGACCACGGTGTTTGTCTGCCAACCCAATTTCAGCAGCACCTGGCTGCGGCTGGGGCAACGTGTGGGCGGTACGGTGGCTGGTTTGCTTGCTGCCACGCTGTTTGTTTCGTCCTTTCCCCATCCTCTGGCGCAACTGGCGCTGGTGGTGGCTTCGGGGGTGGCTTTTTTTAACTTTCGTGCCGAGCGCTACAGCCTGGCCACCGCCTGCATCACGGTGCTGGTGATGGTGTGTTTTAACCAGTTTGGCAGCAGTTACGCGCTGGTCTGGCCGCGCCTGCTTGACACCCTGCTGGGCAGCCTGTTGGCAATTGCCGCCGTGGCCTTTATCCTGCCGGAATGGCATGGCAAACGGGTGCACCATGCCATGGCTCGCAGTTTGAGCCTGAGTGCAACCTACCTGAGTGAAATCCTCTCGCAGTACCGCAGCGGCCCACGTGATGACCTGCCGTACCGTGTTGCTCGGCGTGATGCCCACAATGCCGATGCCGAGTTGTCCAGCACCCTGGCCAGCATGCTCACCGAACCAGACCGCTACAGCTTGCCACCCGACGCGGCCTACCGGTTTTTGTGCGCCAGCCACACCTTGCTCGGTTATGTCTCGGCGCTGGGCGCCCACCGCGAGCAGGACGCCGCCGGATTGCAGGCTGCAGAGATCACCCTGCGAGAGACGTGTATCCAGCACGGGCTGGAACAGATTGCCAGTGCGCTGACCACACGCAGTGCGGTGATCTTGCCTGGGCCAGTGTCCACCGCACCAGCACAAGCGCTGGAACATGGCGTCAGTGAGACCGCGCAGCGGGTGATGCGCCAGCTCAGCCTGATTGAGGGCCTGCTGCCCGAACTGGCCGAGCTGGCCAGTGGTTTTGCGGTCGACACCCAAACGGGACAAGCTTAGCGAAGCGGGTGTTGTGCGGAGGTTTCTAACGGTTTGCCAGCCAGCTTCACCAAGAAGCAGAGACAGCTTGCCGAAGATCGGCAGGCTTTTGATCCAACGCAACCCTTTGCTGCGTCAAGCAAAAATGCCTGTGCATCATTGGGTTAGCATGTGTCGAATAAGAAACTCGAAGATGGGTCGCGACTCTGGAGGTTGACTGTGGTTTGGGATCAGATGTGCAGGCGCGGCAGGGCTTATGTTGGTTGGGTTGTGCTGCTGGTGTGGGTTTGTGCGTTGGCAGGTGTTGCGAGTGCCGCAGAGCCGTCGCAGGTGCAACTCAATTCTGACGAGCAGGCCTGGCTGGATGCCAACCGTGGCAAGACCTTTTCCGTGGGGTTTGATCCTTTTGCCGGACTGGACTATTTCGAGTTTCGTGGCCAACCCAACGGGCTGCTGCCCGCTTTGATCGAAGACATCGAAGCACAACTCGGGCTCAAGCTAGTGCCCGTCATGAGCAAAGCTTGGGACGACGCCTACACGTGCTTTGTGGCGGGCCAGATTGACATTCTGTATGGTGTCAACGCGACCCCGGAGCGCTCACGCATCATGTGGTTCACCCGCCCAGTGTGGAAGTACCCCTACAACATGTATGCACTCAAGGCGTCGTCAGTGCAGACACTGGGTGACCTGGATGGCAAGAAGGTGGGCTTCATCCGCAATGACTTTGTGGTTCAGCAGCTGTACCGGGAGTTTCCGAACATCCATCTTCAGAGCCTTGAGTTCGACTCCCAGGAGTTGGGTTTGCAGGCCCTGGAGGCGGGTCTGATCGACGGTTTTGTGACGGCTGGTGCCGGGTTGGAGTATGACTTTTTCTACACCCATCCCAAGGTGGCCCTGGTGGCGCAGATCCGCTCCATCACCTCGGACATGACTATGGCCGTCGCCAGAGACCGTGAGCTGTTGGGACGTGTTCTGGACCGCTACATCGACCAAAGAAACACGGCCATCCGGGTCATGAAGCGCAATGCAGAGAGTCTCTACAACCGCAAAACCTTGCGGCTCAACGAGACAGAGTTGCGCTGGCTGGAGCAAAAAGGCACAGCCGCGGTCGGTGTGGCAGAGGATTACCTGCCGTTTGACCACTACAGCCAGGGGGAATACCGCGGTATTGCCGGGGAAATGCTCAAACGTATTGGTGACAGCGTGGGCATCCGTTTCAAGGTGGTCAGCGGCAGCTTCTCCGAGATCATGGACCAGGCCAGACGGGGTGGTGTGGACGTGGTCAACATGGCCAAAACGGAAGACCGGCTCCAGGACTTCTTCTTTCCCCATGCCATCAGCACCGAGCGCGACATCATCGTGGGTCTAAAAACCAGTGCCCCGGTGCAGGATGTGTACGGCCTGGAAGGCAAACGGGTGGCGGTGATTGATGGTTTCTGGCACGAGGAGTATTTGCGCAAGAACCTCAAAAACGCCCAGATTGTGAAAACGCCAGACATCATGGCCTCACTGCAGCTGGTGCGCGAAGGTAATGTGGACTATGTGATCGAGAACCCAACGGTGGTGGAGTTTTACATCAATGGCCTGGGCTACACCGATGTTGTCAAACGAGGCAACACCTCCAAGGACTCGTTTGTGTATTTTGGCGTCAGCCGACGTCAGCCCGAGCTGGCTTCCATCATGGACAAGGTGATTCCGCTGATTGATTTTGAGGACGCCAAATACGCAGGCATACAAAGTGTGCCTGCCCTCGATAACGAGGCCAACCGGAGGCTCTTGATGCTGGTTCTGGTGCTGGTTGTGGCCTTGCTTGGCATTCTGTTGCTGGTGATCAAGGTGGTGCGCAATCTGGCTGAGCAAAAAAGCCGGGCCCAGTTTCTGACCGAGCGCGAAAACCTGCTCTACACCGACGCCCTGACCGGGTTTTTCAACCGCAACTACCTGAGCCAGAAGGCCAGCCACGGTGTGGCAGGGGCTTACCCACAAGCCCTGGTGGTGGCCGACGTGAACAATCTCAAACAGATCAACGACAGCTACGGCCACGCGGCCGGTGATGCCTTGCTGGTGTCGTTCACCAGTCTGGTACAGCAGCAGTGGCCACAAGGGTATTTTTTCCGCCTGGGGGGGGATGAGTTCCTGATCATGTTGCCCGGTACCGACGCCAACCGAGCCCAAGCCGGCATCGCGGCCCTGTCAGCACGCTGCCAACAAACCAGCTACCTTGTTGCACCCGGCGAATCAGCCCAGCCCAGTGCGGCCATGGGTTATGCCATCCGCAACAGCGCCGACGATCCGCTGGCTGGCTGCATCGCCGAAGCCGATCAACGGATGTACCAGGCCAAGGCCTTGATGAAAAAGCGTCGCAGTGATGACCTGCAGGTGGGCGCAGCCACTGTGCCTCTTTGAAGGCTTATTGGCTGGTGTGGTGGCACAGTCCGGATGGGTTTGCCATCAAATACATAGCTGTCGGCCCTTATTTAAAAAGGGCTGACCACTAATTTCATATACATAAAAAAGCCATGCCAAGCAGCTGATAGGCCAGGAGCCAGATGGACAAGAAAGAAGAGGGGGCGCTATTCAGCGCAAGGCAGGCTCTGCGGCCACCGCTGTCGGTGTCTCTGGCGTGTCGTCTGCACCGGTCAAAACACGGCGCGCACCGGTAAAACGACGCTTCCAGTAGGCCATGCTCATGCTTTCGACGCGAACTTCTTCACCGGGTTTGGGTGAATGCACAAATTTGCCGTCCCCAATGTAGATACCCACATGGCTGAAGGTGCGGCGCATGGTGTTGAAGAACACCAAGTCCCCCGGCTTGAGATCAGCGCGAGCGACTTTTTCGGTCTGGGCCGCTTGTTGGGCCGCCACCCGTGGCAGTACCAGCCCCACCGTTTCCTCGTACACGGTTTTGACAAATCCACTGCAGTCAAAGCCGGTATCAGCAGATGTTCCGCCACGGCGGTAAGGGACACCCAGGAAGCCCAGCGCGTTGACCACCAGTGACGACGCCTTGGTGGATACAGTTTGTCCGGCTTGCTGGATATGCTGCAGAACAGGTTTGTCTGCCAGGAATTTGCTGATGTCGTCGGGAGCTTCAGCTGGCGTCGCATGGACGGCACCGGTGATCAGGAGGCTGGAGACGAGGACAAAAAAACGCATGGGCGGTAGCTTACTGGCAAAAATGCATTTGTGTCAAATCAATTTCAATGAAAGTTGATTATAGAAATGCGATGTAACGATATGAATATCAAAGAGTTTTTATTTTTTGGCCAGTTTCACCTGTCATCCCTTTGACAAAATTTCTGGCGGTTGACAGTTGTCGGCAGTCGCGCAGGGTGTGAATCCTGCGGTCTAATATTGCCGTCACCGATTGTTGAAAGACTACCATGTTGCTTGAAGCTGAACTGTCCCAACTCGTGCTTGTGGATTACCAGGCACGGCTGATGCCCGCTATTTTCGAGGCGCCGCTGGTGTTGGCCAATGCGCTGCGCTTGGCGCAAGCCGCCCAGTTGCTGCAGGTGCCGGTGCTCGGCACGGAACAGAATCCGTCCAAGTTAGGCGAAAACGCCCCGGAGATCAAGGCCCTGTGCCAACGCACCCTGGCCAAGATGCAGTTCAGCGGCGTCGAAGAAGGCCTGGGTGAATGGTTGCGCCCACCTGTCAAACCACCCGCAGGCAACGCACGCAGCCTGCCCAAGCACCTGCAAAAGCCCTCGAACACTCCAACCGAACGCAGCAGCATCGTGATTGCCGGGTGTGAAGCCCATGTGTGTTTGCTGCAAACCGCGCTGCATCTGCTGGAAGACGAGTTCGAGGTGTGGGTGGTGACTGACGCCTGCAGCTCTCGTACCGAGCGCAACCGGGATGCAGCCTTTGACCGACTGGCAGGTGCCGGTGCCGAGCTGGTGACCACCGAGATGGTGCTGTTCGAGTGGCTGCGCTCTGCCGAACACCCCCAATTCAAAGCGGTTCAGGCATTGATCAAATAGGCCTGTAGCCCTTGTATTACTTGGGCTGAATGCTATAGATTTCTAAAATAGCTCGTTGCTCTCTGGTGTAGTAGTGGGGTGGTATGCAGTCAGCATGCTGCAAGTTCATTCAACATAATTATGAATTCACTACAAATACCACCACCGGAGACAAACCATGAGCACCTATGCCGACTTTCATCAGCGCTCTCTGACCGACCGCGACGGTTTTTGGGGCGAACAAGCACAGTTGGTGGACTGGAAGGTGCTGCCACAGCAGATTTGTGATTACAGCAACCCACCGTTTGCCAAATGGTTTGTCGGTGGCATCACCAACCTGTGCCACAACGCGGTGGACCGGCATCTGGTAACGCGTCCCGACCAGGCTGCATTGATTTTTGTCTCGACCGAAACCAACCAGGAAATAGTCTATTCCTTCAGGGAGTTGCATGCAGAAGTGCAACGCATGGCGGCGGTTCTGAAAGACCTGGGTGTGCAAAAAGGCGACCGGGTGCTGATCTACATGCCGATGATCCCCGAGGCCGCGTTTGCCATGCTGGCCTGCACCCGCATCGGTGTCATCCATTCGGTGGTGTTTGGTGGTTTTGCGTCGGGTTCGCTGGCCTCACGTATTGAAGATGCCGAACCCAAGGTGGTAGTCAGTGCCGATGCCGGTTCGCGCGGCGGCAAACCGGTGCCCTACAAACCCTTGCTGGACGAGGCGCTGCGTCTGTCCAAGTACAAACCGGAAGCTGTTTTGCTGGTGGACCGTGGTATGGCTGCTATGGACTTGGTAGCTGGTCGTGACCATTTATGGGGGGCTCTGCGCGAAAAGAACCTCAACACCGTGGTGGAATGTGAATGGGTCGACGCCACCCACCCCAGCTACACGCTCTACACCAGCGGCACCACCGGCAAACCCAAGGGGGTGCAACGCGACACCGGTGGCTACTGTGTGGCACTGGCCGCCAGCATGAAACACATTTACGCGGGCAACGCGGGTGAAACCTACTTTTCCACCAGCGACATCGGCTGGGTAGTAGGTCACAGCTACATCATTTATGGCCCGCTGATCGCTGGCATGGCCACCATCATGTACGAGGGCCTGCCCACGCGTCCAGACGGCGGCATCTGGTGGAGCCTGGTCGAGAAATACAAGGTCACCGTGATGTTCAGCGCGCCCACTGCGGTGCGCGTGCTCAAGAAGCAGGATCCGGCCCTGCTCACCAAATACGACCTGTCTTCTTTGCGGGCGTTGTTCCTCGCGGGTGAACCGCTGGACGAACCCACTGCACAGTGGATCAGCACCGGCCTGGGCAAACCCATCATCGACAACTACTGGCAGACCGAAACCGGCTGGCCGATCCTCTCCTTGTGCAACGGTGTGGAAAAAGCGGTTTCCAAGTTTGGGTCCCCTGGCAAGGCGGTGTACGGCTACGACGTCAAGCTGCTCGACGACCAGACCGGCGAGGAACTCAAAGGCGCCAACCAGAAGGGTGTGGTCGCGGTGGAAGGCCCATTGCCACCGGGTTGTATGCAGACCGTGTGGCGCGATGACGAGCGTTTTGTCAATACTTACTGGAAGAGTGTGCCGGGGCGTCTGGTCTACAGCACCTTTGACTGGGGGATTCGTGACGCCGACGGGTATTACTTCATCCTGGGCCGCACCGACGACGTGATCAACGTGGCCGGGCATCGCTTGGGCACTCGCGAGATCGAAGAGAGCATCTCTGCCCACCCGAACATTGCCGAGGTGGCGGTGGTGGGGGTGGCAGACCAGCTCAAGGGCCAGGTGGCCATGGCCTTTGCGGTGCTCAAAAATGCCAGCCTGATCACCGACGAAGCCAGCGCATTGGCGCTGGAGGCCGAGGTCTTCAAGCTGGTCGATCGGGATCTGGGTGCGGTGGCGCGCCCGGCGCGGGTACGTTTTGTGACCGTGTTGCCAAAAACCCGCAGCGGCAAGTGCCTGCGCCGGGCCATCGCGGCAGTGTGTGAAGGCCGCGACCCCGGTGACCTGACCACCATGGACGACCCCGCCGCCTTGCAGCAGATCAAGGATCTGGTCTCCGCCTGATTTGAGCCAAATCAAATAGTGTTCGCGTTGTGCCCTTTTTCAGTGGCACAATGCCGCACTGATTGCAGGCCCTTCCAACGCCACTGTCGCATCCGCCAAACGGTCAAGCCGTGACGCGGAAGGTTAACTAACCCAGCTTTAACCAGCTAAAGCTCCCTGAAGGGGAGTGAAAGTCAGCGAATATGAGTGAGACCAACTCGGTTTACCAAGCCTACCAGGCCAACACCTACCTTTTCGGTGGGAATGCCCCGTACGTCGAAGAGATGTACGAAAACTACCTCGCCAACCCCGGCAGTGTTCCCGATACCTGGCGCGATTATTTCGACGCGTTGCAGCATGTGCCTGCGGTAGACGGCAGCAATGCCCGCGACGTGCCGCACCAACCGGTCATCAACGCATTTGCCGAACGCGCCAAACAAGGCGTCAGCCGGGTTGTGGTGGCCAGCGGCGCAGACTCTGACATGGGTCGCAAGCGGGTGGCTGTTCAGCAGTTGATCGCTGCCTACCGCAATGTGGGTGCCCGCTGGGCTGATCTGGACCCCTTGAAGCGCACCGAGCGGGAGCACATTCCTGAGCTTGACCCGGCGTTTTATGGTTTTACCGATGCCGACCACGAAACAGTCTTCAATACCAGCAATACGTTTTTCGGTAAAGAAGTCATGACCTTGCGTGATCTTCTGAATGCATTGCGTGAGACCTACTGCAGCACCATCGGCGCCGAATACATGTATGTGACCGACCAGGCGCAAAAGCGCTGGTGGCAACAAAAGCTGGAAAGTGTCCGCAGCAAACCCCAGTTTGATGCCGACAAGAAAAAACACATCCTGGACCGTCTGACCGCCGCCGAGGGCCTGGAGCGCTTCCTGCACACCAAGTATGTCGGCCAGAAGCGCTTCTCGCTCGAAGGTGGCGAGAGCTTCATTGCAGCCATGGACGAACTGATCCAGCAGGCTGGTGCGCGTGGCGTGCAGGAAATTGTGATTGGTATGGCCCACCGCGGCCGCCTGAACGTGTTGGTGAACACCCTGGGCAAGATGCCCGCTGGCCTGTTTGCCGAGTTTGACCACACCGCCCCGGAAGAACTGACCGCCGGCGACGTGAAGTACCACCAAGGTTTCAGCTCCGATGTCACCACCATTGGTGGCCCGGTGCACTTGAGTCTGGCGTTTAACCCGTCACACCTGGAAATCGTCAACCCGGTGGTGGAAGGATCGGTGCGGGCCCGTATGGACCGCCGTGCTGACCCGACAGGCCGCCAGGTGTTGCCAGTGCTGGTGCACGGTGATGCCGCTTTTGCGGGCCAGGGTGTCAACCAGGAAACCCTGGCGCTGGCACAAACCCGTGGTTACACCACGGCCGGCACGGTGCACATCATCATCAACAACCAGATTGGTTTCACCACCTCGGATCCGCGCGACTACCGCTCCACGCTGTACTGCACCGACATCGTCAAGGGCGTCGAAGCCCCGGTGATGCACGTCAACGGTGATGACCCCGAAGCGGTGGTGATGGCCATGCAGTGGGCGCTGGACTACCGCATGGAGTTCCGCAAGGACGTGGTGCTGGACATCATTTGTTTCCGCAAATTGGGCCACAACGAGCAGGACACCCCGGCGCTGACTCAGCCGCTGATGTACAAAAAGATCGCTCAGCATCCTGGCACCCGCAAACTCTACGCGGACAAACTGGCCGCGCAAGGTCTGGGGGCTGATCTGGGCGACCAGATGGCCAAGGCCTACCGTGCCGCCATGGACATTGGCCGCCACACGGTGGACCCGGTGTTGACCAATTTCAAGAGCAAGTTTGCGGTGGACTGGGCGCCCTACCTGAACAAAAAATGGACCGATGTCTGCGACACCGCCATCCCACTGACAGAGTGGAAACGTCTGGCTGAAAAAATCACCGTGATCCCCGCCAGCGTCAACCCGCATCCCTTGGTCAAAAAGGTCTACGACGACCGTGCGGCCATGGGTCGCGGCGACATTCCGGTGGATTGGGGCATGGGTGAACACATGGCTTTTGCCTCGCTGGTGGCCAGTGGTTACCCGGTGCGCCTGTCGGGTGAAGATTGCGGCCGGGGTACCTTCACCCACCGCCATGCGGTGATTCACGACCAAAGCCGTGAAAAATGGGACACCGGCACCTATGTGCCCTTGCAAAACGTGGCCGACAACCAAGCCCCGTTCAATGTCATCGACTCCATCCTGTCCGAAGAAGCGGTGCTGGGCTTTGAATACGGTTACGCCTCCAACGACCCCAACACGCTGGTGATCTGGGAAGCCCAGTTTGGCGACTTTGCCAATGGCGCGCAGGTGGTGATTGACCAGTTCATCGCCTCGGGTGAAGTGAAATGGGGTCGTGTCAACGGCATCACGCTGATGCTGCCGCATGGCTACGAAGGGCAGGGGCCGGAGCATTCCTCAGCTCGGGTCGAGCGTTTCATGCAACTGGCGGCCGACACCAACATGCAACTGGTGCAGCCGACCACCGCGAGCCAGATTTTCCACGTGCTGCGCCGCCAGATGATCCGCACCCTGCGCAAACCGCTGGTGATCTTCACGCCCAAGTCGCTGCTGCGTAACAAGGATGCCGCGTCCCCCTTGTCTGAATTCACCAAGGGCAGCTTCCAGACCATCATCCCTGACCAGAAGGCGCTCAAGGCCGAGAAGGTCAAACGGGTGGTGGTGTGTTCGGGCAAGGTCTATTTCGATCTGGCCAAGAAACGCGAGGAAAAAGGCGCCGATGACGTGGCCATCATCCGGGTCGAGCAGCTCTACCCGTTCCCGCACAAGGTGTTTGGCGCCGAGCTCAAGAAGTATCCCAATGCCACCGAGGTGGTGTGGACACAGGACGAGCCGCAAAACCAGGGTGCCTGGTTCTACGTGCAGCACTACATTCACGAAAACATGCTTGAGGGGCAAAAGCTCGGCTACTCAGGACGTGCAGCCTCGGCCTCGCCGGCCGTTGGTTACGCCCATTTGCACCAGGAGCAACAAAAAGCGCTGGTGGAAGGTGCGTTTGGCAAGCTCAAGGGCTTTGTCCTGTCCAAATAAACGCGCCTGACACAGTCACAAGCGCAGTCCTCAAGTATTTTTTGAAAGAATTGTCATGGCAATCGTAGAAGTCAAAGTCCCGCAACTGTCTGAATCCGTGGCCGAAGCCACCTTGTTGCAGTGGAAGAAAAAAGTCGGTGACAGCGTCACCGTGGACGAAATCCTGATCGACGTTGAAACCGACAAGGTGGTGCTGGAAGTGCCGGCGCCATCAGCTGGTGTGATTGTCGAAATCCTGCAAGCCGATGGCAGCACGGTGGCGGCTGATCAGCTGATTGCCCGTATCGACACCGAAGGTGTGGCAGGCGCGGTGGTGGCGCCAGTGACCCTGGCCATGGCGGCGGTGTCGGCTGCAGCAGTCGCAGCACCCGCAGCGGTAGCACCAGCCGGAACCGCGATGGCTGGTGTGGCGATGCCCGCTGCGGCCAAGCTGATGGCGGATAACCACCTGGCTGCAGGTTCGGTGACGGGTACAGGCAAGGATGGCCGCGTCACCAAAGGGGATGTTCTGGCGGCCGTGGCTGCACCTAAAGCTGTAGCTGCTGCGCCTGCACCAGCAAAGGCAGCAGCCCCCTTATTGCCTCAAGTGGCGGCGCCGGCCAGCAATCTGGCAGCGCAGCTGGCAGGTCGCCCCGAACAACGTGTACCGATGAGCCGCCTGCGCGCCCGGGTTGCCGAGCGCTTGATCCAGTCACAAAGCACCAACGCCATCCTGACCACGTTCAACGAGATCAACATGGCCCCGGTGATGGACATGCGCAAGCGCATGCAAGAACGCTTCGAGAAAGAACACGGTGTCAAGCTGGGTTTCATGAGCTTTTTTGTCAAGGCCGCAGTGCACGCCTTGAAAAAATTCCCGGTGCTCAACGCCTCGGTGGATGGCACCGACATCGTCTACCACGGCTACTTTGACATCGGTATTGCCGTGGGCTCACCACGTGGTCTGGTGGTGCCGATCCTGCGTGACGCTGATCAGATGAGTTTTGCCGAGATTGAGAAGAAGATTGCCGAGTTTGGCCAAAAGGCCCGGGACGGCAAACTGGGCATGGAAGAAATGACCGGTGGCACTTTCTCCATCAGCAATGGCGGCACCTTTGGCTCGATGATGTCCACCCCCATCATCAACCCGCCCCAAAGCGC
Source organism: Rhodoferax sp. U11-2br (assembly GCF_018619435.1). Lineage (GTDB taxonomy): Bacteria > Pseudomonadota > Gammaproteobacteria > Burkholderiales > Burkholderiaceae_C > Rhodoferax. Next base: position 85,807 of record NZ_JAHFZF010000008.1, on the reverse strand, counting down.
GATTCTGGGCGTGCATGCTACCAAGGACCGCGCCATGGTTGAAAACGGCCAGGTGGTGGTACGCCCGATGAACTACTTTGCCATGTCGTATGACCACCGCATCATCGACGGCCGCGAAGCCGTGTTGGGCCTGGTGGCCATGAAAGAGGCGCTGGAAGATCCGGCACGCCTGTTGTTTGATATTTAAAGCACACCCCAGGCTTCGCGCACTGCGTGTCGCAACGCCTGCCCCTTGCAGGGGCAACACCAGCGGCCCGGCCAAGCCGGTTCCGCGGTGTTTCTGGCTGAGGGCACGCTGTGAATGGATGCCTCATGAACGCAAAAAGGAATTTTTATGAGCAAACAGTTTGATGTGATCGTGATTGGTGGCGGCCCTGGTGGCTACATTGCGGCCATCCGTGCCGCCCAGTTGGGCCAAAACGTGGCCTGTGTGGATGAGTGGAAAAACAGCCAGGGTGGTCCGGCGCTGGGCGGCACCTGCACCAATGTGGGTTGTATCCCGAGCAAGGCACTGCTTCAATCCTCAGAGCACTATGAGCAGGCCAGCCATCACTTTGCCGACCATGGCATCACCGTCAAGGGTCTGAGTATCGATGTCGCCAAGATGGTGGCACGCAAAGACACGGTGGTCAAACAGAATAACGATGGCATCCAATACCTGTTCAAGAAGAACAAGGTCAGCTTCTTCCATGGCCGCGGCTCCTTTGTCAAAGCCAGCGCCGACGGGTATGAGATCAAGGTGGCAGGTGCCACCGAAGAAACCATTGTGGGTCGCCACATCATTGTGGCCACTGGCTCGAACGCCCGTGCACTGCCGGGCACACCGTTTGACGAAGAACTGATCCTGTCCAACGACGGGGCCTTGCGCATCAATGCCGCGCCAAAGAAGCTCGGGCTGATTGGTGCCGGTGTGATTGGCCTGGAGATGGGCTCAGTCTGGCGCCGCCTGGGCACCGATGTCACGATTCTGGAAGGTTTGCCAACCCTGCTGGGGGTGGTGGACGAGCAGATTGCCAAAGAAGCCAAAAAAGCCTTTGACAAGCAGGGTCTGAAGATCGAGCTTGGCGTCAATGTCGGTGAGATCAAGACCAGCAAAAAGGGTGTAACGGTGACCTACACCAGCGCCAAGGGTGAAGCCAAGACGCTGGAGGTGGACAAACTCATCGTCTCGATCGGTCGCTCGCCCAACACCACCGGACTGAACGTCGAGGCCGTGGGCCTGAAGCTCGACGAGCGCGGTGCGATTGTGGTGGATGCCGACTGCAAGACCAACCTGCCCGGCGTCTGGGCGGTGGGTGATGTGGTGCGGGGCCCGATGTTGGCGCACAAAGCGGAAGAAGAGGGCGTGGCCGTGGCCGAGCGCATTGCTGGTCAGCATGGGCATGTCAACTTCCAGACCATTCCGTGGGTGATCTACACCAGTCCCGAAATTGCCTGGGTCGGGCGTACCGAGCAGCAGCTCAAGGCCGATGGTGTGGCTTACAAGGCGGGCACCTTCCCGTTCTTGGCCAATGGCCGTGCGCGGGCGTTGGGGGACACCACCGGCATGGTCAAGATGCTGGCAGATGCCAAGACCGACGAGATCCTGGGCGTGCACATCGTTGGCCCGATGGCCAGCGAGCTGATCGCCGAGTGTGTGATGGCCATGGAATTCCGTGCCAGCAGCGAAGACATTGCCCGCATTTGCCATGCTCATCCGTCTTTGAGTGAGTCGACCAAGGAAGCAGCGCTGGCGGTGGATAAACGCACCCTGAACTTCTGATTGATAAAAAATTGGCCTCTAGCCCTTATAAAATAAGGGCTAGTAGCTCTATTTTTTATAGTTTGTGGTTGGCTTGTGACCGTTAAGAAAATCTACCTGAATGAACTGGCTGCGCGTGGTTTCACGAGTGACCCGGCGCAGCTGCGTGCGGTGCAGGCACTGGAAACCTGCGCGCGCGAGTGGAGCCATTTCAAGGAGAAGCGCTCCAACGCATTCAAGAAGCTGATCAACCACCCGCCAATTCCGCGTGGTGTGTACATGTACGGTGGCGTCGGGCGCGGAAAAAGTTTTCTGATGGACTGCTTTTACACCGCGGTGCCGCTCAAGCGCAAAACCCGGCTGCATTTTCATGAGTTCATGCGCGAAGTGCACCGTGAACTCGCCGCCTTGCAGGGCACGGTCAACCCGCTGGACCAACTGGCCAAACAGATTGCCGAAAAGTACCGCCTGATCTGTTTTGATGAATTCCATGTGTCGGACATCACCGACGCGATGATCTTGCACCGCCTGCTCAAGGCCTTGTTTGACAATGGCGTGGGCATGGTGACCACCTCCAACTTCAAACCCGACGAGTTGTACCCCAATGGTTTGAACCGTGATCGCCTGTTGCCCGCCATCGAGATGCTCAAGCACGAGTTGCAAGTGATCAATGTCGACAACGGCACGGACTACCGTGGCCTCACGATGGAACAGCTGGAGCTCTACCACACACCTTTGGGACCAGAAGCTGAGGCGGCCATGGTCAGTGCGTTCGAGCGGCTGGCCGAGCAGCAGGACCAGGACCCGGTGTTACAGATCGAATCACGTGTGATCCAGGCGCGCCGGCGTGCCGGTGGTGTGGTCTGGTTTGATTTCAAAACCCTGTGTGGTGGGCCGCGCTCCCAAAATGACTATCTGGAATTGGCCACCCAGTTTCACACTGTTCTGCTCAGCGACGTGCCCCAGTTGCCACCGCGCATGGCGGCGGAGGCGCGACGCTTTACCTGGCTGGTTGATGTGCTTTACGATCGGCGGGTCAATCTGATCATGTCGGCCGCTGTGCCCGCTGATCAGTTGTACACCGAAGGGCAGTTGGTCAATGAATTTGCGCGCACGGTGTCGCGTATCAAAGAAATGCAAACTGGTGAATTTTTGGCGCTCGAGCGCCGTAACGTGGACACACGGCTGACATGACACTCAAAATTTTGATCGGACTGATCTTGACCCTGGCGCAGCTGGCTGCCATGGCACAAACCGAGATGCCTTCAGCTAATGCGCTGGATGTGGGGGCAGAGCGGGCACGTATTGCCCGGGAACGTGAGGCCAGCGAACTGGTGTATGCCGCGTCAGAACGTGACTGTTACAGCCGCTTTGCGGTGTCCGACTGTCTGAGTGACGCCCGCAAGGTGAAGCGTCAGGCGACGGACGAGTTGCGCCGCCAAGAACTGGTATTGAACGACATGGAGCGCCAAAGCAAGGCGGTAGAGGCGCTCAAACGCATCGAAGCCAATATCGCGGCACAACAGGAACAGCTGGAAAAATCTGTTCCGCCTGAGACCCAGCCCTGAGCTTAGCTGCTGGCCGCTTCCACCTTGACGATGGCCAGTGACAGGTTGTCGCCACTGCCTTTGGCACGCAAACGCGCTTTGTCAATCAAAAATTCACTGGCCTCCCGAGGCGACAGTGTTGCCAGCACGGAACCGAGCTCAGCCTCGGTGAAATAGTGCCACAAGCCATCGCTGCAGACCATGAGGGTGTCTGACGCTTGCAGTTTGCTGATGCTGTGGGTGTCAATCGGCGGCTCTTTCTCGGTGCCCAGGCAGCCCATCAAAATATTGGACTGCGGATGAAAACTGGCCTGTTCTTCGGTGAGTTCACCCTTGTTGACCAGTGATTGAACGTAGGAATGGTCGCGGGTGCGAGACACCAGCTGTTTGCCGTGAAAGTGGTAAATCCGCGAGTCACCGGCATGGGCCCAGTGGCAACTGCCATCCGGGTTGAGGATAAACACCGCAATGGTGCTGTGGGGCTCTTCTTCGGTAGATATGGCGGTGAGTTTGATCACCGTGTGCGCTTCCAGAACCAACTGGCTCAGCATGCTGATCGGATCGTCGACCGACGGTGCATAGCGCTCAAACAGCTGTCGTGCTGTCATCATGACCTGGTCAGAGGCTTTGCGCCCACCACTGCGGCCACCCATGCCGTCTGCCAACACCGCCATCACGCAGCCTTTGACATGGTGGTGGCTGATCAAGCTCACCTGATCTTGCTGGTAATCCCGATCGCCTTTGTGAATACCGGTCGAAGCTGTGACCCGACAAGCCTTGATACTCATTCCCTCACCAGAGCTTCCACCAGGGCTGCGTCTTGGACTTGAATCCTTGTGTCAGATAGGGAGTCTGGGGGTAGTTCTTTTCCAGCACGCGCCGGGCGTCGTCGCGCAATTCGGGCAGATTCAATGCATCATACGACTGCATCATCAGGAACAGCGCTTCTTCCAAGGCTGGCGCACCCTGGTAGTCCGCAATCGCGGTTTGAGCTCGGTTGATAGAGGCTAGGTAGGCGCCACGTTGGTAGTAGTAGCGCGCCACGTGCACCTCAGACTCGGCCAGCGAGTTCACCACGTAATGCATACGCGCACTGGCATCTGGCGCGTATTTGGAGTCAGGAAAACGGGTGATCAGTTCCTTGAAAGATTCAAACGACTCCTTGGCAGCTTTCTGGTCACGCTCTGACAGATCCTGCCGGGTGATGGACCCAAACAAACCCAGATCATCATTAAAATTGATCAATCCTTTGAGGTACAGCGCGTAATCCAGCGCAGGACTGGCTGGATGTAACTTCATGAAACGGTCGAGTGTGGCCACCGCCAGCACCGGTTCACCGTTTTTGTATTGGGCGTAGGCTTTGTCCAACTGGGCCTGTTGCGCCAAGGGCGTACCAGCGGCGCGGCCTTCGAGCTTGTCAAACAGGGGGCCTGCCTTGTCATAGGCGCCAGCTTTTAACTCATCCTTGGCCTCGGCATAAATCCTGTTCGGACTCCAACCCGCTGTCGGATCTTTGGGGGTGGAGGAACAAGCGCCTAGCAGCGCAACGCCACACGCGAGGGCCCAGGTGCGGGCAGCAGATAATTTGGCATCAGGCATGTAGGACAGCTTTCTTGAAAAACACTCCACAAATTATATCGACCGACCTTGGGACTTATGACGGCGAGGCTACCGAAGACGCCGGGCCAGAGGTGGAGCTGCGCGCATTGACGTTCAAGCCAGAGCATCACAGCTTGCGTTTGGATCTGGCATTGACTGACCTCGTGCCTGAGTTCTCACGAAGTTACCTGCAGCAACTGGTTGACCTGGGCAGTGTTTGGGTGAACGGGAAAGTGGTCAAGAAGGCCGCATCCAAGGTTAAAGCTGGCGATATTGGCCAAATTGCACTGCGACCAACACCCCAAAGCCAGGCGTTCAAGGCCGAGAGTGAGCCTCTTGATATTGTTTTTGAGGATGAGCACTTACTGGTCATCGACAAACCGGCCGCCCTGGTGGTGCATCCGGCGCCTGGCAACTGGAGTGGCACGCTGATGAACCGTTTGTTGGGCTATGACAGTCAGGCTTTTCATCTGCCACGTGCCGGTATCGTTCACCGGTTGGACAAGGACACCAGCGGCCTGATGGTGGTGGCGCGCACCCGCCAGACCATGGACGCGCTGGTCCAGGCGATTGCTGCACGTACGGTGAAACGGCAATACCTGGCTCTGGCACACGGTGTTTGGCGCGGTGCGGCTGTGCGGCATGTGGACGCCCCCATTGGTCGCGACCCTGGCAATCGTTTGCGCATGTCGGTGGTGGATCTGGCGCTGCATGCGGGCAAGGTGGCACAGACCGACTTTGAATGCCTGGCAAACGGTGTGCAGGGCTGTCTGATCAAGTGCACTTTGCACACCGGTCGGACGCACCAGATCAGGGTGCATCTGGCGTCGATCGGGCATGCTTTGGTGTCGGACCAGACCTACGGTGGTGCGGCAGCCGCGGGATTACAACGACAGGCTTTGCATGCCACCAAGCTGGCGTTTGTCCACCCCGTGACGGGGCAATCGCTGGTTTTTAAGGCGCCTTTGCCATCGGACTTTTCGACGGCGCTTTGTAGCTGGGGCCTCAATTACAATAGCGACATCTTTTAGCACGGCCTTGCCATGCGATTCAACGTGCCACCGATGACTTGTCGGTCCTGATCACGTCTTCCATATCTTTGAGTACCGCACCCATGGGGGTGTTTTGACCGGAATTTGCCAACCATGAACACGGCGGATGCCAAACGCATCCTGGAAACTGCATTGCTTTGTGCCCAACAACCCATGCCCGTCAAGGACATGCGGATCTTGTTGGGTGATGACTGGGCGACGTCCGGGATTGATGCGCTGTTGTTCGAGTTGCAGGCAGACTGGTCCGAACGCGGTCTGGAGCTGGTGTCGGTGTCTACAGGTTGGCGTTTTCAGAGTCGCCCTGGCATGCAGGTGTATCTGGAGCGCTTGCATCCGGAGAAGCCGCCCAGGTATACCCGTGCGACCTTGGAGACCTTGGCCATCATTGCTTACAAGCAACCTGTCACGCGAGGTGATATCGAGACAGTTCGCGGGGTAACGGTGAATTCGCTGACCCTCAAACAGCTCGAAGACCGGGGCTGGATTGAGACGATTGGGCATCGTGATACCGTGGGCAGGCCGGCGCTGTTCGCCACAACCCGTCATTTTTTGGACGATCTGGGGCTCAACTCCCTGGATCAACTGCCGCTGTTGACATCGCCACCCCAAGCCACCGATGCTCTTGAATCGATGTTGGGGCAGGAGTTGCCCTTGGCTGACTCGCTGAAAGCAGCCTCTTTCGTTTCAACCGACGCCAGTTCACGCAATGGCGAATTGAACTGGTCGAACGACCCCGATCCGGGCACGAGCCCGCTTGAACCCGTACCTGAGGACACACCATGACCGAACTCCCTACAGAGCCGACCGCGCCTGCCACTGACATGGATGATGCCATTCGTTTTGAAGACGTTGTCTCCGGTGTGTTCGATGCTGCAGAAAACGAAGCAAACCCAGCTGCACTCAAGCGGGTTCTGCCACCTCAGCCGGAATCACCCAAGTTGCACAAAGTGTTGGCGCAGGCTGGCATGGGCTCACGTCTGGAGATGGAGCAGCTCATCTTGGAGGGGCGTATCACCGTCAACAATGAACCTGCGCATATTGGGCAGCGTGTTCAGTTTGGCGACAATGTCAAAGTCAATGGCAAGCCGATTCGTTTCAAGATTGCGCCGCCGCCAGCACGCGTCTTGGCCTATCACAAACCTGCAGGCGAAGTGGTCAGCCACGATGACCCGCAAAACCGGCCCACGGTGTTTCGCAAACTGCCCAAGTTGTTTCAGGGTAAATGGCAGTCGGTGGGCCGCCTTGACCTCAACACCGAGGGTTTGCTGTTGTTCACCAGCTCGGGTGAGTTGGCCAACAATTTGATGCATCCCCGGTTTGGGTTGGAGCGCGAGTATGCGGTGCGGGTGCTGGGCGCGCTGACTTTGGAAGAAAAACACAAACTGCTCGACGGTGTCCGGCTCGATGATGGCATGGCGCAGTTCGGCTCCATCGAAGAGGGGGGTGGGGAGGGGTCGAATTGCTGGTATCGGGTGACGATCTCCGAAGGGCGCAACCGCGAGGTGCGGCGCATGTTGGAGTCGGTCGGCCATGCCGTGAGCCGTCTGATCCGTATCCGTTATGGCTCCATGGTGTTGCCTAGAGGCTTGAAGCGGGGTGCCTGGGTTGAATTGGACGACGCAGATATCCGCTTGTTAACGCGGGCATCACAAACGGCAGGTGCACCTGTGCGCGACTCTGCTGAGCCCGCGCCGGCGGGTAAGCGGACACCCAACGGGCGTGGTGCAGGTGGCGCGGTACGCACCCGCAACACACCGGGTCGAGGTCCTGCACGATCCCCGGCTGCTGGCAAAGCTGCAGCTTCACAACCTGATCCCTTAAAAACATCATTGGGCTACATTGGAGCGGACAGTTTTTCCAAGCAGCGTCAAGAAGCTGGCAAAAAACGCGGAAACGTACCAGGTGCTGGACGCAGGCCCGGTGGGCGCAGCAGATAAGAAAGCAACCCGTTGGCGTTCATGCCAATTGGGCGCAGGTTAAGATCAAGGGCTTTGGTCCAAAGATCAGAAATTTTTAATTCACGAGGAAATCATATGGCTATCGAACGCACTCTCTCCATCATCAAGCCTGACGCTGTTGCCAAAAACGTGATCGGTCAGATTTATGCTCGCTTTGAAGCGGCCGGCCTGAAAATTGTGGCCTCCAAGATGGCTCATTTGTCACGCCGCGAGGCCGAAGCTTTTTATGCAGTGCACAAAGAGCGTCCTTTCTTCAAGGATCTGGTCGAATTCATGATTTCCGGCCCGGTCATGATCCAGGCACTGGAAGGTGAAAACGCCATCCTCAAGAACCGTGAACTGATGGGCGCAACGGATCCTAAGAAGGCTGCGCCTGGCACCATCCGTGCTGATTTTGCTGACAGCATTGATGCCAATGCAGTGCACGGTTCTGACGCCGCTGAGACAGCCGCTGTCGAAGTGAGCTTCTTTTTCCCCGGCATGAACGTTTTTTCTCGCTGAAGACAGTATGACGGTCAACCTGCTCGAACACGACCTCGAGAGTTTGGCCGCTTTTTGCGAGCGGCTGGGCGAGAAGCGCTTTCGCGCTGTTCAGCTGTTTCGCTGGATCCACCAAAGAGGATGTTCTAGTTTTGAGGACATGAGCGATCTGGCGAAATCCTTGCGTGAAAAACTCAAGGGTGTTGCCCATGTCAAGGCGATGGATGTCATCTCCCAGCATATTTCTGCGGATGGCACCATCAAATGGCTCTTCGATGTTGGCGGTGGCAATGCCGTGGAGACGGTCTTTATCCCGGAGGATGACCGAGGGACGCTGTGTCTATCGACCCAGGCCGGATGCGCCATGGGTTGTCGATTTTGCTCAACCGGGCATCAAGGTTTCAGTCGCAACCTGACCACGGGTGAAATCATCGCGCAACTTTGGTTTGCCGAGCATTTTTTGCGCAAGCATCTCAAACGCGATGAGCGGGTGATCTCCAACACGGTGATGATGGGCATGGGTGAGCCCTTACAAAACTATACGGCGCTGATTCCAGCTCTCCGAATGATGCTGGACGACCATGGCTACGGCCTGTCACGCCGTCGTGTCACGGTGTCGACGTCTGGTTTGGTCAAGAAGATGGACTTGTTGGGTGTTGAATGCCCAGTGGCCTTGGCTGTTTCTCTGCATGCGTCCAACAATGCATTGCGTGATTACTTGGTGCCACTCAACATCAAACATCCGCTTGAAGAGTTGATGCTAGCGTGTGTCAACTACCTCGAACATGCCCCGAGGGATTTCATTACCTTTGAATACTGCATGCTCGACGCGGTGAATGACAGCGATGCGCAGGCACTGGAACTGGTCCAGTTGGTAAAGCACTACGGACATTCTGTGTCGTGGTGCAAATTCAATCTGATCCCCTTTAATCCTTTTCCGGCCTCCGGCCTGCATCGGTCCAAGCCGGAGCGAGTCCAAGGATTTGCAAAAATCCTGAGCGAAGCAGGCATCACAACCACCGTGCGAAAGACCCGTGGTGATGATATTGATGCGGCCTGTGGTCAGCTTGCAGGTGATGTGGTTGACCGGACCCGGGTGACTGTGCGAATTGCCCGTCAACGTAGTTCTGAGTTGAATTCAAGTCCTTTGGATGTCCCAAGCGATGCGAAAATCTGAACCATGAAAGTCACGATGAAAATCACATCGACAAGTCGTCTTGAGTTGCTTCTGGCGGCCTGCGTCTTGTGTAGTGCGTTGACGCTCGGTGGCTGTGCTGCGCCGGCAGGTTCAAGCCGTGTGGGTGAGGTGCATGAGGACATCGTCACCGAGTCGGATGTGAGTGCTGAGCGTAAACGGGCACGTATCCGGATGGAGTTGGCGCTAGGCTACCTTGAAGAAGGCAAGACCACCGTCGCATTGGACGAAATCAAGCAGGCCATTGCGGTCGATCCAAGTTATTCAGACGCTTTCAGCCTGCGTGGACTGATTTACATGCGCTTGAATGACTACGCCATTGCCGAAGACAGTTTCAACAAAGCACTGTCGCTCAAACCTAGGGACAGCCACGTGTTGCACAACATGGGGTGGTTAAAGTGCCAGAACGGGCACTTTGCTCAATCGATGTCCTATTTCAGTCAGGCTCTGGCCAATCCACTGTACAACGAGCGTGCCAAGACACTTATGGCCCAAGGTGTCTGCCAGCTCAAAGCGGGCCAATTGCCAGAGGCAGAGGCCAGCCTGATGAAGTCGTATGAATATGACGCGGCCAACCCTGTCACTGGGTACAACCTGGCCAATGTTCTTTTTCAAAGAAAAGAGTTTGTCCGAGCGCAGTTTTACATCCGTCGACTGAACAATACCGATTTGGCTAACGCAGAGACGCTGTGGCTCGGTATCAAGATCGAAAAACGTATGGCCAATCTTGAAGCGATGAATCAGCTTGCTGAACAGTTGATCAAGCGTTTTCCCGAGTCGCCGCAGGTTGCCTTTTTCCAGCGTGGAGCTTTTGATGAATGATCTGGGTCTTGAGGGCGAGGTGACGGATATTGCAGTCCAGTCTGCGCCGATGCAGGCAGCGACTATGCTCAAAGAAGCGCGTGAGGCACAAGGGCTGCATATTGCAGCCTTGGCTGTCGCCTTGAAAGTACCGGTGAGGAAGCTGGAAGCACTGGAGGCCGGTCGATTTGACCAGTTGCCCGACATGGTTTTTGTGCGTTCGTTGGCTCTGAGTGTTTGTCGCGCCTTGAAAGTGGATCCTGCGCCCATCATGGCCAGTTTGCCTGAACCTCAGTTCAACCAGTTCAAAATCAATGAGACTGGCTTGAACACAAGCTTCAAAGACTCTACCGGGGCATCGCGGCACGGTGTGTTGGCACAGATATCCAGTCCCATTGGTCTTGGTGTCCTGTTTTTGATCGTAGCGATTGTGGTGATCCTGGCTTGGCCGGTCGCTCCTTTGTTTGAGGACAGCGCCCTTGTATCCAAAGAGCCTGCCGAACCTATGCTGGTCATGGAGCAACCCGCCCAAAATCCGCAGGTATCTGCCAATGGGGTTGAAGAAGCGGTTGTTTTGACGCAGCCTCCTTCTAGCATTCGCCCAGAGGCGCCCGTGGCTGCGGAGGTACCTGCGGCATCGGCAAGTAAAGTGGTGAGTGTTGCACCTCCACTTCCGGCCAGTACGCCGGTGAATGTGGTCAGCGCTGAGGTGATGAGTCCGCCAGCTGTGCTTGAGCTGAGTGGTCATGGGGAATCATGGGTTGAAGTCACTGACAGTGCAGGGCAGTCCAAATTGCGCAAGTTGATGCAGAGTGGCGAAGTGATTCGCTTGACAGGACAACTGCCTTTGTCCGTTGTGGTGGGGCGTGCAGATATGGTGTCGGTGGCTGTTCGCGGAAAGCCGCTGGATCTGACGCCTCTGGCTCGCGAAAATGTTGCGCGATTTGAGGTGAAGTGATGAATACAGCTAGGCCAATAGCAGAAGCGACTGCACAAACCAGCGCATCCAGACAGGCCAAAGTCGTCTGGGGCAATCGGATCGTCACGGTGGGAGGGGGTGCCCCGGTACGGATTCAATCCATGACCAACACCGACACGGTGGATGTGATTGGTTCTGCCATCCAGATCAAGGAACTGGCTTTGGCCGGCTCAGAGATGGTACGTTTGACGGTGAATACGCCCGAGGCAGCTCAGGCCGTACCGCACATTCGAGAGCAACTCGATCGCATGGGCATCGATGTGCCCTTGATTGGTGACTTCCACTACAACGGGCATCGTTTGCTGACCGACTACCCGGAATGTGCCCAGGCCTTGTCCAAATATCGGATCAACCCAGGCAATGTGGGCAAGGGGGACAAGCGAGACAAGCAATTCGGCCTGATGATCGAAGCTGCTGTGAGGTGGAACAAAGCCGTTCGCATTGGGGTGAATTGGGGTAGCTTGGACCAGACTTTGCTGGCCGACCTGATGGATCAAAACAGCCGTCGGGACACGCCTTGGGGTGCTAAGTCGGTGATGTATGAGGCCTTGGTCACTTCTGCGCTGGATTCCGCGCAACAAGCCGTTGAGATGGGGCTGGATCCGAACCAGATCATCCTGTCTTGCAAAGTGAGTGGTGTGCAGGACCTGATTTCGGTGTACCGAGAACTGGCCAAGCGCTGCAACTACGCATTGCATTTGGGTTTGACAGAAGCTGGTATGGGCACCAAAGGCGCCGTCGCCTCCGCTGCAGCGCTGTCTGTGCTGTTGCAAGAAGGTATAGGAGACACCATTCGGGTGTCTTTGACCCCTCAGCCTGGAGAGTCCCGAACACAAGAAGTGTTGATTGCCGCTGAGATTTTGCAGGCACTTGGCTTGCGTTCTTTTGTGCCCAGCGTGACGGCCTGTCCTGGGTGTGGCCGCACCACCAGTACCACCTTTCAGGAGTTGACTCAGCGTATCGAAGCTTTTCTGCGTGCGCAGATGCCCCATTGGCGCAGCAAATACCCTGGTGTCGAAAAAATGAAAGTCGCCGTGATGGGCTGCATCGTGAATGGCCCAGGCGAGAGCAAACACGCAGACATTGGCATCAGCTTACCCGGTACCGGTGAAGCACCTGCTGCGCCAGTTTTTATCGATGGCGAAAAACGCATGACCCTGCGCGGTGATGCCATTGCCGAAGAATTTCAGGCGGTTGTTGAAGATTATGTTGAAAAGCGCTTTGGTGCAACAGCCGTTTCCCAGATGTGACCCCGCCTTCCATGACAGAAAAAGTAACTCCCTCTCCTGTGGGCAAGTTGACAGCCGTGAAAGGCATGAATGACTTGCTTCCCCCTGATTCAGCCACTGTCGAATGGTTTGAAGCCAAAGTCCGCGACTTGATGTCGCGTTTTGCCTACCGCAATATCCGCACCCCCATTGTTGAGCGCACCCCCTTGTTTGTACGTGGTTTGGGTGAGGTGACGGATATTGTCGAGAAAGAAATGTACTGTTTTGAGGACCGCCTCAACGGCGATCCTCTGACCCTGCGCCCGGAGGCAACCGCTGGCGTGGTGCGTGCTGCGCTGGAACACAGCCTCTTGTATGATGGTGGTAAGCGCCTGTATTACATGGGCCCCATGTTCCGACATGAGCGGCCGCAGAAAGGTCGTTACAGGCAATTTGATCAAATTGGTGCCGAAGCATTGGGTTTTCCTGGAGCCGAAGTTGACGCCGAACTGATTTTGATGGCCACAGCGCTGTGGGCAGAGATTGGATTGACGGATGTCCGCCTGGAACTCAACAGTTTGGGTCAACCGCCCGAACGCTTGGCACATCGGCAAGCCCTGATTGCCTACTTTGAGCAACACGCCGATGTGCTGGATGAGGATGCGCGCAGACGGCTGTACAGCAACCCTTTGCGTATTTTGGACACCAAGAATCCTCAAATGCAAGGACTGGTGAATGCGGCGCCTCAGCTTCTGGATTTTCTGGGTGAGGCTTCGCTGTCCCACTTCAACAGTTTGAAGACCATCCTGGAAGCCAACAACGTGGCCTACACCGTGAACCCGCGACTGGTGCGTGGTATGGACTATTACAACCTGACGGTTTTTGAGTTCACCACCGACCGTCTGGGTTCACAAGGCACCGTTTGCGCCGGTGGCCGCTACGATTATTTGTTTGAACAATTGGGCGGAAAATCAACCCCGGCCGTTGGTTGGGCACTGGGTGTCGACCGTGTGCTGGAACTGGCCAAGACGGCCGGACTGAACGGCACCGGGGCGCCACTCGATGCTTATGCAATCGTGACAGAGGCGTCTGCCATGCCTTTGGTTCTGTCGACGCTGCAGTCTTTGCGCGCAGCGGGCATTAGCGTTCAAATGCACACCAGTTCCTTGGAGGGGATGGGCAGCATGAAAAGCCAGTTCAAACGCGCAGATGCCAGTGGTGCACGCTACGCATTGGTTTTTGGACCTGATGAGATCGCGGCGAAACAGGTCACGATCAAACCGTTGCGCGATGCCGCAGTCGCGCAAACCTCACAAGCCTTGGCCGATCTGGCCACATGGGCGCCAACTCTACAATCTACCGTTTAGCGAATCACGTCATGGCAAACCAATTGGATCTTGAAGAACAGGAACAGCTTGACCAAATCAAGCATTTCTGGAAGCAATATGGCAATCTGATCACCTGGGTTTTGATTGTTGTCCTGGCAGCTTTCGCCAGCTGGAATTTTTACAACTATTGGCAACGTAACCAAGCCAATCAGGCGGCGGCGCTGTTTGATGAAGTCGAGCGATCCATTCAGTCCGGCGATTCAGCCAAAATTGACCGTGTTTTTTCAGATATGAAAGATCGATTTGCATCCACGGCCTATGCCCAGCAATCGGGGTTATTGGCCGCCGGACACTATGCAACAACCGGCAAAACAGATGCTGCCAAATCGGCACTGCTCTGGGTTGCCGAAAAGTCTTCTGATGCTGGTTACCAAGCTGTGGCCAAGCTCCGGTTGGCTGGGATTCTGATGGATGCCAAGGACTTGGATGGCGCGATGAGCCAGTTGGGTGGCAGCTTTCCTGCGGGTTTTGAGGCCTTGGTAGCGGATCGAAAAGGCGACATTCTGGCGCTGCAAGGCAACAAATCCAAAGCGGTTGAAGAGTATCAAAAGGCCTACCGCCTGTTTGACACTTTGACAGAATACCGGCGTTTGGTCGAGGTCAAGCTTGGCGCCTTGGGTGTCAACGTGCAAAACACTGCCCCGGCCGACGCCGTACAAGGGAAATAGTCCATGTTGAACCAATTCACAGTTGATCGTTTCTTCAAAGTCGGAGTGAGTGTGGTCCTTGTCGGTCTGTTGGCAGCCTGTGCCAGTGGATCGAAGGCGCCCAAACCAGCCGAGTTAGGCGCCAACCCCGCGTTGTTGGGCGTTCGAACCGTCTGGAAGGCCCAAGTAGGCAAAGTGGACTTCCCGCTGGCTGTTAGTACCTCCGCCAATGCCGTGACCTTGGCCAGCTCGGACGGTAACGTGAGCTCCCTGGACGCACAAACTGGCGCCTCGTTGTGGCGCATCAAGTTAGACACCCAGATTTCGGCGGGAGTTGGCAGTGACGGCGTGTACGCAGCAGTGGTTACCCGAGACAACCAACTTGTCACCATGGTTGCTGAGGGTGAGCTTTGGCGTACGCGACTGTCAAGCCAAGTGTTCACTCCACCTTTGGTAGCGGGCGAGCGCGTGTTTGTGCTGGGTGCAGACAGAGTGGTCTCAGCTTTTGATGCGCGCAGCGGCAAAAAATTGTGGTCCAACCAGCGGCCCGGTGAAGCTCTGGTTCTGCGCCAGGCTGGTGCTCTCTTGGCGGTCAACAACACACTGGTCGTAGGCCTGAGTGGCAGACTGGTTGGTCTGAATCCGCTGACTGGCAATGTGGTGTGGGATGCACCTTTGGCGACGCCACGTGGCACCAACGATATCGAGCGCCTGGTCGATTTGGTTGCTGGAGTCAGCCGCGAGGGCCATGTGGTTTGTGCACGTGCGTTCCAGGCTGCGGTGGGTTGTGTCAACACAAGCCAGGGCAATGTTATTTGGAAACAGCCAGCTTCTGGTGGGGTTGGTCTGAGCGGGGATGAGAAGCTGGTCTATGGGGTTGAAGCCGACGGGAAGCTGATGGCATGGCGACTCAGTGACGGTGTCCTTACCTGGACCTCAGAGCGCCTGCGTTACCGGCAACCTGGCACACCCTTGGTGCTGGGACGCTCTGTGGTGGTCGGTGACAACACCGGGATCATCCATTTTATGGCGCGTGCCGACGGCACACCACTCACACGTTTGCCCACGGATGGTTCTGCCATTGTGGCGACCCCGGTGGTTGTAGGAACCACCTTGGTTGCGGTCACCCGCAATGGCACGGTCTTTGGCTTTCAGCCCGAGTAGCACGTCACCACCGACTGATCAATCAATATGAAGCCCGTATTGGCCCTGGTGGGCCGCCCGAATGTGGGCAAATCTACACTGTTCAACCGACTGACAAAATCCCGTGACGCCATCGTGGCGGATTACTCCGGCCTCACACGCGACCGTCACTATGGCAACGCAAAACACAGCGGCCAAGAGTTCATCGTCATCGATACCGGCGGGTTTGAGCCAGATGCCACTAGCGGCATCTACAAAGAAATGGCCAAACAAACGCGTCAGGCTGTGGCAGAGGCCGATGTCATTGTGTTTGTGGTGGATGCACGAGGGGGTGTCTCTGCACAAGACCATGACATTGCCAACTACCTCAGACGTTTGGGCAAGCCGTGTCTACTGGTCGCCAACAAAGCCGAAGGCATGTTGGAAGGCGCTCATTTGGTCGAGTTCTATGAGTTGGGGCTGGGCGAGGTGTTGCCGGTGTCTGCAGCACACGGGCAGGGCATCCGTTCTTTGCTGGATCTGGCGCTCAAACCGCTGAACCTGCCGGACAGTCCAGATGATGAGGATACCGCGCCAGGCGTGATCAAACTCGCTGTGGCAGGTCGCCCCAACGTGGGCAAGTCAACCCTAATCAATGTCTGGTTGGGTGAAGAACGTCTGGTCGCTTTTGACTTGCCTGGAACCACCCGCGACGCCATATCCGTACCATTTGAGCGTGAAGGCCAGAAGTTTGAGCTGATTGACACAGCCGGTTTGCGCAGGCGTGGCAAGGTGTTCGAGGCCATCGAAAAATTTTCAGTTGTCAAAACCTTGCAAGCCATTGAGTCGGCGAATGTTGTTTTGTTGTTGATCGATGCTACCCAAGGCGTCACCGACCAGGATGCACACATCGCGGGTTACATCCTTGAAAATGGCAGGGCAGTGGTGCTGGCAGTCAATAAGTGGGACGCGGTGGACGACTACCAGCGCGAGTTGGTGAAGCGTTCCATTGAAACTCGTTTGGCGTTCTTGAAGTTTGCCAACATGCATCTAATCTCTGCACAAAAACGGCAGGGTCTGGGTCCTTTGTGGGCATCCATCATCCAGGCTTACAAGGCTGCCAACTGCAAGATGTCAACACCTGTGCTGACACGTTTGTTGCTGGAATCTGTGCAGTTCCAAAGTCCGAAGCGTTCTGGCATGTACAGGCCCAAACTGCGTTACGCCCACCAAGGCGGTATGAATCCGCCAATCATCGTGATTCACGGCAATTCACTTGAGCATGTCACCGACGCGTACAAGCGCTTTCTGGAAGGTCGCTTCCGACAAGCGTTTGATCTGGTAGGTACGCCTTTGCGCATCGAGCTGAAAACGTCGGCAAATCCATTTGCCGACAAGACAGACTGAGGCATGCAAGCCATCCCTTCGACATATTTGTGGTGGATTTGTCCACTCTGAAGTCGCTGCCACAGATGGCTGTGGTATCGTGACTCTTTCTTTTCTTTCATTATCCGAACACGGAGAATATCGTGAACAACAAAGGCCAACTTTTGCAAGACCCGTTTCTCAACACTTTGCGTCGAGAACATGTCCCTGTATCGATTTACCTGGTCAACGGCATCAAGCTGCAAGGTCAAATCGAATCATTTGACCAATATGTAGTGCTATTGCGCAACACCGTCACCCAAATGGTTTACAAACACGCCATTTCGACCATCGTCCCCGGGCGCGCCGTCAACTTCTCTGCCACTGAGGGTGACCAACCTGCCGCCGCTTGATCTCAATCCGGCGCCCACCTTGCTGGTGGGCGTTGATTTTGGCCTCCCCCATTTTGATGCCGAGCTCCAAGAGCTCGGATTGCTGGCCCAGACAGCTGGGCTGAATCCTGTCGCTCGCGTGACCTGTAAACGGCGGGCGCCCGATGCGGCCCTGTTTATAGGCAGCGGCAAAGCCGATGAGATCAAAATGCTGGCCCAGCAGCTGGGTGCACAGGAGATCCTGTTTGACCAAAGCCTCAGTCCAGCGCAACAGCGCAATCTGGAGCGGCATCTGGAGTTGCCGGTCAATGACCGCACCTTGTTGATCCTGGAAATCTTTGGCCAGCGTGCGCGTAGCCATGAGGGCAAATTGCAGGTGGAACTGGCCCGACTGCAGTATTTGAGCACCCGCTTGGTGCGCCGTTGGTCCCACTTGGAGCGACAAAGTGGTGGCATTGGTATGCGAGGGGGTCCAGGTGAAACCCAGATTGAGCTTGACCGCCGAATGATTGGTGACAACATCAAACGCATCAAAGAGCGGTTGAGCAAAGTCAAACGCCAAAGAACCACCCAGCGCCGCCAGCGTGATCGACGCGATGCCTTCAACATCTCACTGGTTGGCTACACCAACGCTGGCAAATCCACCGTGTTCAACACATTGGTGAAGGCCCGTACTTATGCCGCTGACCAGTTGTTTGCCACACTCGATACCACCACCCGTCAGTTGTACCTGGGGGACGTCGGACGCATGGTGTCTTTGTCTGACACCGTTGGATTTATCCGTGATTTGCCGCACGGGCTGATCGATGCGTTCCAGGCCACGCTGCAAGAGGCTGTGGATGCCGATTTGTTGTTGCATGTGGTTGACTTTTCCAACGACAACTACCTCAACCAAATCACTGAGGTGCAACATGTTCTGAAGGACATTGGTGCACATGACATTCCCCAGATTCTGATCTTCAACAAGCTGGATACGGTGGCGCCTGACCGTCGCCCCCCTGTGTTGCAAGACAGTTATGAACTCGACGGCACACCAACACCACGGATATTCTTGAGTGCGCAGAGCGGCGAGGGTGTTGCTGGGTTGCGGGAGCTTCTCACACAAGCGGTGATTGCCCAGCGTCCCAGCTTGGTTGCCACAGATTTCCCTCCAGGTCATGAGGCTGCCTTTTGATTCGGCACAATCAATACTTATTAGATAAGAGCTGATGCGATGAAATTCCAATTACCCACTTTGAGTTTGGCGCTGTTACCGCGACGCCTCCAAGGCATGTTTAATCTCAATGATCCGCGCTGGGGTCGCAATGATGACAAGCCCGACGAGAGTCCTCGTGGAGAGGCAGATCGCCCGGCACCCGCAGGCTCCGAGCCCCCCAAAAATGACGAGCGCAAACCACAAGGTGCTGGCAACCAGGGCCCACCGGATCTGGACGAGTTGTGGCGTGATTTCAACCGCAAGTTAGGTGGCCTGTTTGGCAACACCAAACCGGGTGGCCGTGGGCCCAACGGTGGTGATTTTGGCGGCGGTAGGGGGGGCAAAGGTGGTCCAAACGGTTTCCAGCCCGATATGAAGACAGCCAGCATTGGTGCAGGTTTGATAGCAGGTGTGGCCGTGTTGATCTGGCTTGGCACCGGTTTTTTCATCGTGCAGGAAGGGCAGCAGGCCGTCATCACCCAGTTTGGCAAATACAACTCCACTGTGGGTGCCGGTTTTAACTGGCGTCTGCCTTACCCCATTCAGCGTCATGAGCTGGTCTTTGTGACCCAGATCCGATCTGTGGACGTTGGGCGTGATGTGATCATCAAGGCCACCGGTCTGCGCGAATCCGCCATGTTGACCGAAGATGAAAACATCGTCGAAATCAAGTTCGCGGTGCAGTACCGTTTGAACGACGCGCGGGCGTTTTTGTTTGAAAGCCGAAACCCGGCCGACGCCGTGGTCCAGGCTGCCGAAACTGCCGTGCGCGAGGTGGTTGGCAAGATGCGTATGGACAGCGCCTTGTCAGATGAACGCGACCAGATTGCGCCACGCGTGCGTGACCTGATGCAAAAAATCCTGGACCGCTACAAGGTTGGGATTGAAGTTGTTGGTATCAACCTGCAGCAGGGGGGTGTTCGTCCACCTGAGCAAGTACAGGCGGCGTTTGACGATGTACTCAAGGCCGGACAAGAGCGTGAGCGCGCCAAGAATGAGGCCCAAGCCTACGCCAATGATGTGATTCCGCGTGCCGTGGGTGCCGCCTCCCGGCTGAAAGAGGAGGCTGATGCCTACAAAGCACGTATCGTGGCACAGGCCCAGGGTGATTCCCAGCGCTTCAAGTCGGTCCTGGCTGAGTACCAGAAGGCACCTCAGGTCACCCGTGACCGCATGTACATCGATACCATGCAGCAGATTTACAGCAACGTGACCAAGGTCATGGTGGACACCAAACAGGGTTCCAACTTGCTGTATTTGCCTTTGGACAAAATCATTCAAATGACCGGACAGGTCTCGCAAGACGTCACTGCTGTACCGGCGCCTGTGCCAAGTACCCCGGCCGTAGGCACCGCTGCGGCGACCGACAACCGTACCCGCGACGCCGCTCGTGACCGCACGCGCGAAACCCGCTAGGAGTTCCCTGATGAATCGCTTAGGTTTTTTATTCTCAACCGTCTTGCTGCTGCTGGCATTGGCCAGTTCCACCCTGTTTGTGGTGGACCAGCGCCAGTTTGGTGTGGTGTTTGCCTTGGGGCAAATCAAGGACGTCATCACCGAGCCGGGCTTGAACTTCAAGTTGCCGCCCCCTTTCCAGAATGTCTCCTACATTGACAAACGCTTGTTGACTTTGGACAGCACCGACAACGAACCGGTGCTGACCGCTGAAAAGCAGCGGGTGGTGATCGACTGGTATGTGCGTTGGCGCATCTCTGAGCCCACCGAATACATCCGCAATGTCGGCACCACCGAGGCTGCGGGTGCCAGCCAGCTCAACCGCGTGGTACGTAATGCGTTCCAGGAAGAAATCAACAAACGCACTGTCAAAGAACTGCTGTCAGCGAAGCGCGAGCAGTTGATGGAGGATGTCAAGGGTGAGGTGCTGAGTCAGGTGCGTGGCGCCAAGCCCTGGGGGATTGACGTGGTGGATGTGCGTATCACCCGCGTGGATTATGTGGATGCCATCACCGAGTCGGTCTACCGGCGTATGGAGGCCGAGCGCACCCGTGTCGCCAACGAGTTGCGCTCCACCGGTGCGGCTGAAGGTGAAAAAATCCGCGCCGATGCGGATCGCCAACGCGAAGTGACGGTGGCCAATGCCTACCGCGATGCCCAGAAAATCAAGGGTGAAGGCGATGCCGAGGCGGCTCGCACCTACACCGAAGCCTTTGGTCGTGATCCGCAGTTTGCCCAGTTTTACCGCAGTCTGGACGCTTACAAAGCGACGTTCTCCAAAAAGAGCGACGTGATGGTGCTGGACCCCAACAGCTCTGATTTCTTTAAAACCATGCGTGGTGGCGCCGCGCCCGCTGCCAGCGGTAAAAAGTAGCCATGGAATCCGGCCTGAACAGCAGCACGTTCTGGCTGGCCATTGCCCTGGTCTTGCTGGTGGAGGGTTTCATGCCTTTTGTCTCACCGGCAACCTGGCGGGAAACCTTCCTGCAGATCCTCAAATTCAGCGACGGCCAGCTGCGCTTCTTCGGTTTGCTGAGCCTGTTGCTCGGTCTGACGCTGATTTGGTGGCTGGCCTGAGCCAGGGTCCGGCATTCGCCCGGTAGAATTCAGGTTTTAACAGCCTCCCTTTTTTATCCATGTCTGCTTGGGTCCTGCCGGATCACATTGCCGATGTCTTGCCGTCTGAAGCACGGCACATCGAAGAACTGCGTCGTGACCTGCTGGATGCGGCGCGTTGTTATGGCTACGAGCTGGTCATGCCGCCGTTGCTGGAGCATCTTGAATCCCTGTTGACCGGTGCCGGTGTGGCGCTCGATTTGCAGACCTTCAAGCTGGTCGATCAGCTCTCGGGGCGCATGATGGGTTTGCGTGCTGACAGCACACCCCAGGTCGCTCGTATCGATGCCCATTTGCTCAACCGCAGCGGTGTCACACGTCTGTGTTACTGCGGCCCGGTGTTGCACACCTTGCCAGGTGCACCACATGCCACGCGTGAACCTTTGCAGTTTGGTGCCGAAATTTATGGTCATGCCGGTCTGGAAGCCGACATCGAGATTCTGACGCTGGCGCTGGACTGCCTCAAGGCTGCTCAGCTCAGCAAGCCCAGTGTTGACCTGGCTGACGCGCGTCTGGTCAAGTCCATGTTGTCGGGCCTGTCGCTGGGGTCGGCACAACTTGCCGCTTTGTACGCTGCGCTGGCGGCCAAAGACAGCCCCGAGTTGACGGCACTGACACGTGATTTGCCCGCCCACATTCGCCAGGGCCTGTTGACTCTGGTGCAGCTGTATGGTGACGCTTCCGTGCTTGATGATGCCCAAAAAGTCCTTCCGCCCCTACCCGGTGTGGCTGAGGCGCTCCAGAATTTGAAGCAACTCGCTGGCCAACTGTCGGGCGTTCAGGTCACGTTTGACTTGGCCGATCTGCAGGGTTATGCCTATTACACCGGTGCCCGGTTTGCCATTTATGCGCCAGGTGCCAGTGGCGCTGTGGCGCGTGGTGGGCGTTACGACCAGGTCGGCGCGGTGTTTGGCCGTAACCGTCCGGCGGCGGGCTTCAGCCTGGACATCAAAGCCTTGGTGTCTGCGGTGGCAGCGCGGCCCCTGCAGGCGGCCATTCGCGCCCCTTGGCGCCAGGAGCCCCGGCTGGCGGCAGCCATCACCACACTGCGTGCGCAAGGTGAGGTGGTGGTCTGTGTGTTGCCAGGCCATGAGAGTGAAGTAGATGAATTCCATTGCGACCGCGAACTCGTCGAGTCCGCCGGGCAATGGCTTGTGCAAACAATTTGAGTGAAACCAAGCGGAACAACATGACTGCAATCAAAGGACGTAATGTGGTGGTCGTCGGCACCCAGTGGGGCGACGAGGGCAAAGGCAAACTGGTGGACTGGCTCACCGAAAGCGCCCAGGGCGTGGTGCGGTTCCAGGGCGGCCACAACGCTGGCCACACGCTGGTGATCAATGGCATCAAGACCGCCTTGCACCTGATTCCCAGCGGCATCATGCGCCCGGGCATCAAGTGTTACATCGGCAACGGTGTGGTGCTGTCGGCGGCCAAGCTGTTTGAAGAAATTGCCGGGCTGGAGAAAGTCGGTGTGGAACTGCGCTCCCGTCTGCGCGTCAGCGAAGCCTGCCCGCTGATCCTGCCGTTCCACGCAGCCCTCGACGTGGCCCGTGAGGCCGCACGCGAGCAGGGTGGGGTGGAGAAGATCGGCACCACCGGCCGCGGCATTGGCCCAGCTTATGAGGACAAGATCGCCCGCCGTGCCCTGCGTGTGCAGGATATGAAGTTTCCCGAGCGTTTTGCCCGCAAACTGCGTGAACTGCTGGACCTGCACAACCATGTGTTGACCACCTACTTGAATTCACGCAGCTTCGACTTCGGCCCGGTGCTGTCTCCGTACATGAAAGACGGCGAGGTGCAGTTCCAGCCGGTGTATGACGAAGCGATGCGCCACGCCGAATTGCTTCGGCCGATGATGGCTGACGTGTCGCGCGAGCTCAACGACGCCCACCTCAATGGTGAAAACCTGCTGTTTGAGGGTGCCCAAGGCACGCTGCTGGACATCGATCATGGCACTTACCCGTTCGTGACATCGAGCAACTGCGTGGCGGGCAACGCCGCAGCCGGTTCAGGTGTGGGCCCGGGCATGCTGCATTACGTGCTGGGCATCACCAAGGCGTATTGCACCCGTGTGGGTGGCGGCCCGTTCCCGACCGAGCTGGACTGGGAAGTGGAGGGCACACCGGGTTACCACATGAGCACCGTGGGTGCTGAAAAAGGCGTGACCACCGGACGTAGCCGCCGTTGCGGCTGGTTTGATGCAGCGCTGCTCAAACGTTCGGCCCAGGTCAATGGCCTGACCGGCCTGTGTATCACCAAACTCGACGTGCTCGATGGCCTCAAAGAGTTGAAGCTCTGCACTGGCTACATGCTTGACGGTGAACTCACCGACATCCTGCCGATGGGCGCTGATGACATCGCCCGCTGCGAGCCGGTCTATGAAACCCTGGAAGGCTGGAGCGACAGCACCGTGGGCGTGACCCAGTACGACCAGTTGCCCACCGCCGCGCGGCTGTACCTGCAGCGAATCGAGCAGGTCACCGGTGTGCCGATCCACGTGGTTTCAACCAGCCCGGACCGCGACCACACCATCATGATGCGTCACCCGTTCTTGGCGGATTGAACGGTCAGTCGTTGATCACCAAATTTTTAGTTTATATAAGTAATCGGCCTCTGGCCCTTATATCTGTTGCGTAAGCAGCTATTTTTACAGGAGCAAATCCATGTTGACAGAAGACGGCAAACACCTGTATGTGAGCTACGACGAGTACAACAATCTGATCGAAAAACTCGCCATCAAGGTGTTTCAGTCGGGCTGGCAGTTTGACACCATCCTGTGCCTGGCACGCGGTGGCATGCGCCCGGGCGACGTGCTGTCGCGTGTGTTTGACAAACCGCTGGCCATCATGTCCACCAGTTCCTACCGATCCGAAGCCGGCACGGTGCAGGGCAAGCTCGACATCGCGCACTACATCACCACGCCGAAGGGCCAGATTGCCGGCAAGGTCTTGCTGGTGGACGACCTGGCCGACTCCGGCCACACCCTGAACAAGGTGATCGAAGAGCTCAAGAACAACTACAAACCGATCACCGAGCTGCGCAGCGCGGTGATCTGGACCAAGGCGATCTCGATCTTCACGCCCGACTACTGTGTGGACTACCTGCCGACCAATCCGTGGATCCACCAGCCCTTCGAAGGCTACGACAACATGCGCCCTGAACAGCTCATCCAGAAGTGGAGCGTTTGATCACAATCCATTGATTGGTAAGCGTTTTTGGGTTTTATAGCACCACGCACATGACTGTCTCCAGCACCGATCTGATCCACCACGCCTATGTGCCTCCCGCAGGTTTTGCGGCACCCCAGCCGGGTGTGTTCAAGGCCTCGACGGTGTTTTTCCCCAATGTGGCAGCGATGCGGCACTTTGAGTGGAAAGACAAATCCGCCTACACCTACGGTTTACATGGCACGCCCACCAGCTACATGCTGGAAGAACGGCTGTGTACGCTGGAAGGCGGCCAGCAGTGCCTCTTGGTGCCCAGCGGCTTGGCGGCGATTGCAACGGTTTCGCTGGCCTTGTTGAAATCAGGCGACGAGGTGCTGATCCCCGACAACGCCTATGGCCCCAGCAAGGCGCTGGCTGAAGGTGAACTCAAACATTGGGGCATCAGCCACCGTTACTTTGACCCGATGCAGCCGCAAGACCTGGCGGCCAAGATCGGCCCCCAGACTCGGCTGGTCTGGCTTGAAGCTGCGGGCTCGGTTACCTTGGAGTTTCCTGACCTGATCGCCCAAGTGCGCATCTGCAAAGCGGCTGGCGTGTTGTGCGCGCTGGACAACACCTGGGGCGCCGGTCTGGCGTTTGCACCGTTTGATCTGCAACCTGGCAGCATGCCCGCGCTCGGCGTTGATATCTCCGCACACGCCCTGACCAAATACCCCAGTGGCGGCGGTGATGTGCTGATGGGCAGTGTCGTCACCCGCGACGACAGCTTGCACATGAAGCTCAAGCTGTGCCACATGCGCTTGGGGTTGGGTGTTGGTGCCAATGATGTGGAAGCTGTGCTGCGCTCCCTGCCCAGCTTGCTGCTGCGTTACAAGGCGCATGACGAAGCCACCCGCACTTTGGCACAGTGGGCCCAGACTCGCCCCGAATTCGCCCAGGTGTTGCATCCGGCGCTGCCGTCATCACCGGGCCATGCACACTGGCAAGCGCTGTGCACCCCCGGTTGGGGCGGTGCGGCTGGGCTGTTCAGCGTGTTGTTCAAGCCTGAATACAGCCAGGCCCAGGTCGACGCGTTTTGTGACGCGCTGGCCCTGTTCAAGATTGGTTACAGCTGGGGTGGCCCGATCAGCCTGGTGGTGCCTTACGACCTGGCCAGCATGCGTGGTGGCTGGCCGGCACACCTGGCGCACGGCACCTTGGTTCGGTTTTCCATCGGCCTCGAAGTGGTGGCAGATTTGCAGGCCGATCTGGCGCAGGCCTTGCATCGGCTGGTGTGAGGCCTGCAGTTAAAATCGGGCCTTCAACACTGAAAGACTACATTGGCAACACCAAATTACGGCTACGAGAAGCGTCAGAAAGAACTGGCCAAGAAGAAGAAAAAAGAAGAAAAGCTGAAGGAAAAAGCACAGCGCAAGGCCGGTGACCCGCTGCCCGAGGATGACATGGGTGCGCCATCCACACCCAATGACGCGTCTGGCCAACCCGGTTGACAGGGCCCTAGGCCCATCAGTCTGATGGCAGAGTCAGACTGCTCAAATTGGTCATAGCCCTTATGGAACAACCCTTCGGCGCTATGGTTATTGGGTTTCCAAACTGTACAAAATTGCGCTGCATCGATTGCAGCTAGGTCGGGTGTCATGCAGGTGGAGCATGATCTTGCACCACCTGTCCTGAACGTACCTGCGCCATTCAGCCCGCCCCCACAATCGGACCGCGCGAATCGCCTTGCAGGCTCATCGCAGTGTCTTTTTGAACTCAGGCCAGATGTTGGCCAGGATGATCGGGTGCGCCGCCTCGACCGGGTGGATGCGGTCTGCCTGGAACCACTTCAGGCTGTCAGGCACATCGGCCACCCCTTTGAGCATGAACGGCACCAGAGCGACCTTGTTGGCTTTGGCCACCTGCGTATACATCCGCGCAAAACGCTCGCCATAGTCACGCCCGTAGTTGGGTGGTACCTGGATGCCCACCAGCAACACCTTGGCCCCGGTGGCCTGCACCGACTGGACCATGGCATTCAGGTTGTCCTGCGTCAGGGCCAGCGGCAGCCCCTGCAAGGCGTCATTGGCGCCAAGCTCAATCACCACCAGCTTGGGCTGGTGCTTGGCCAGCAGCGCACGCAGGCGTGCGCGCCCGCCGCTGGTGGTGTCACCGCTGATGCTGGCGTTGACCACATTGGCAGGCATCTTTTCGCTGGCCAGTTTTTTCTCCAGCAAGGCCACCCAGCCGCTGCCACGTTTGAGGCCGTATTCGGCACTCAGCGAGTCACCCAGCACCACGATGGTGGGTCCTGCGGGTGGTGAGCTCATGGTTTGGCCCTGTGCTGCGCCGCTGTTAATCCCTGCCAAAGCCAGTGCACTGGCCAACGCGATACAGTGACGACGATTCAAGTTGATCACATTCAAAAAAAGCCCCATGTCAGATTGCATTATCTCGGTCGACCACGTGTTCAAGTCTGTCACGGACTCCACCGGCACACTCGACATTCTGCGTGATATCGATTTTCAGCTGAACCAGAGGGAAACAGTGGCCATTGTCGGCGCCTCCGGCTCTGGCAAAAGCACGCTGCTCTCCATCATTGCCGGCCTCGATGTGCCCAGCCAAGGCACGGTCCACCTGGCAGGCCAGGATATGTTTGCCATGGACGAGGACGCCCGCGCCGCACTGCGTGCCCAGAAAGTGGGTTTTGTGTTCCAAAGCTTTCAGCTATTGGGCAACCTGACCGCGTTAGAGAACGTGATGCTGCCGCTGGAACTGGCCAAACACCGCAACGCTCGCCAGACCGCCACCGAGCTGTTGGCACGGGTTGGCTTGTCACAGCGCCTGGGGCATTACCCCAAGGTGCTCTCGGGGGGGGAACAACAGCGGGTGGCGCTGGCCCGCGCCTTTGTGGTGCAACCGGCGGTGTTGCTGGCGGATGAACCCACGGGTAGTCTGGACTTCGCCACCGGCGAGACGGTGATGGAGCTGATGCTGACCCTGAACCGCGAGCTTGGCACCACCCTGGTCTTGGTGACCCATGACAAGGCGCTGGCGGCACGTTGCCAGCGGGTGATCACGATCGAGGCGGGTCGGGTCCATCTGGACGCTGAATCTGCTTAGTTTTGGTCTCCAGCCCTTGTGTATAAAGGGCTAATTGCTATGACTATTGAGTAGTCTCTTGTGGTCTAGCGGGGTGTGGCATGGTCATGACCCAGCTTAAGTCTCGTCTAAGCCAAGCCTAAGGACAGGCTAAGTTGCGGGTTCTACAGTTCTCCCCAGTTGGTGAGCTACCAACACCTGAGTAAACAACCTCAACCTGTCAAGGAAGCATCATGAAATCAAGTTTTTCCGCTTTGTGCCTCGCTGCTGGTCTTCTGGGCGCCAGCCTGTCTTTTGCCGCCACCCCGGCTGCACCCGCCGCGCCTGCAGCACCGGCTGCCACCGCAACCGCCGCCCAACCTGCAGCGGTGACGCCACCGGCCAAGAAGGTCGTGAAAAAACACGCCGCCAAGAAGGCTGTCAAGAAGGAAGCTGTCGCCAGCTAAACAGCTTGACCTGAGGTGGCCTATCCGCCCCACAACAAAGCCGCGCTTTTGCGCGGCTTTGTCGCGTGTGGGCGTGCTAAGCTGAAAATCACTTCTTTGTTCTGGAAAAACCGATGCGTGTGTTGCTGGTAGAAGACGACCCTCTGATTGGTGAAGCGGTGCGTGTGGGGCTGCACCGCCTGGGCATCACGATTGACTGGGTGCGCGACGGCGACCTGGGCCTGCAATGCGCCCGCAGTGAACCCTTTGATGCGGTGGTGCTGGACCTGGGCCTGCCCAAGCGCGACGGCATGCAGGTGCTGCGCGATCTGCGCAGCGGTGGCCATGGCCTGCCGATCCTGATCGTGACCGCCCGGGACGCTTTGAGTGAACGTGTGGCGGGGCTGGACGCGGGGGCCGATGACTACATCCTCAAACCTTTTGAAATCGACGAGCTGGCCGCGCGCCTGCGCTCAGCCATCCGCAGCCGATCCGGTCGGGCCGACCCGGTGCTGCGTAGCGGCACGCTGGCCTTGCACCCGGACAGCAAACTGGTCACCCAAGATGGCACGGTTGTGAGCCTGTCTGCGCGTGAATTTGCCTTGCTGGAGTTGTTGATGCGCCGCCCGGGCATGCCGATGTCACGCGCCCAGCTCGAAGAACGCCTGCTGGGTTGGGGCGAAGAGGTGGCCAGCAACGCGCTGGAGGTCAATATCCACAACCTGCGCCGCAAGCTGGGCGCCCAGTGCATCCTCAACATCCGCGGCGTAGGCTACTTTGTTCCGCGCGACGAACCCGCATGTTCTCGTTAGAAAAACGCCTCAAAGTCCGTCTGCTGCTGGGCATGTTGCTGGTGGGCTTGGTGCTGGGCCTGGTGGTGCGTATGCAGGTCCACCGTCAGCAGGGCGACATGCTGGACTACCAGTTGGAGCAGGTGGCGCGCGCCTTGATCCTGAGCGACCTGCAGGGCACCGAGCAGACCTGGGACGATGACCCGGCCTTGCACCTGGATGTGCAGGTATGGGATGCCTTTGGTACCTTGCTGTACCGCTCCAGCGAGCAGATCGACGTGGATCTGGACACACCACCGGGCCTGTCCTTGGTGCGCAGTGGTCACCAGGCGGACGCGGTGACGCTGAAAGTGTTCACCATCAGCAACGGCCAGCGCACGGTGCAGGTGATGCACGCCAAGTCCCTGCGTGACGAGTTGCGCTGGAACGCGGTGCTGGAAGTGCTGCTGCCGTCAATGCTGGTGGTGCTGGTGGGGGCGTGGCTGGTGAACTTCACCCTCAGGCGAGGTTTGGCGCCGATCCGCCAGCTTGACGATGAGCTGAGCCGGCGCGATGCCAATTCGCTGGCACCGTTGGAGATCCCCGAGGCGCCGACCGAACTAGCCAGCGTGGTGGACACCCTCAACCGTCTGCTGCAGCAACTCGATGCCAGCTTGAAAGCCCACAAACGCTTCATTGCCAATGCCGCACACGAACTGCGCACGCCGATCACCGCGATCAGCCTGGAGGTGGACAACCTGCTAGGCAGCCAGGACCCGGCCCAGATGCGCCAGGCAGCCAGCCGCCTCAAGCTGGGCGCACAACGCACCCAGCATCTGCTGCAGCAGATGCTGACCCTGGCCCGCCTGGAAGCCCGTGTCAAACCCCGGCCCAGCGTGGCGGTTGATCTGCAATCACTGGCTCAGGACGCGATGGTGGGGCTGTCCACCCTGGCCAGTCAGCGCAGCATCGAGTTTGCGCTGGACAGTCACGGTGCCACGTTGGTTCAGGCGGACGCGGACGATGTGCGGCTGCTGCTGGACAACCTGCTGGGCAATGCGCTGAAATTTTCACCGCCGGATGCGGTGGTCGAGGTCAGCCTGCGAGGTGATGAGCAAGGTGTGACCCTGCTGGTGCGTGACCACGGCCCGGGCATCGCACCGGAGCTGCGTGCACGCATGTTGCTGCCGTTTGTGCGGGTCAACGCCGCCGTGGACGGCGCGGGCCTGGGTCTGGCGATTGTGCTGGAGGTGGTGCAAAAGCACGGGGCCAGCCTGGTGTTGGAAGACCCGGCTTCTGGGCCGGGCTTGTTGGTGCGGGTGGCTTTCCCGGCTCAGATGTCGGCCAGCAAAGGGTAGGGCGGCGCTGCCAGGGTCAACGTCGGCCCGTCCACCGTGCCCAGACGCACACCACCGGCCTCAAAGGCACTGATCTGCATCGACACGATGGCATCAAAACCACCGACAGGTGCAGGCGCGGCTTGCGCCACGGTGCCGCAGGGCTGACCTTCGTCGGTCGGCAAAAATACCTCGTCACCAGCCTTGAGCGGCGCCTCTGCATGGGCCAGGTAAGCGCGGCGTTTGAGCGTGCCACGGAACTGGCTGCGCGCCACCACCTCCTGGCCGGGGTAACAGCCTTTTTTGAAGTTCACACCACCAACCGACTCGTAGTTGAGCATCTGCGGCACAAAGGCTTCAAAAATCGGCTGACTCGCGGTGACGATGCCGCTGCGCACCTCGCTCCAGTCCCACAGTGCCTCCGACAAGGCCTGGCCTGCGGGTGCTGGCTGGGCCACAGGGGCCACCCACAAGGCACGCGGAACACCGTCGGCGGGGTACAGATTGACCAGAGATGCCTCGTTCAAATCGGTCTTGGCCCAGGTGTTGTCTGGGTAGTTTGCTATGTGTGACGTAGCACTCTGCAGTGCGGAGCCCGCCAGGCCATAGAGCGCAAAGTCCTCACTGGCATCGGTCAGTTTGACCTTGGCCCGCAGGATGAACATCGACAGGCGCTTGAGGGTGGTCGCCAGCAGATCACGGCTGCACACCAGCAGAATGTCGCTGTTGCTGCGTTTGAAGCCGATGAAACTGGCCTGCACACGCCCTTTGGCGTTGCAAAAGGCCGCCAGCCGGGCCTGGTTCTGACCCAGCAGCACAAAGTCGTGGGTGAACTGGCCATGCAGAAATTTGGCAGCATCTTCGCCCTGTGCACGTATCAGCCCTGAATGTGTCAGCCGGGCCACGCCGTCAAGTTGTTGTTGCATGCCGCGCATTATGATGCGGTGTTCAATGTGGGGAAGGCAGCGGGGTTGTGCAGCGACTAATCGGTTTCGTAGTGATGGTGATTCTGGGCGCAGCAGGCCTGGGGGTGTGGTGGATCAACCAGCCGCTGGCCTTGCGCGCGCCCGTGGTGGACTTGTCGATCGAGCCCGGTACCAGTGCGCGTGGTGTGGCGCAGGACGCGGTGGATGCCGGTGTGGCCACCTCGCCGCAACTGCTGTACTGGTGGTTTCGCCTGTCTGGTGAATCGCGCCAGATCAAGGCCGGCAGCTACGAGTTGCAGGGTGAAGTCAGCCCGCGCAGCTTGTTGTCCAAGCTGGTGCGTGGTGAAGAAGCCCTGCGTGCGGTGACCCTGGTGGAGGGCCTGAGCTTCAAACAATTCCGCCAAGCACTCCAGAAAGCAGAGCAGCTGACCCAGGATACACAAGGGCTAGGGGCCGATGTGATCATGCAAAAGCTGGAGCGTCCGGGTCTCGCGCCCGAGGGGCGTTTTTACCCCGACACCTACACCTACACCAAGGGCAGCAGTGACCTGGCGGTGCTCAAGCGCGCGTTGCACGCGATGGACAAACACCTGGCGTCCGCCTGGCAAACCCGTTCGAGCAACTCACCCCTCAAAAGCCCGGACGAGTTGTTGACCCTGGCCAGCATCATCGAGAAAGAAACCGGCCTGGCCAGCGACCGGCCAATGATTGCCTCGGTCTTCACCAACCGCCTGCGCATCGGCATGATGTTGCAGACCGACCCCACCGTGATTTACGGTCTGGGTGACAAATTTGACGGCAACCTGCGCCGCCGTGACCTGCTGGCCGACACCCCCTGGAACACCTACACCCGTGCTGGCCTGCCACCCACACCGATTGCCATGCCCGGCAAGGCGGCGCTGCTGGCGGCCGCGCAACCCGCCACCAGCAAGGCGCTGTACTTTGTCGCCAAGGGCGACGGCAGCAGCCAGTTCAGCGACACCCTCGACGCGCACAACCGCGCGGTGGCCAAATACCAGCTTGGGCGCTAGACCGCGCCAACACTCTTTTTTCATGACACATCACGGACTGTTCATCACTTTTGAAGGCATCGACGGCGCAGGCAAGTCGACCCACATCGACGCTTTGGCGCGCGCGTTTGAGGCGCAGGGCAGGGTGGTCACCTTGACACGTGAGCCAGGTGGCACCCCATTGGCTGAAAAATTGCGCACCCTGATCCTCAACGACCCCATGGACGCACTGACCGAGGCGCTGCTGGTGTTTGCCGCGCGGCGCGACCATTTGCAGCAACGCATTGAGCCTGCCCTGGCGCGCGGCGAGGTGGTCATCAGCGATCGCTTCACCGACGCCACCTTCGCCTACCAGGGGGGGGGGCGCGGCTACGACTGGAAAACACTCTTGAATCTGGAGCAGATGATCCAGACCACACAAGGGCCTAAGGGCATTTTTCTGCGTCAACCCGATGTCACACTGTGGTTTGAGCTGGACCCCGAGATTGCCGCCCAACGCCTAGCCGGAGCCCGTGTGCCCGACAAGTTCGAGTCACAGAACGCCGCTTTTTTCAAACGTGTGAGCGATGGCTATGCCCAGCGCCTGCAGGCCGACCCGCAGCGTTTTGCCCGCATCAACGCCGACCAGGCACGTGAGGCTGTCTGGCAAGAAGTGCGGCAAGTGATGCAACACCAAGGCTGGCTGGCATGACGTCTGCAGACCAGACAACACCCAGCCAGACCGTGGCCCCCTGGATCACGGCCCAATTACACAGCCTGCTGACGCAGCGTGGCCACGCCTGGCTGCTGGCCGGACCCTCGGGTCTGGGCCAATACGAGTTGGCACTGGCCTTGGTACGTGCCTGGCTGTGTGACCAAGCCGGGCCAGCTGGTGCCTGTGGCGTGTGCGCCAGCTGCCATGCCATCGATGTGCATGCCCATGCCGACCTCTGTGTGTTGTGCCCTGAGACCGTGCTGCTGGACATGGGCTGGCCGCTCGGAGAAAAAGCACAGTCCGAGATTGACAGCAAAAAACGCAAGCCCAGCAAAGAGATCCGCGTGGAGGCCATGCGCGACGCGGTGGAGTTTGCACAACGCACCAGCGCCCGTGGCCGGGGCAAGGCGGTGCTGGTGTTTCCGGCCGAACGCATGAACGTGTTCACCGCCAATGCCTTGCTCAAGACCCTGGAGGAGCCTGTCGGGGATGTGAAATTTGTGCTGGCCACCGACGCTGCCCACCTGCTGCTGCCCACCATCCGCAGCCGCTGCCTGGGCCACACCATGGTCTGGCCCAATCACGACACCGCCCTGCGCTGGCTGCAGGCCCAGGGTGTGCCTGCGCCCCAGGCCACCGTGATGTTGCGGGCCTCGGGTGGCCGCCCAGCCGATGCCTTGTTGATGGCCCCGGTGAGTGATCGCTGGCGGCTTCTGCCCAAAGCGGTGTTGCGCGGAGAGGTGGCGGTGTTCAAGGACTGGACAGGGGCGCAGACGGTCGATGCGCTGCACAAGTTGTGCCACGACCTGCTGGCACTCAAAAGTGGTGCCCAACCGCGTTATTTTGAGGTGGCTGACCTGCCCACATCGGGTTCCTGGCACAGCCTGAGCGACTGGGCCAAGTCGCTGGCACAGACCCGCCGCACGGTGGAGCATCCGTTTAACCCCGGGCTGATGCAGGAAGCACTGGTCAGCCAAGCGCAATTGGCTCTAAACTCCAAACCATGAACGCCACCACCACCCTTGCTCCGGGCACACCACGTCCCAGTGTGATCCAGCTGGCCATCAAGGAAAAGTCTGCGCTGTACGCGGCCTACATTCCGCTGTTCACCGAGGGCGGCATGTTCATTCCCACCACCCGCGACTATGTGTTGGGCGACGCGGTGTATGTGCTGATTTCCCTTCCTGACGAACCACAGCGTTACCCGATTGCAGGCAAAGTCGCCTGGGTGACACCGTCCAAGGCGGCCTACAACCGCACCCAGGGCGTTGGTATCCGCTTTCCCAAAGACGACAACGCACAAGCCCTCAAACTCAAGATCGAAGAGATTTTGGGTGCCCAACTGGCCTCTGACCGCCAGACACAAACCATCTGAGCTGTCTGCCCCAGGTTGTGGGCAGCTCCGACCTTGACCGATTGACAGACGCATGTTCACGGATTCCCATTGCCATTTGAATTCCCCCGAGCTGGTGTCAAACCTGCCGACCATCCTGCAGGCCATGTCAGACGCCCAGGTGACGCGTGCGCTGTGTATAAGCACCACACTCGAAGAGTTTCCTAACGTGCACCAACTGGCCCTGCAACACCCCCATCTGTGGGCGACCGTGGGGGTCCATCCGGACAACGAAGGTGTTCAAGAACCCTCTCTGGACGACCTGATCCATTTGGGCAACTTGTCGCGCGTGGTGGGCATCGGGGAAACCGGGCTGGACTATTACCGACTGAACGGTCGCACGCAGGCCGACATGCACTGGCAACGCGAACGGTTTCGTCTGCACATTCGCGCCGCGCGCCAATTGCACAAACCCCTGGTCATCCACACACGCAGCTCATCCGATGACACGTTGGCCATCCTGCGAGAGGAGGGCGAAGACGGCTCGGCGGGTAGCGCGGGTGGTGTGTTTCACTGTTTTACCGAGGACTGGGACGTGGCCAAGGCGGCACTCGACCTGGGTTTTTACATCTCGTTTTCAGGCATCCTGACGTTCAAGAGTGCACAGAGCATCCGTGATGTGGCGGCCAAGGTGCCGCTGGATCGTTTGTTGATCGAGACCGACAGCCCGTACCTGGCCCCCGTGCCGTACCGCGGCAAAACCAACAACCCGTCTTATGTACCTTATGTGGCGCAGCAACTGGCGCAGGTGTGTGGTGTCACAACAGACGAGATCGCCAAGCTGACCAGCCGGAACTTTGAGCAACTCTTTACCGGAGTGATCGCCGCATGAGTACCCACATTTCAAACATCAGAAGCTACTTTAAAAAAATAGTTTATTTATTTGTTTTTATTGGATTTTCATCGGTTCAAGCAGGTTCGTACGACGACTTTTTTACCGCCGTCAGGCAAGACGATGCGGGTACGGTCACGGCCTTGTTGCAAAGAGGGTTTGACCCCAACACGGTGGACCCCAAAGGTCGGGCTGGGCTGATCCTGGCCATCCAAGCAGAATCGCTGAAGGTGGCCGAGGCGCTGATCCGTTGGCCCAGCACCAAGGTCGAAGTGCGCAATGCCGCTGACGAGAGCCCGCTGATGCTGACAGCCCTGGCAGGCGATGTGCGGATGTGCCGGATGCTGATCGAGAAGGATGCCGACGTCAACAAAACCGGCTGGACACCCTTGCATTACGCCGCCACCCATGGGCATCTCGAAGTGATGAACCTGCTGCTTGAAGAAAACGCGTACATCGATGCAGGCTCACCCAATGGCAGCACACCGCTGATGATGGCCGCACGTTACGGCACGCCGGAGGCCGTCAAGTTGCTGCTGGAAGCTGGCGCAGACCCGTCATTGGTCAACGAGCTTGGCTTGAGCGCACTGGACTTTGCCACCCAGGCCAGTCGAACAGATTCGGCACAATTGCTCTCAAACTTCGTGCGCCGCAGTCAATCCAAGGGAACATGGTGATTGCCGCAAGTCCTGCGCCCGCTCACACAAGTAAAAATGATGCTATCCAGCACAGCCCGCTAAGAGGTAACAGGGCATATTGACTGGTTGAAAAGTAATGCCATTTTTACAAGAACAATTGACGCTAAGTACACAATTCAAGTAAATTTGACGCTAACTGTTCGTTTCGGAAGGGTCCTATGGCCATATCGACTCGGGTTGGATCACGTTCTGCTAGTCAATTGCCAGCTACAGCGCAACACATTGACACGAAGACCTGGGTGCGAGTCGACCCCGATGCGTTGCCTGCGAAGGAGCGCGGCATGTTCATGCTGCGGCGGCGAAGTATTGAGCTGTACCTGAGCGGCGCATCTGCAGCGGAGGTTCGACGAGAAACCGGGATGTCTCGCTCAAACGTTTACCGACTGATCGTTGAACGTTGCTTGGCGCCACATGACGACGGGTGTCTCTACGGCTGGCGTGGAGCTCTGCCTTTTCTGCGCATCGCGGAGTATCGACGAAAGACCAAGCCTCGTGTCGGCGAAGACGGCGCCGGAACGGCTGGATCCTTGCAATGGATTTTTGCATCTCCTGAAGGTCGTAGCCTAGAGCAGCGTTTCCGTGCGCGGATCCTGGAAAGCGCACGCGGACTACAAGGGCCCGGCAAGCGAAAGCAGCCAATATTTCGTTGGTTGATCGACCAACTTCGTGAACTTGGTTACGAACAGCGCGGCGAGTGGCCCTTCAACGTGGAAAAGTTGGGCTACGTCACGATTGTCGCCTACATTGACCGCGTCTTGGAAGAAAACCCAGCCCGCCAGCGCTTGCTGCTTGGTGGCGAAGAAGCCCGTCGCAAATCGATTGCAG
Organism: Rhodoferax sp. U11-2br; assembly: GCF_018619435.1. Taxonomy (GTDB): domain Bacteria; phylum Pseudomonadota; class Gammaproteobacteria; order Burkholderiales; family Burkholderiaceae_C; genus Rhodoferax. Next base: position 49,406 of record NZ_JAHFZF010000008.1, on the reverse strand, counting down.
GAGATGGCGTCAATCGACCGCCAATGAAGCCCTTCGACCGGGTTGAATGTGACGCGCACAAGCTGGACGCGCGGATGGTCGTTGCGATCCCGTCGCCCCACGGCGGGGTCGAGATGCGCAAAATTCACCGCATTTGGGTCATCGTGTTAATTGAAGTGGTAAGCCGAGCTGTGCTGGGATATCACCTTAGCTTGCGCCGTGAATGCGGGGCTGAGGATGTATTGCGTGCAGTCAAACACGCGTTGTCAGTCTGGGCGCCACCTAGGATCAGTTTTAGTGACATCGCTTACACAGAGGGCGCAGGAATGCCGTCTAATGTGGCTCCCCATCTTAGCGGTGTCTGCTGGAATGAGTTCAGTGTTGATGGAGCGCTTGCCAACATTTGTGACCGCGTCGAAAACACGCTGAAGGAGGTTGTGGATTGCCGAATCTTGAAACCGCAGGATGACCAAAGCTACACCAGCAGACGCAGCAAAGACGACCGCCCGTATATTGAGGCATTCTTTGAACACTTGGCAAAGGGTGGTTTTCACCGACTGGCACCTACCACTGGCAGTAAACCTGCCGACAAGCGTGGCTCTGACCCGACAGCGATTGCAGAGGCGACTGGTTTTCAAGTGGAGTATGCCGAAGAGTTACTGGCTGCGTTGATCGCAAATTACAACGCAACGCCGCATTCTGGACTGGGTTACCGCTCGCCGCTGTCGCAGTTGCAATTCCTGGTCCCGCCTGACACTGCGGTCAGGCGAGCTGATCCTGACGCCGTACGCCGCATGGTAGGCGTGCGCCGCCTGTGCACGGTGTTGGGAGGTGTCGAAACCGGTAGGCGGCCGTATTTCAATTTCGCTACTGCACGCTATTCCGCCGAATGGTTGGCATTGCGAACCGATTTGGTCGGCAAGAATTGCTGGCTTCAAATCGAAGACGAAGACGATGCGCGGTTTGCCACGGTGTCAGACAGCAAGGGACTGTTCCTAGGTGTTGTGCGGGCTGCACCTCCTTGGCATCGGACGCCCCACAGCCTGTTCATCCGGCAGTCGATTCGAGCACTAGAAAGGCGCAGATTGCTGCACCTGACTACACAATGCGACGCCGTGGAAGAGTTGATACGGTTTGCTGAAGTCAATGGCGGCAAACTGCCTGTACATCCTGCCTATCTGAATGTACGTCGCATTCTTGCGGCCCAATTACATGAGGAACAACATGCTGCCACCGAACCCGTTGCCGCGGTAGATAGCGATATGGCGTCGCCCAACGACGGGCGCAACGAGTTTGCCACCAAGGCCGTAGCTTCCGGAACGTCTTTAGCCAAAAGCGAGTCGGGGCCAAGGCCAGCGCGCAACTTGCCGAAGGCAAAGACATGGTGACTGGACTTCAGTCTCCAGCCCCACTGGTGCCGCCCCACGTCCCCCGGGACCACCCTTTGGTGACACGCGACTATTCACTGTATACGCCACCCATACAACGGATGGTAGACCAGTTGGCATTCTGGATCGACAATCAAGTAGAGGGCGCCACTATCTATGGACCTTCGCGTTATGGAAAATCCAGCGCAGTGGATCACTGGGTTCAGACGCTCTTGAGCGAACGTTTTCAAAATACGCTGCCAATGGTAGTCTGGAGTCACACCGACGCCGGTGGAGCGAATTCGGTTGGACGTTTCTACGCTAGTCTGCTTCACGCGAGCAAACATCCGTTGGCAAAAGCCACGCGCAGCCCTCTGAGCCGCCAGCATATGCTGCTGGAACGTTGGTATTCACTGGCGCGTCGAGGAGGCGGGCGGTTTCTGATCCTCATCATTGACGAAGCTCAAGGCATGACGCAGCGCGAATGGTTGTGGCTGGTAGAGCTGCACAGCCTGTTGGAAAAAGAAAACCTGCGCCTGTGCGTATTCTCGATTGCATCGCTGCAGTTCTTTGATGAGCCTATGGCACTGGCCATGGTGGGTGGTGCACACGTTGCTGCACGCTTCATGCTTTCTAGTGAGCGCTTTCATGGTATTGCTGGCCTAGATGAGCTTGCCTGCGTAATGGCAGGCTACGACGAAGGGACGGAATGGCCAGCTCAGTCAGGCCTGTCATTCACCGCAGGTGTCGCAACACAAGCGTGGGCCGCTGGCTTTCGACTCGAAAGCCACGTGCAGGCGTTACACGCCGCTTTAGTGGCTGGAATACCGCCAAATTACCCAGGTCCACTTGAATTTCCGATGAAAACCATCGCGCACTGCTGTCGGCACATTTTGTTGCGCATCGCAGGTGGCGCTGATTGGCGCGACGTGACTTCCCCAGAAAGCTTGTCACAGATTGTGACGGAGAGCGGGCATCGCCAGTTGTTGGCATTGGTTACTGCTACGGCGCATTTGGTTAGGCGGTCAGCGAACAGCAACAAGTCATGAAACCATTGACCTGGTACCCCGGCACCATTCTGCCGTATACATCAATGTGGCACACCTTGTTGCGCGCGACCTGGTTGAATGATTTGCGGTCAGGAGATATTCGGCAGTTATACATGTCCAAAGCGTCTACCGGGAAGGATTGCGCTGTTCGCGAAGCGAAAATCCTTGCCTTGGCTCTCGGAGAGTCAAGGCAAGCGTTATCGAAGTTTGCGATGCTGGAGCAGTTCCCTCCCGCTGTGAGTCGCTCCTGTATGGTGGCGCAGCTTCGCTGGTGCCCGGCATGCATAGCGTCAGGGTTTCATACCCTTTTAGGCAACATCAGGCTGATATCACGGTGTCCCATCCATGCCCAACCTCTCATCGAAGAGTGTCCGAAATGCCATGAAAAATTCAAGATGAGGCTGACCGGACTGACCATAGTCCAGCGGCAGTGTCGATGCGGTTACACCAAGTTTGTAACTGCACAGGAAGCCAGACAACCAAGTATGCAGGTTGCGGAAACAGCAGCTTGGATTCCAGTGGCGCAATGGGTAAAACACCTAGACTGCGTGCGATATTCACCTTCGTTCGAGCGACTGTTGCCAGCACACATTCAACTCGCACTCACTGCACGGTGGTGCCACGATAACGCGATCAACTATCCAGCTTGCTTTGACGCCGAACCTGTGTTTTGGCGGGACGCAGGTGAAGCCAAGTGCTGGTCAGTTTATAGAGCAGCGAGCGGCTGCCTGCAGGAAGTTAAACCGGTGATCAAACAGAACGTGGAGCCGACATGGCCTGAATCGGATCAATGTACTGTATATAAATCTATGGGGCGTCATCTGCGTCGACATGGATTGGCAAATCCCGACCGGCTGATCAAAATACTAATGCGCACGTTCGATCCGGCCGCTTTTGCGAAGACGATGGCTAAACGTGCGAAGGCACGCGTCGCATTTGCAGAAATGCTGTGGACACGTCAGTTGGAGCCTAGGGCAATAACCCGGCGTTGGCCAAATCGACCAGCAGAACAGGCACTCGATTTTGCTACACCATCCATGCAAAAGACCCGAATTGAGTTGCTTGACAGCGTGGGGAGCACTTTTATCCCTGGAGGTCTTTCCATCACCGGTCCAGCACTTCGCTGGGTTATCCAGCATGCGACCGCACTAGAGGCTCGACAAGCCTGGGCGAGAGCGATACGGCAAACTGATCGCTCGATTGCCCAGGGTTGGGCCGACTGGGTTATTAACGACGAAAGCAATGGAAGCTCCGCTTTTGCCGATTGTGTTGTTTGGTTCTGTCGTCCGAAGGGGAAATGTACTGAGTTCGTTGGGTATATTCGGAATGCAGGTACCACTCGGTTCACCCCGGGCATGACCATGAAACAGCAACGCTGTGAAGCTTGGGCCAACGCTCGGCACGAATGCAAGAATAGATTGGATGACCTAGCTGAAGCGCTTTGTCTGAACTGGAGTCAACACGACGGTTGGCAGGTCGAGAATGGAGCCCATCCCTCAGATGAGGATGTGCGCGAGGTGGCGCTTCTGCATACCGGACAGCCTACCCATTGCTGGATTTTCAAGAGCGGTGATCTGTTTGTTGCACGCGTGGTCAACGGCCTCGTCCAGGCCAAGGGACCTACTGCCAGAGATGCGTTGTGCGGTCTTCGCCGAGCGGTCATTCACTATCGACAGACCTATGATGCCAACCACGCAAAACGAATGGCAAACCCAGAGGTGATGCAGACGGTTCCGCCAACCTTGATCGGTGCGACACGCTGTGCCCAATGGCACGTTATGCAGGCGCGCGGGCAAGGAACCGAACGTTTTTGGTCAACATCACTCATTGCTCGTGAAATGGGGATGTGGGGTATTGCCGAAAGCAAGGCTAACGGAGAAGAAGTGTGCGGGTTGCCCCCAATGCAAACTGAGGTAATAAAGATGTTTGACGCGCAAGCATTGAAGCTGGATGTATCCAGTTGGCACAGGACACGGGGAACTCGCACCCCGAAGCAATAGTGGAATTCCGCCGATCCTCACCGCTTTACAAGGCTAGGCGCTGTCTCTGATTCTGCAGGCCGATCCCCTACCCATACCAGCGTTGCCCGCACTCATCTGTCGATAGCTCGATTTATCAGTGAAATCTGGCCAATCTTTAATTGGCAGGAGTACCATATGCCGTTACGGTATTATTGTTCAGATGGCGATATCCCTCACAACCACCCAAGACAAGGTTCTTGCTTTCGTAAAGCAAGCATCAGCACAGAGCGGGTTGCCCCCTACTATTAGAGAGGTCGCACAGCATTTTGGCTGGTCGAGCACGTCAACTGCCCAACAACACCTCACGGCACTCCAGAAAAAGGGCCGACTTGCCCGCACCCCAGGAAGCCCCCGATCGCTTCGAGTGACCGGACCGATGCGAGCCGACAGTTCGGCTCAGACTGTCGCAGTACCTCTGGTTGGACGAATCGCAGCAGGATTGCCAATTTTTGCAATGGAAGAAGCCGAGGAAGTTCTGCTACTTCCTCGGGCGTTGTTTCAAGGGAACAGCCTTTTTGCCCTTCATGTGAAGGGGGATAGCATGATCAATGCTGGTATTTTCGATAGCGACATTGCCGTCCTCCGGTCTGGCCCGGAGTTCTCCGATGGAGATATTGCCGCCGTTGTACTGGATGAGGACGCCACGCTAAAGCGAGTCTTCAAGACGAAACTCGGGTTGCGCCTACAGGCAGAGAACCCAGCCTACCCAGACCGACTCGTTGACTCGGAGCAAATAGAAAAATCTTTCCGACTGGCTGGTGTGCTGGTTGGCACCATTCGCTGCTTCACCTGACCATGTCGACTCAACTTTCAAATAGAGATCAACGCTTGGCCGAATCGGTTAGTGTTTTCGGTTGCCCGAGCATTGTCTCGCTCCGAGATAACCAGAAGCAGTTGCCGGATCATGTTTCATACCTAGACTTGCTCTCTGATCAGGTGCAACGGGAAGCGGGTCGGCTGCCTGATGCCGTAGCGGAGTTCCAAGGCAAGCCGGTCATGTATTTGATAGATGCAGCATCAGGTGAACCCGATTTCGCAGAGCGCGTCAACCTGCAGCAGCGACTGGCAAACCGTGGAGACCATGCGGTTCTGGCGATTGTGCGGCCAGGAGAGTTGGTTCTTTACCCACTCAATTTGGATCGGAAGACTCTGAACGATAACGGCCTTGGGACGACAGTTCGAATCGCCGATCCGCGTGCACCATTTCTTTTTCACCAGATCGCCACCGGCACACTGACAGAACTGAAAGGTCAGCCTAAAGCCTCTGACCCGGTCTTCGAAGAAATTAGTAGCCTGCTGGATAAGGCGGTGACCGAGCTGGTACTCATTAAAAAATTGGATGGCCTTGCGGTTCTTTCCATGACGGGGCGGGCGCTGTTCTTCCGCTTCCTTGTTGATCGACGGATCGTGACGGATGATCTGATCAATGAGATATGCCCAGCGGCTAAAGGTGATCCGAAAGCTCACCGCCTGCAGCGGGTTTTTTCCACACCCGCTAGAGCCGCGCAGACTTCAAACTGGCTGGACGTCACATTCAACGGCGATCTTCTGCCACTCATTGATCCGCTGCCGCTAGATGCATCGGAAGCGAAGCGAACGAAGGCTTATGCCGATGTTTACAAGAACGCTGGCGATCAATCCGATAATTGCATCTTCCTGCACCTGGAAGCTATTCTTCGCGGTTGGGAAAATGTGGAGGGTATCCTGCAGCAGCAGCTGACGGGCATTGACTGGCACCAACTCAATTTCCGCCACATTCCGATTGGTGTGCTCAGTCAGGTATATGAGAACTTCAGTCACCGGGTAGATGAAATGGACTCCAAGGCCCGCTCGGTGCATTACACGCCGCGCACCTTGGCCAAATTGCTTGTGGATGAAGCGCTAGCCGGCTTAGAAACACCAGCCCATCAAGCAAAGATTCTCGACCCCACTTGTGGCGCGGGTGTGTTTTTGGTGCTCTCCTTGAGGGAACTGGTTCGCCACCGTTGGGCTGCTGATAGGGAGCGCCTGGGAAACAACGTTCGCCGCCCGAGCAAGCAAGTCATCGAAAGTATTCTGCACAATCAGATTCGCGGATTTGACGTGAGTGAGTCGGCCCTCCGGTTAGCCGCCCTGGGCCTATATATCACGGTCATCGAACTGAACGAGATTACTACGCCGCCCTCTGCCCATCATGCGACCAAGGCACTGCAAGGGCTGGTTCTGTTCGATCAACGCACCGCAAGAGAACGCACGCAGACTGGTTTCGTTTTAGGCAGCTTGGGCGAGGCAGTGGACAGCAAAAATTTCAATGGTGGCTTTGATGTGGTTGTGGGGAATCCGCCTTGGAGCGTCTTGAAGAAGGCAAAAACCGAGAGGAAAGAGGATTTCATGCTACGCAAGGCACTGCTGGATGAAGCGGGTACTGAAACTGCCCGCCGTGTTCTCAAAGCCCGTGGTTTGCATGAGGTGGCGGCCGCTTATCGCAACCCGGGAGGTGTGCCAGATTTACCATTCCTTTGGCGGGCTGCTGAATGGGCTAGGCCAGGCGGCATTGTGGCGTTTGCGATAGATGCTCGATTTGTCCTCAAACAAACCCCTACGGGCATCAGCGCGAGAAACGCGTGGTTCCAGGCCATGCAGGTGTCGGGCATTCTGAACGGGTCAGATTTAGAGAAAACGCCTGTTTGGGGAGGGCATGATCAGCCGTGGATTTTGCTTTGGAGCAAGAATGCAAAGCCTGATCTGGAAACACAGGCGTTTCATCTCGCAACCCCCGTGCGAGAGGATGAGCTCGCTCGGCGTGGTGAGTTTCGGCTAGATTACCAATCCGCCTATCAAATCACCGCACAGTCTGTTCTAGACACTCCGTGGCTCTGCAAAGCGCTTGCTATCGGCAGCATCTTGGATGTCCAGGTAATGGAGAAGCTCTGTCGGATTGCGAAAAAGCAATCGATTGGGAGTTTTTGGCAATCCGATGACCCAGCGAGTTGCCGTGGATTGGACATTGAGCCCTTCAAGCCTCGCCAGTGTCCTGAGTGGCTGATTGATCTGGAGGTTTTTGATGGCGAAGAGCCAGACCTGCTCAACAACGGGACCTATCCGACCTACCGTGAACGGCATGGAGATCAAGAACCTTACCGTACATACGAAGAAACCAACTTTCGGAGTCCTGTTATCTGCATCCGCCGTGGACCTGGTGAAACGCGTGACAGCTCTAAGTCTCATCGTCTCCCTCAGCGGAAGATGGCGTTCTCAAAGAATTTTTTTGGGTACACGGCTTATTGGCATAAAGATCCCGATCTCTTGTGTGCGCTGCTGCATGTCATCGCTCATAGCCAACTATTCCAGCATTTCAGTTTCATGCGAAGCGGTCAAATGGGTGCTCGAAAGCGCATCTTGGACAAGTCAGACATCGACTCCTTCCCGTTCCCCAACATCGACAAACTGACTAAGGAGCAACGGGAAGAAGCAGGGCGTCTTGCCAACATGCTTGATGCCCAAGTAAGTACGTTCAACCAGGGCGAGAAGAACTGGGATGCTCTTGATACGTTTGTCGGCGGTTTGTTTGACCTATCTAAAGCAGAGCGACAAGTGGTGACTGACACCGTCACCTTCAATGGTCCCTACGCCGTGGTGCGTGAGCAAGCCATGCGCTCCGTGCCACCAGATGAAGCAGCAACCTTCGTCCGTACGTTGGAGCAGGCCATTCAGCCATTCTTCAAGGCGGTGGGACAGAAAGTCAAGGCCGGGCTCGTGCCCCGGTTGGAGGGGGATTGGCAACAACCCTGGGCTTTTGTCACGCTACTCTTGGATGGCGACACATGGGCGCCCTCAGAAAAGCTCATCGCCAGCATCGTCGGTGAAGCGAGCGCCAGTGCCGCCACTCGCTTGGTGATGCCTCTGCCCGAGGGCGGTTTGATCATCGGGTTGCTCAACAAACGCCGGTTCTGGACCCGAAGCCGTGCCCATCTTTGCGCCTTGCACATCGCCGAGGAACATCTTAAGCAGTGCTTTCCCTTGCCCACTCGCAAATGAGCCCAGGTTTCTTTACCAGTGCCAGCACCCGCACCTACCGTGTACCGCATCCACGACTTCAGGAGCGATGGATCGCCGCCGTTCATCTGGCACTGGTGCGGGCTTTTGCGCTGATCCGGTCTGATGGTCGTGATTTGGCAAACGCAGATGAAGACGACATCACATTTTGGTTGGAGGACATTCTAGAGAACCGGCTGATGTGTGACGACAGCAACGATCTTGATCTCAGTTTCATTCGCAGCGTGACTCGTGAGAGCGCCACAGCCAATCATGACGAGAAAAGTAAGGGTAGAAAGCCTGATCTAGTCTTCCGCCTTCAGCGGGAGCTTTGTCAAACCCATAATCGGGTGCAAGATTCTCTTTTCGCCGAATGCAAGCCCGTAGGCCGTAAGCATCCAATGCATGCTCATTACTGTGCTGTGGGAAAGAAGACTTCAGGAATCGAACGCTTTGTGATCGGGGCGTATGCATCGGCCATGGAGCAGGGCATCATGATCGGCTATGCACGGGATAAATTCTGCATCACCCGCCATCTTGCCGAGTCACTTGCGGCACCAAAAAACCGAGTCGGTCTTGGTGAGCCTTCCGCTTTGTCATGTGTAATCGAGGCAAAAAGCCAACATTGCCCAGGCCTCTACCTCAGCACCCACCAGCGCATCTTTTCATGGCCGGACGGCACAGCGGCCACTCCTATCGACATCTACCACTCATGGCATGACTGTTGAGGTATGCCTGGGCATCCGCATCAGTTTCTCCAGGGGCTGATGACATGCCACTCGTCAGGATCAAATGGTAAGGTGTCGACACGCCAAGCCGCTGCTTCCGCCCGGATTCTTTTTGCCGGTAGAGGTAATCTCTGTTTCAGTGCCAATCGATGCAAACACTCTTTCGGTCTTTGAGCATGGCTGCTGAACGATTCAGCTAACTTGTTGCATCGACTGGTTGAATACAAGACCCTGAGTGGTCACTATCGCGGAACCGAAGCAGCCGTTCACGTTGCCGACCCAGGTGCACGGCCGGTCCCGAGCTTCGCCAGTTTGGCTTCCAGCCATGTGACATCGCAGTCCAGGCCCGCTCGGAAATCGCACTGCGCCTACAGGCTGGTCGGCAGGTCCATCACCTGGACGCCAAAGGCAAGCTTGACCATACCAATGGTGCTCTTTCGATTAACCCGAAACGGCAAACTTACGCGTGGCACAAGCCGAACTATTTCTGCCATGCATCCGATGGATGTGTAACATAGCCAATATGTTGAATAAAAATCCTCCCTATCTGGATAGCAATTCGCTGTACACGGCTGTGTTCGAGGAGCTAGTCGGTAAAGATTGGTCCGTCACTGCCCCTGTCAGCATTGACGAACTTGGTATCGCGGTGGGTGCCCATCTTGGGGTTAGGCGTAGCCGGAACGAGGATCGTTTTGCGGTCGCACGAGTTCGCGCGTACAACGAAGAAGTTTATACACTCGCTTTAGTCTGTGACGGCGTAGGAGGTTCTCAGTCGGGTGATATGGCCGCGACTATTGCGGTGGCAAGTATTCTTGACGAATTAGGGTCTTTAAGGGCTCGACCTACGCTGACAAGTTTGGCGATAGGCCTTGTCAAAGGTGCAGATGACAGTATTAGAGCGACTTTAAAGGGTAAGGGAATGAGCAAGACAGCCAGTGCATAGCGTTTTATTGGCTTGAGTGCCATCATCTCGCGAACATTCAGCGCTCTGGCTTCGAGCACGAACTGTGTCCGCTTGGAGACCGGGATATCCTCGGGCTTGGGCAGGCCGTCGGCCAATTTGCGGACGGCTTCAATATGCGTCAGAAAGCTCACAACCTCCCGAACATTGGGTTGTTTGGGCTCGCGTTTGAACTGTTCCCATTGGCTGCGCCCTGCCTGCGTAATGAACAGACGATCAATTTGCCCAAGTTGCTTATCATTCAGTGTGGACGTGATTTGGCGTTGAATGTCATCGTTTACCTTGGTTCTGGCTCGGTTTGCAGCGCGCGACAACGTCACAAAGCCTGGCAACTCGTAGCGGTGGTGGAGCAACTCCTCCAGAAGTACATTGATGATGTCCGGCAACTCCTGTTTGGTCTTGGCCGCCTTGGATGCTTGCTCATTGAGCCAAGCCTGCCCCTCAGAACCCAAAGTGCGAACCCCAACATAGTTGCGCAGCAAGCGCTGGTGGATCGACTTGCTGCCAGACGAATCGTAGCTCCGCAATGAATGGGGCTGGAATTCCGGAATGCGCAGGTGCTTGCAGACATGCGCAATGATGTTCCTGGGGACATTGGCGAGCGCTATGAAATAGCCTAGTCGCTGCAGCACCTTGAGCTGGATGACGATCAATGCCTGGGTCGTGGTCCTGCTGTATTTGTAAGCAATGAAGCCAAGCTCCTGCTGCGTCGGCGTAAAAAAAGCGAGCAGCTCTTTCTCAACAATCTCCGAACTCAGTTGGGGGTAGGCCGTTTCGTTGATGCTGCTCATCGGACTTGATATCTGATTGGCCTGTTACATGGGAGGCGTTACGGCTCAGCTGTGGCCTGAGTGGGTTGGGCGCCTGACCTATTCCTAATTGACGTTGTAACTGGTATGGTTGGCGCCGGGTCTGGACGTAATGCTAGTTTTTGCATCAAGTATGTAGTGCCCCCAATCTAACCGACGAGAGGTTATTCATATGGGGCTTTTGGAGCCCAACTTGGTTAGCCGCATGAATTTCAATTGTCTTTACCCAGGTACGAAGCGTAGCGCAGCACGATGGCCACACCGATCTCTCCCATGATGTCGTTGCCCCGGTGAACCGACCTGACCACCTCGATCATGGTGGCTTCGGCTCCGTCCCCTGCCAGGAAGCGCGCTTCAGAAGCCACCACGATAAAGCTGCGTCCCAATGCTACTTCTGAAATTGAAAGGACTCGTCAATGCGCAAGCGCTCAACGAATCGCCCGTTTATCAAGTGCTCGTTGACAATCTCGTCAATATCAATGGCGTCTATGTAGGTGTACCACACGGCTTCGGGATAAACCACAATAACAGGGCCATCTTGGCACCTTGCGAGGCAACCAGCACGGTTGACGCGCACCCTTTTGGCATATTCCGGTGCTGCCTCAGTGAGCCGCTTCTTTGCATAGGCGCACAGATCTGTTGCACCGTGGTGGTTGCAGGCGGCGCCGTTTTCTCGATGGTTTGTGCAAAAGAACACATGTCTTTCATAAATGCTCATTGCTGTTCCTCCTTGATTTCAAGCTCTAAATTGCATCTAGGGCAATGCTGAATAAGCACCCAAATTTTGAAAACGACATCTGTAAGCCATTGATTTATAAGAAACCATTTTCCGCAACAACCACTTATTCAGCGCAGCCCTAGTCGTCTGACCAGCGGGAGTGCCTCATTTCTTACCGGGACAAAGAAGCAAATGCGCATGCGTTTTAATCTTCCATGATTAGCTTTGACTCCTTCGTGCGTTCGATAGGTGTCCACTGGATAAGCACAATTCCGCTCAACAAAATTGCTGCGCCGAGCATCCCTAACCACGTCATTCGCTCATGCAGCAAGATCACGGCCAACACCGTCGCTACCAATGGCTCTAGCAGGCTTGCTATTGCACCACCAACTGCCCCGGTACCTCTGATACCTATGAGAAATAGTGTTTGCGCGAGAGCTGTCGGTACTGCCGCAACATATAGCAACATGGCCCACCCGCTGACAGAATAGGTAAGTTGCAGTCCTTCATAGAGCCCAAAGGGAAGCAATGCGAGTGCGCCAAACGCGAAACTGATACCACCCGCATGCATAGGGCTACAGACTCCAACCGCAGATCGTGCAGCAAGGACGTAGAACGCTTGGCAAACGCCACACGCAATGGCGATTGCAACTCCCATCCAGAATCGGCTGGTATCCGAATTGATCTCGGTTGGTAGGCCAACGAGTAATACAGTCCCAACGATTGAAACGACCAGCGCGATGATCGTTTGCGCCTTGAGTCGCTCACCTAAAGCTAGTACTGAAATCAGAGCGACGAAGATGGGGGCTCCACAAATGCTAATTAGCACGGAGATGGCTACACCGACTCGCTCGATGGCCATCACGTATGTCAGTTGGTAAAACGCCATGGCGAGCCCAAGTACGATCAGCACAACCAGGCTACGGGGTGCCAACGGAGTTAGCCACGTACCCACGTGCAAACGGGCTATCACAAGAAAGAACGGAACGGACAACGCAAGGCGAAGAAAGCTGATCGAAACAGCATTTGCTCCGTCCGACGATGTGCCCAACGCGTGAAATATTACGCCAGTGGTCCCCCATAGAGTTGCAGCGATCAGAACTGATACCCAACCCTCTCTCGTCGCTCTGGCGACAGCATGTTCACCGGACAGGCGCTGATTCAAATTGTTGGGCTTCATGTTGATCTACTCCTTGGACAGTGAAAATTTCTTTGTCAGCGGTTCCACATCCGCACGTGATCCAAATATGACAACGACAACAAAATTGAGCCCTTCACCGACGGCTTCGAGCGTCTCTTTAATTTGAGTTTCGGCAGAGGTTCCGATCATCGACGTAGTAAATACGTTACAGGACACACTTGATTTCTCGATCACATCAGCAACAAGCGTCTGCAGTTGATTGCTATTTTTGGCATCAAGAATGATGAAAGGGTATCTGCGCATCGAATGCCGCCTGGGAGTTCAGGCTGATTTGAGCCGTTTCTTCTGAGGTAATAGTTTGACCATTCATCATGAGTTTCGCTTTCTAAAAAATGAAATAAAACACCATTGACCCATCAGTGAAACGGCAAAAACATAAGCCTTTCCCATTGCCACATTCCTAGTTACCGCTACTTTGGCAAGGAGCGGCAGGCATCTTGGCGCGGGACAGTCGAGTTATGTCCAATTGCAAAATCACTGATCGAGACTACAATTGACATCCAAGTCAACGTTGACACATTAGTCAACGTTGTTATTGTTGTCAATGTTGACGAACGTGTCAACCATTTTTTGCAGGGGTAGCTACTTATATGGTTATGGTCAGACAATTCGATGAAGATGCCGTTCTGGAAAAGGTTCTGGAGGTGTTTTGGAACAGGGGTTGGCAAGCAACTTCAATGGCCGACTTAGCCGCCGCTGTAAACGTTCAGCGCGGCTCCCTGTACCACGCATACGGAGGTAAGGAGCATCTCTTTGAACTTGCCTTTGATCGGTACGCGACGCGCGTTCTTGCGGAGTCTCGGGCTGCACTTGATGCGCCTTCGGCCCGTCTTGCTCTGAAACAATTTTTCGACGTTTCAATTGCAAGCATGACTGCCGATACTCCGCCGCGCGGGTGCTTCACCACGAAGACCGCCGTGGAGAGCGACGCGATCGGAGAAAGGATGCAAAATCGTGTTCGCATCCTGCTGGAGAGCTTGGAAGCCTTGGTTGCTGAAGCGCTGTCGCGCGACGGACGAAACTCTTCGCTTGCCGACCCGCCCGACGAAATCGCCAAGATGGTCATTGCGTTCACTCGGGGTCTTGCAGTGATGGAGCGGATTTATCATGAACCTAAACGGCTTCATGACCTAAGTGAAAGCTTGATCGACTTGCTTGTGCAACCCCTTCATCAAAACAATCCATAGGTAAGGTTTTACTATCGGAACGACAGTAGGCGGCATGTATACAACACGCATCGTGTTTTACACGTGTCCCCGCCAATCCTCAATTTGCTCAGTTTGGTCACAGATCAAGCAAGTTGGCCACATTGCTCATTAATGTCGACTGTGCCCTGAAATAGCTCAACACGGTGGCCACACTGTGGTGACCTGTCATCGTCATGGTTTCAGCCAGCGGTATGTTCTGGCGTCCCGCTTCCGTCACAAAGCCAGACCGCAACGAGTGGGCAGAAAAGTTACCTTCAATTCCTGCCACGGCACATCGATCCTTGACGATGGCACGCACGGCAGCCGGGGAGAGCGCTTCACCAAGGTGTCCACCTTTTCGAATTCTCCTGAAAATAGGTCCTTCTGCAATCTTGCTGGTCTGTAGCCAGTCGTCAAGCGCTTTGCCCGCAGCTCCAACTATTGGTTTGCTGTTTTCCGGCAAATCTGTACCGGATTGATTGGTCTTGGAGTAGGCTAAGGTGTAGATGAAGTCGGTCGGTCCCACGCGCTTCAAAAACTGAATTTCGGCACTTGTTACCTCTGAGCGCCTGCGTCCACCGCTGGCCCAGGCGAAGAGCAGCAAGGCGCGGTCACGCTGGCCACGCAAGCTATCGTCGCACGTCGCCAGAATGGCCTGTAACGGCTCCTTTGTCAGGGCATCTTTGCGCTGCGGCATAGCCCCACGCTTGGCGTAGGCCTTGCGAGTACGCGACAGCAGTTCGCGCACCTTGGGGTCATGGCATGGATTTTTGAGTTGTCGCAGTTGATGGGCCTTTGACAGCACGGCAATGCGGTGCACCAAGGTGTTGTGTGCCATGGCACCGAGCTTTCCCTTGTAGCCGCCCTGGACCAGCACCTGGTCAAACTCAACGGGTAGTTCCGAAACCAACCCTTTGAGGGTGGTTCGTTCGGCATGGTCAACGATGAATTGCAGCACGCATGGCGTCGCCACCGGCAACTGAATCATCACACCATAACGCAGGCCGTACCAGGCGGCCCAGTAACGCAATGCACTGCGATAGCTCATTAGGGTGTTTTGTGATTCACCTTCGCGCAGCAACTCTTCGACGGCGCGCTCGGTCACGTCGCTGAGCTCGGTGGGCTGCAAAGCCGGAATTTTCTGAAGAACAGGCAAACGCATGGTTGAATCCAGGCAGAGTTATGACTAATTCATACATGTTATGTATGATGTGTTACACAAATCAATGATAGATCACGATAACAATCTCTTATCGTTTGTAAATATAACAGCCGGAGTAGGGTGATGCAATTGAAAAGTGCGCGAGGTGTTCAACAAGACGACGTGTGGGTAGCGGCAGATGCTTTGATCGCTCAGGGCCTGCGCCCGACCATCGAGCGCGTCCGACAACACCTTGGACGTGGCTCTCCAAACACTGTCAGCCCAATGCTGGAAGCTTGGTTCGCAACTTTGGGACCACGCCTTGGCGTAAGTGGGACAGAAAAGGACATGCCGGGGTTGCCTGCGACAGTACAGTCCAGTGCCGCCAAGCTCTGGGAAATAGCGCTCTCTCAGGCCCGCCAGGACGTGGAAAGTTCATTTGCGAAGGACCGTGAGACATTGGCGGCTGAACGCGCCGCTGTCGAACTTCAGGCTTCAACGCTCACACAACAGGAGGCTGTCCTTGTAGAGCGTCTAGCCGCTGCTGATCGGGCGCACGAGGTTTCTCAAAAGCAAATCAGTGCGTTGGAGAACCAGTTGCGCTATTTGCAAACGATACTTGCAGAGCGAGACAACAAGATCGCAGAAGTTCAAGCCAGGCTGTCGACCGTCGAGCAACAACGGGAAGCCGAGCGCCAGGCATTTGACGAAAAATCCAAACATCACGTAGAGGAACGCTTGCGTTCTGACGAGCGAGCGCTGGCCAATGAGCGTCGTCTGATGGCGGAGATCGACCGAGAACGACAGGAGCTAAAACGGGCAAAGGCTCAGGCAACTGAGTTGCAGCAGCGTGCCCTAGACGCCACCAACGCTTTGGAGACGAGGACAAACGAGTTAACGCAAAGGTTACGAAATACAGATGAAGAACTGCGCATCGCGCATCAAGCTTTGGCTGCTGCCAATGAACGTGCAGAAGAATTGCGGGCCTTACTCAATGCCCAGGCAGATACCAATGCCGATGTCTTGAAGCAGTTGCAAGCCATGATGGCAGTTCAGACTAGGCCACCAGCTGTAACTCAGTTCAAGCGCCGAAACAAAAGCAAAACCAAAGATCAGATAAATTCAAATAAAACAAGCAGTTAGGTGTGATTCTGCGAAATTCTCAGGGATCAAGGCCAACCCTCGACCCGACGAGAAGACTGAATGAATGTTGCATCCACATCACCGAATGTCGGGGACAATGCCACCCGGCACGACATCGGAATAAGCTTGAATTCTCATGAGAATGGGTATATAAAAACTGCACGTCACATGGGCGTGTCATGAGTGCAGGTTTACCTGATACGTGTCGTGCAAGAAAGCACTTATTAGGTGCTTGGCCGATAGCATCAGATTTACTTGCAAAGTGGCATCATTTTTACTTGTGTGAGCGGCGCCTGATAGCGGGGTTCACTTTCTTGGCACCGTAGTAGATACGATGTGCATTATGTTAAGTTATGAATACTGCTTCTAATTTTGTAAACAAAACCTACCGAAGGTTTTCGGTAGGTTTTGACTGAAGACAAACTCTTGGCCACCCTGTTCACAGCTCACCAGCGGCTCGTTGGCGCAAACCCTTGAGCCGTCCCAGGTGTTTGAGACTGACTGAGCTCCAACCCATCAAGCGCTGCGACTGCTTTTTTCCAGTAGATTCAGCACCTGCTTGCGCAAGGCATCGTTTTCTTTTTCCAGCTGGGCGATACGCTTTTTAAGCGCTGGCACGTCGTCGCCTGGGCTTGCATCAATTGCGGCCCCCTCTGGCTGATCCCCTGCATCGGCTGAAACCACTCGTGGTGGGCGCTTGGCCTCGCGCACGCGTTTGGCGGCCTGTTTGAGTTCATCGGCACCACCCACCGCTGCAGCCACCTGTTCTTGCGCAGGCAAACTGGCCACTGCGGCGGCCGCATTGAGAGAGATCGCGCCGGATTTCAGCGCGGCCACCACCTCGGGTGTGGCCTGGTTGCGGATTTTTTCAATCAACACCACCTGGTTGCTGCTCAGGCGCGCCGCTTTGGCGATGTCGTCCCGGCTGGCCAGCGGTGGCACGGTGGCAAGTTCCTGTCCAGATCCTGCGTCGTCCCAAGGCGGGCTGCTGGTGTCTTCCGAATCGGCCGTTGCTGGTGCGGGGGCTTGGGTGCGTGCACGTCGCTCCGCAATGATTTCACGTTTGCGCAGTGCAAGAACACCACGCTGGAAGTCAGACACACTGCGCCGCCCCAGATGCTGGTCAATCATCCAGAGGTGGACGTCTTCCATGCTTTTGAACAGCGTATTTTGGATGGTCTGAAACGGCAGGCCATGCGCCTGGCAAATGGCATAGCGGTTGTGGCCGTCCACCAGCACCTCACCCCACAACACCAGGGCATCCCGGCAGCCCTCGGCCAGAATGCTGCGCTCCAGCGAGCTGTATTCCTCCGGGGTCAAGGGGTCGATATAGGCTTTGAGTTCTTCGTTGACGATGATGTTCATGGGTGGGGCGTCTGGGCCAGGTTCTTTGTTGGATAAGGGGGGCGCATTGTAGGCAGTGCCCGCTGCTTTTTGAGCCGTTTGCGCGAACCCGGCAAACACCCCTGCGTTGGCGTCCTCAGATCACCAGAAAACCAATCACTGGCGCACTGGGGTCGCTGAACGGCGTTCCCAAGGCCACTTCACCACGGCCATGCAGGACGCACTCCTCGCGGCGCAGCAACAGGTCGGCGCCACCACCGGCAAACCGGATCCAGCAGCCGTAAGAACTGAGGTCCACCAGCACCACATTGCCATTGCGCCAGTCCAGGCGTGCATGGGTGCGGGACACACGTGCATCACTCACGACAAACTCCACCTGGTGGGTTCGTCCGATGTGGATAGGCAGGTCAAATGCGTTGAACACCCTCTTTTTGTCGAGCCAGAACAACTCGATGTGCGCACCCAGAGCATCCCGCCCAGCAAAGCGGCTGGACAAGGCCTCACCGGCGGCAATGGTCAACAACTCCGAGCCCTGGTTCTCTTGCCACTCGACCTGGTACACCTTGCAGGACTCGGCCCGACCACGGATGTGGATGGGCCCGAGCATGCGAAAACGCTCGTCTGGCACATCAAAACCGTCTTCGATGGCGTCACTGTTGACCCAGATCTGGTGAGGACCGGTCAGCTCACTCAAGCGCGCAGCAATGTTGACAGCGTCGCCGTAACAGTCGTCGTCCACAATTTCCACACCACCACGGGCCACACCAATACGCAGCGGCATGTAGGCTTTGGGTGGCATACGACCCAGCAACTGCTGGTAGGAGCGCTGCAGGTCCATCACTGCCAGAACGGCCTTGGTGCTGTCGGTGAAAATGATCAGCACACCATCACCCAGAAACTTGACAACCCTGCCCCCCTGGGCGCTGCAGCGCTGGGCCACCCATGCGGTGGCCTGCGTGACCAATTCGGTGGCCTTGGCATTGCCCAAGGCCTCGAAAACGCCTGTGCTACCAAACAGGTCAGCAAAAACGACGGTGGATTGGACACTCATACCTGTTGAATTCCGGTGGCTAGGCAGCGAGTTTAGGTCATGTGCATGACCGATCAAACATGGCCCCACACCAGCAGCACATCACGCCCATCGACACTCAGATCGGCTTTGGCGCCCACCGGCAACAGCACCTTGGTCTGGACATGCCCATACGGCAAGTTGGTCAGGATCGGGCAACTCACCTGCTGCGACAGCCACTGCACCACACTGGCGAGCTTGAAACCTCGGTCATGGGGTGTGAGTTTGAAATCGGTGAACTGGCCCAACAGAATGGCTTTTTGGCGCTTCAACACCCCCGCATACAGCAGTTGGGCCAACAGGCGTTCTATGCGGTAGGGGTGCTCCGCCACATCCTCCAGAAACAGGATGCCGCCTTTGACCTTGGGAAAATAAGGCGTGCCCAGCAAGGATGCCAGCATCGTCAGATTGCCGCCCCACAACATCCCATCTTCTATGTCAAATGTGCCTCCGGCCCTTTTGGAATGAGGGCTGATAGCTACCATTTCTGTATCAGACTGAGGCTCTTGACGCAGCTGACGCCAGCCGGTGCCCTCCCCTTGGCCACACAATAGGTCGTCAAAACAGGCTTCCATGATGTCGTCTGGCCCGTCCTGCGCGCCAAACCCCTCACCGAGTGCCGGGCCGGCCCAGGTGACAGCGCCGGTTTTGGCCAGCACCGCGCTCTGAAACGCGGTGAAGTCGCTGATGCCCACAAACTGCATGCCTTTGTCGATGGCTTTGGCAATCTTTTTGTAGCGGATATCGGGCAGCAGTCGCGTCAAGCCATAACCCCCGCGAGACATCAACGCCACGTCGGCACCGCTGTCTGCGGCACGGTGGATGGCGGCCAGGCGCGTGGCGTCGTCGCCCGCAAAACGCTGGTGGCTGGCCAGGGCGGACTCGTCCACCTCCACCTCATGGCCCAGGCTCTGCAGCCGTTTGATGCCACGTTTGAAGGCCGCCTTGTCGCGCACAGCGCCAGAGGGAGAGTAAATATAGATGTGTTTTTTCATACGGAGTGGCTTGGGCTCGACCCACATGGGCTAGGCAGGATTTTCAGCGAAGAAAACGCCTGTGGACCGGCGAGATGGCCTTTATCTGGATAAGGTGCGTACAAAGCCTCATTTCCGAGTGCATCGGTTTGTGCCACCACGATGCCCACCACACTCTGGGGCGCCATCATCTGGAGTTTGTGCGCCAGCGACAAGGCCGACTCGGCCACCACCAACTGCACGGCGGGCAGACCCAGCCGCTGGATCAACTCCAACAGCACCTGGGCGTGCCAACCCAGGGTGTGAAAAGCCTTCTTTTTGGGTTTGTCACTCTTGCCAAAACCAATCAGGTCCGGGCAGATGACACGTTGCCCGGCAGCAGAGGCTTGTTGAATCTGGCTGCACCAGGCGTAACTCCACTCCTGCACCCCGTGCAGGCACAGCTGGGTACCACTGGCCTGAGCAGCGCCCGTGTCCAGAAAATGCAAGCGTAAGCCAGCCAGACTGGGCAAGTCGCTGAGATAGAACGAAGGTGCAGGACAAGCCGTCAGTGAAGCAAAACAACGCTCTGGTGTGCGCAGGGCATCCTCACGCAAGGCCCTGCCCGCCTGAGCGGCTTGTAATTGCTGACGGGTGCGCTGGTGTTTGAAAAAATCTTGCAGCAGCTTGGCACAAGTCTCCTGCAGCACACCGCCTTGCACCTGAGTGTGGTGGTTGAGTTGGGGCTGGGTGAACACATTGCTGACCGAACCCGCTGCACCGGTTTTGGGGTCGGGGGCACCAAACACCACCCGCTTGAGGCGGGCGTGCAACATGGCACCCGCGCACATGGTGCAAGGCTCCAGCGTGACAAACAACTCACAGTCATCGAGTCGGTAGTTGCCCAGGTGCTGTGCGGCCGCACGCAGGGCGGCGATCTCGGCATGGGCAGTGGGGTCGTGCGAGGCGATCGGGGCATTGCGCCCCACACCAATGATGTGGCCGTCACGCACCACCACTGCACCCACCGGCACTTCACCCGCAGCCCCGGCGGCCTGTGCCTGGGCCAGCGCAGCCTCCATCCAGGCCATGTCGGCTGTCTCAGACACGTTTGATCCAGGTGTTATCACGGCGCAAGGGATAGGCGGCGTCCACCTGCGCCCAAGAGGGGCATGCAAGCCATCAGGTCTCCTCCCGGATCGCACCCATCAGCCCCAGACGCACCATCCAGTCCGCCAGCACACGCTGGTCTGCTGTGCCTGCGGCATAGGTGCTGTAGAGCGCCTGGTGTGATTCAGGCCGATGCTGGTTGAGTTTGAGCTTGCATTGCCAATCCATCACCTCCAGCTCAAACGCCACCATGCCTGCCATCATCTTGTGCTGGAAGTCCTCACCCAAGCCGCGCCATTGCTGCGCGTAAGCGGGGTCGTGTTCATGGATCAGGTGTTTGAGCAAGCGGTCCTTGTCATCAAAGTGCTCGATCAGTCGCGCCTGAACGGTGCACTGCACTGTCAGGTAACTCCAGGTGGGCACCCGCGCGAGGTCCGGGTAGACACTCGGGCTCATGTAGGCCTGTGGCCCCATGAAGCTGACCACCGCTTGAGGGCGCGCCTGCAGGTAACGCCAGTGCGGGTTGGGTCGGGCGCAATGGCCCAGCAACAGCCAACGCCCCTCCTCTTCAAGCAAATGCAATGGCAGCGGCGTGATGTAGGGCAGGCCCTTGTCATCTACCGAAATCAGGCTGGCGAACGGGTAACTGCGGATCAGCTCGCTGGCATGCGAGGGGTCGGTGGAAGCGAACTGCGGTGGCACATACATGCAGCGATTATTGCAGCTCACCCCCGCCGCAACACGCCACATGCACTAGGCCGGGCTGCTTATTCCCACTCGATGGTGGCCGGTGGCTTGCTGCTCACATCGTAGGTGACGCGGTTGATGCCACGCACTTCGTTGATGATGCGGCTGGACACCTTTTTGAGCAGCGCGTAGGGCAACTCGGCCCAGTCTGCGGTCATGAAGTCGCTGGTTTGCACCGCACGCAGCGCCACCACATAGTCATAGGTGCGGCCGTCACCCATGACACCGACGCTTTTCACCGGTAAGAACACGGTGAAGGCCTGACTGGTGAGCTGGTACCAAGTTTTGCCGGTGGCCTCATCCACAAAGTTGTGCAGCTCTTCGATGAAGATCGCATCAGCCCGGCGCAGCAGGTCGGCATATTCTTTTTTGACCTCGCCCAGAATCCGCACACCCAGGCCCGGGCCGGGGAACGGATGGCGGTAAACCATGTTGTAGGGCAAGCCCAGCGCCACACCCAGTTCGCGCACTTCGTCCTTGAACAGCTCGCGCAGGGGCTCCAGCAGCTTCAGACCCAGTTGCTCGGGCAGGCCACCCACGTTGTGGTGGCTCTTGATCACCACGGCCTTCTTGTTCTTGGCGCCACCGGACTCAATCACATCCGGATAGATGGTGCCTTGGGCCAACCACTTCGCTCCTTTTTTTGAAGCATCTGATGCTTTTAGTGCAAGGGCTTGCGCCTTAAAAACCTCAACAAACTCGCGACCGATGATCTTGCGTTTGGCCTCCGGCTCGCTGACCCCGGCCAGGTGACCCAGGAACTGGTCGGCAGCGTCCACACGCACTACCTTGGCGTGCAACTTGCCGACAAACATGTCCATCACCATGTCGCCCTCATTCAGGCGCAGCAAGCCGTGATCGACAAACACGCAGGTGAGTTGGTCTCCAATCGCGCGGTGGATCAGGGCAGCAGCCACCGAAGAATCAACACCACCGGACAGGCCCAAAATCACTTCTTCGTCACCGACCTGCGCGCGGATCTTTTCCACCGCCTCGGAGATGTAGTCACCCATGATCCAGTCGGCGCGGGTGCCGCAGATGTCCAGCACAAAACGCTCCAGAATCGCTGCACCACGCTTGGTGTGGGTGACTTCGGGATGGAATTGCACCGCGTAAAAACGCCGTTCCTCGTCGGCCATGCCAGCAATCGGGCAACTGTCGGTGCTGGCCATCAGCTTGAAGCCCGGTGGCAGCTCGGTGACCTTGTCGCCATGGCTCATCCATACCTGCAACATGCCATGGCCTTCGGGCGTGCTGTAATCCTGAATGCCGTTGAGCAAGGCGGTGTGGCCATGTGCCCGCACATCGGCATGGCCAAACTCGCGCTGGTGACCACTGGTCACCACACCACCGAGCTGGTGCGCCATGGCTTGCATGCCATAACAAATGCCCAGCACTGGCAGACCCAGTTCAAACACCACTTGGGGTGCCTTGTCAGTGGTTTCTTCGTAGATGCTGGCATGGCTGCCCGACAGGATAATGCCTTTGAGGCTGCCATCGCGCGCATAGTCACGAATCCACTCGTCACTCACATCACAAGGGTGGACCTCACAAAACACATGCGCTTCGCGGATGCGCCGCGCAATCAGCTGGGTGACTTGAGAGCCGAAGTCAAGGATGAGAATTTTTTGGTGCATAACAATCAGAGGCCGAAAGAGTGAAATAAATGTGTCCAGTGCGCGTGCCCCAAGCAAGAAACACCGTGGAACCGGCTCTGCCGGGCCACTGGTGTTGCCCCCTGCAAGGGGGAAAGCGGCCACACGCAGTGGGCAAGCCGGGGGGTGAGCTTAGTCCGCCCTGTAGTTAGGCGCTTCTTTGGTGATCTGCACATCGTGCACATGGCTTTCACGGATACCGGCCGAGGTGATTTCGACAAACTCGGCCTTGTTCTGCATGTCTTCGATGGTGGCACAGCCACAGTAGCCCATGCTGGCACGCAAACCACCGGCCATCTGGAACACGATGGCGACCATCGAACCCTTGTAGGGCACGCGGCCTTCAATACCTTCGGGCACCAACTTGTCAGCGTTCGGATTGCCGCTGCTGGACTCCTGGAAATAGCGATCAGCACTGCCCTGCTGCATGGCACCAATGGAGCCCATGCCGCGGTAACTCTTGTAGCTGCGGCCTTGGAACAGAATCACTTCACCGGGTGCCTCTTCGGTACCGGCAAACATGCCACCCATCATCACCGTGCTGGCGCCAGCCGCGATGGCTTTGGCAATGTCACCACTGAAACGGATGCCACCGTCGGCAATCAGCGGCACACCGGTGCCTTTGAGCGCGGTAGCCACACTGTCGATGGCCATGATCTGCGGTACACCCACACCCGCCACAATGCGGGTGGTGCAGATGGAGCCCGGGCCAATCCCGACCTTGACCGCATCGGCACCGGCTTCAACCAGCGCCAACGCAGCGGCACCGGTCGCAATGTTGCCGCCAATGACCTCGACTTGCGGGAAATTTTGTTTGACCCAGCGCACCCGGTCAATCACGCCTTTGCTGTGGCCGTGTGCGGTGTCCACCACAATCGCGTCAACCCCGGCACGGGCCAGCAGCTCCACGCGTTCTTCGGTGCCCTCACCCACGCCCACAGCAGCGGCCACACGCAGTTTGCCATGGGCGTCACGCGCAGCATTGGGGAAGCTGGTTTGTTTGGTGATGTCCTTGACGGTGATCAGCCCCTTGAGCTCAAATGCGTCATTGACAACCAGCAAACGTTCGATCTTGTGTTGGTTCAGCAGCACTTTGGCCTGTGCCAGCGTGGTGCCGTCGGGCACGGTCACCAGTTTGTCGCGCGGCGTCATGATGTGGCTAACCGGCAGGTCATATCGTGTCTCAAAGCGCAGGTCACGCCCTGTGACGATGCCAGCCACCTTGCCACCATCGATAACCGGGAAGCCTGACACGCCCAGCTGCTCCGACAAAGCCATGACTTGACGCACCGTGTGGTCAGGGGTGATCACCACCGGGTCGCGCAACACGCCGGACTCGTACCGTTTGACCTTGGACACCTTGGCGGCCTGTTGCTGGGCGGTCATGTTTTTGTGCACCACACCGATGCCACCCTCTTGTGCGATGGCAATCGCCAGACGCGACTCGGTCACCGTGTCCATGGCGGCCGACACCAGGGGCAGGTTCAAAGCGATGTTGCGGGTAAACAGGGTGGAAAGCGAGGTGTCCTTGGGAAGGACTTGGGAGTACGCAGGCACCAACAAAACATCGTCGAAGGTGAGCGCTTTGCCAATCAGGCGCATGGTTTAAGCTCCAAATCGTCAATTGTATCTGGCCTGATTGGGCGCGACCCTGGTTGCCTCTACGGCCACCGACTGAAGAACACAGTGTTGCGATAAAACGCGTGAATACCAGGCATAGGCTACTGACTGGCATAAACTTGCGCACCATGAACCCATTCGCCAGATCTTTTACAGTTGTTGCAGCACTGATGCTCTCCACAGCAGCCATCGCGCAATGGCAATGGCTGGACGCGGATGGCCGCAAGGTGTTCAGCGACCGCGCACCACCACCCAGCATCCCTGACAAAAACATCCTCAAACGCCCTGGGGGAGCGCGGGTCGCGCCAACGCTGGCCAACCAAGACAGTCCGGAGGCCGCCGCTGGCTTGCCAGCAGCTACTCCCAGCAGCGCACCCAAAATCAGCGGTGTCGACAAAGAGCTGGCTGACAAGAAGAAAAAAGCCGAGCAGGAAGAAGCTGCCAAACGCAAGGCCGAAGAAGACAAACTGGCCAAAGCCAAGACCGAGAACTGCACCCGCGCCAAACAGGCCAAGACCAGCTACGACTCAGGTGTACGCATCGCACATGTCAACAAACAGGGTGAACGCGAGATCATCGACGATGCCACCCGGGCGGCTGAGTCAAAACGTATTCAGGCCATCATTGATGCCGATTGCAAGTGATCTGGCAGCGCAACAGCGCTGGATTTAATAACCCGCTTTGGCGCCAGGGCGTTTTTTGACAAACAGGCCTGCGGCGCGTGCCCCCTGCTTCACAAAACGTTCACGACGCGCCACTTTGGGATCCACCCGAAGCGGACGGTAGATCTCCACGCGATCCTGGTCACGCAGAGCGTGTGTTAAGCCGACTCTGCGACCCCATACACCCAGCACCATCTTGTGTGGATCGCGTTCTGAAAAGTGCTGAAGCAGTCCACTGTGCCGCAAGGCATCCCCTACACAGCTGGCTTCAGCCAGGCAAAGAGCCACTTCGTAGACCTCACGCGCCGCTGGCGCATACACCACACACACCCGTATCACTGGCTCACTCGCCGTAGACCTGTTTGGCACGGTTGATGAAGGCGTCGACCATGTTGCTGGCAATCTTGTCAAACACCGGGCTGATGAGTTTGCCCAGGGTGCTGTCAAAACCGTATTGCAAGACCAGCTCCACCCGGCAGGCGCGCTGATCTACGCCCAGGGGCACAAAGTTCCACTCACCTTCCAGCTTGGAGAATGGCCCATTGACCAGTTTGATGATCACCTGCTGGTCCGCCACATGGGCGTTTCTGGTGGTGAAGGTCTGGTGGATGCCGCCAAACGCGATGCCAATTTCGGCCAGCATGCCGTTTTCTTCGTGGTTGACCACCCGGGCCTTGTCACACCAAGGCAAGAATTGGGGGTAGGCGTCCACATCCACCACCAGTCGGTACATTTCGGCGGGGCTGTACCAAATTAAAACGGACTTTTTAACAGTTTTCATAGAATGGAGGTTTGCGCGGGATTGTAGTCAAGCCTGGTTCGCATTCACTCCCACTCAAGCTCTCCCCTCATGGCCAAAAAACCCGACACCGCAACCCGCATTGCTGACAATAAAAAAGCAGCGTTCAACTATTTTTTTGAGGAACGGATTGAAGCCGGCATCGTGCTCGAAGGCTGGGAGGTTAAATCACTGCGTGAAGGCAAGGTGCAGCTGACCGACGGCTACGTGGTCATTCGCAATGGCGAGTTGTTCATCATCGGCCTGCAGATCCAGCCGCTGGGCACCGCTTCCACCCACATCACCCCGGACAAACAACGCACCCGCAAACTGCTGATGCACCGGG
This sequence comes from Rhodoferax sp. U11-2br, assembly GCF_018619435.1. Taxonomy (GTDB): domain Bacteria; phylum Pseudomonadota; class Gammaproteobacteria; order Burkholderiales; family Burkholderiaceae_C; genus Rhodoferax. Next base: position 22,804 of record NZ_JAHFZF010000008.1, on the reverse strand, counting down.
AAGAGATCAAACGCCTGATTGGCAAAGTGGAGCAAAAAGGTTACACGCTGGTGCCGATCAACCTGCACTGGAAAACCGGCAAGATCAAGTGTGAAGTGGCGCTGGCCAAGGGCAAGGCCGAGCATGACAAACGCGACACTATCAAGGATCGCGAAGGTAAGCGTGAAGTGGAACGCGCCATGAAGTCACGCCAGCGCTGAACGCGGGTGAGCGATGGTTTTAACCGTCGCTGAGCCATCGAAGATCTGCTGTTGGATCAGCGGTGTTCATTTTCATTATTTTGATGAAGTCGCTTGCTAATAAATCGTGCGCTATGTATAATTCAGCCATGCCTTCACACACACCGCCTTTGCCAATTCAGCCTGAGCCGTCGCTGCTTCTGAGTGAGCAGTTGTGTTTTGCCTTGTATTCGACGATGTTGGGGATGAACAAGGTCTATCGCAAGTCCTTGCAACCCTTGGGCATCACCTATCCACAGTACTTGGTACTGATGGTGTTGTGGGAGCGTGATGCCATGACGGTCTCCGAAATTGGTGAGCGCCTTTTCCTGGATTCGGCGACTTTGACACCGCTGCTCAAACGCATGGAAAAGCAGGAGCTGTTGCAACGGGTTCGTGCCAAAGCCGACGAACGCCAGGTGATCATCAGCCTGACGTCAAAAGGTCGTGAGCTCCAGGAGCCCGCCAAAACAATGGCTTTGGGTGTGTTCTGTGCCACCGAAAGCACCCCTGATGAACTGATGGCCTTGCGAGACAGTTTGCTGATCTTGCGAAAGAGGCTGTTCAAAAATGCATGCTCACAGTGAGCAACACAACAAAGAACCAAGTTTTTAAAGTTTATATATAGCACGCTATTTAATAGCTATCTATTTCTGTTGACGTGGCGCATCAACAGACCACAAAGTCGCCAAGTTGTTAAATTTTTACTGGAGTTTCACCATGTCCATCGCACAAGTTCTCTATCGCGCACATGCCACGTCCACCGGAGGTCGTGATGGCCGAACCGTTGTTCCTGATGCCAAGCTGGATCTCAAACTGACCACACCCAAGGAATTGGGTGGTGCGGGTGGTGAAGGCGCCAATCCTGAACAGTTGTTTGCTGCAGGCTACAGCGCGTGTTTTATCGGTGCCATCAAGTTCGTCGCCGCACGTGACAAGATTGCCCTGCCCGCCGATGTGTCGATCGAGAGCAGCGTTGGTATTGGGGCTATTCCCAATGGTTTTGGTATCGAGGTTGACCTGAAGATTTCATTGCCAGGCATGCCGCGCGACGCCGCCCAGGCGCTGGTCGACAAAGCCCACATCGTTTGCCCCTACTCCAACGCAACGCGCGGCAATATCGACGTTCGTCTGACCCTGGCCTGAGCCCAGTTCAGGTCAAATCCCGCAGCGGATGGCTGTGTCGCGCCCAGGGGCTGTCAAAAAAAGGCAGCACCATGTCGGGCGTGACATCTTCAATGTGCTCGGGATGCCACTTGGGGTGTTTGTCCTTGTCAATCACCAGGGCGCGCACACCCTCGGCGGTCTCGGTCTGGGCCGCAGAGCGGCCCAGGTGCGCCGGGAAGAAACAATGGCGCACCATGTCGCGCTCCATGCGCAACTCGTCAGCCAGCGCCATCTGACGGGCCCGGCGGATCTGTTCCAGCGTCACATGCAGCATCAAGGGTGAACGCTGGCGCAGCTGCTGGGCTGTGTGTTGTGCCCAGTCGCCAGGGTCAGCCTCCAGCGCTTGCACGATGCCGCACACAGAATCCTTACCAAAAAAGTGGTCGATTTGGCCTCTGTCCCTTGCATCAAAAGGGCTAGTAGCTACTGAATATGTAGCAATCAAAGCACCCAGACTCGCATGATCCAGCGACTCAAGCTGGGCCAACGCGTGCCAAACATCGGCCTGCTGCGCCTCCCCAATGTTGTGGTCGGCCAAGCCCAGCGCCACGGCCTCGTCCGCTGTCAGCGTGTTGCCGGTGAGGGCCAGCCATTCGCCCACATGCCCAGGGCAACGGCTCAAGAAATAACCGCCCGCCACATCCGGAAACAGGCCTATGGTGGTCTCGGGCATGGTCATTTTTGTTCGCGGGGTCACCAGACGATGTGAAGCGCCTTGGCTTATGCCCATGCCACCACCCATGACCACACCGTCCATGAACGCGATGTAGGGCTTGGGGTAGGTGTGGATCAGGTGGTTGAGGGTGTACTCCTCGGTGAAAAAATCCTCAGGACTGGGGTCGCCCGACAATAGCGCCTGGTGAAAGAAGCGGATGTCACCGCCCGCGCAAAAGGCACCAAACGGCCCGGCCTTGTTGCTGCCGCGAATCGCCACGGCTTGCACCTGATCGTTGTCGCGCCAGGCCAGCAGGCAGACGGTCAATTCTCGGATCATCTGCAGCGTCAAGGCATTGAGTGCGGCGGGTCGGTTCAGTGTGATGAACCCCACCTGGCCACGCACTTCTGCCAGAACCTCGCTGGCAAGCGCACTCATGCCCTGCCCCGCCAAGCCACTATTTCATTGGCCACCAGGGCCCCAATCACCAGTGCGCCGCCGACAAACACATCATGCCCTGGCACCTCGCCCGCGCCAAACCAGGCCAGCAAGATGCCAAAAATCACCTCCAGCAAACCCAGCAGCGCCACCTCAGGGGCTTTTAACACCTTGGTGCAGACCACCGCCAGCGTACACGGGATCGCCAGTTGCACCAGACCAAGTCCGGCCAGCAAACCCAGGTCATGGGCCGAGGCCTGAAACGGCCAAGCCAGCGGCAGCGTGATCAGCGCCGACAACGCCGCGCCAATCAGCACCGCAGGAATCAGGTCCACATCATGCCCCTGGGCGTGGGAATGTTGGGTGACGGTCCAGTTGGCCGCACCCGAGATCGGCACACACAGCGCCACCAGCGTGCCCGCCAGACTCATGCCCTGCCCCAACTGGCTGGCGTACATGTAGGCAATGCCAAAACCCGCCACAGCAATGGCCAACCAGGTCCGCGCCGGGATGCGGTGCCCGATGAACAGACGCGCAGCCAGCGCGGTCAGCAGCGGTGTCAGCGACATCGTCACCAGCACATTGGCCACCGTGGTGAGCATGATGGCCAGCATGAAGAAGGTGAACATGCCGCACCAGCACAGCCCTGACACCCACAACGCAGTGCCGCCATGGCGCATGCGTGCAAACACAGCACGCCCTTGCAGCAAGGGCAGCAACACCAGCAGGCACAGCGCTGTGAACAGGCTGCGCCAGAAAGTGACTTCAAATTTCTGGGCGTGCTCCAGATGGCGTGTGACCACACCTGCGATAGACCACATCAGGGTCACCGCAACCATCAGCAGCACTGCACGGTTATGCGAGAGTTTCAAAAATCGCCTTCCTACATCAGAAGAGACGCCTCAAACGTAAAAAAGGCGCTGCCATCACCGCCGAAGCGGGACTGACAACGCCCTCGTATTCCCGCAAGCACAAAGAACAACGACCTTGCGATTGCCTACAAGCTTTAGCGCCCGGCGCGCTTGCGCTCGCCCTCGGTCAGATAACGCTTACGCAGTCGAATTGACTTGGGCGTGATTTCGACCAGCTCATCGTCCTCGATGAACTCCACACCGTATTCCAGCGTGCATTCAATTGGCGGCGTGATCTTGGCAACATCTTCCTTGCCCGACACACGGAAGTTGGTCAGCTGCTTGGTACGCGTGGCATTGACGACCAGATCGTTGTCGCGGCTGTGGATACCAACAATCATGCCCTCGTAAACCGGATCGTTAGGCTTGACGAACATGCGGCCACGGTCATCGAGTTTGCCAAGCGCGTAAGTGAAAATTTCACCCGCATCCATGGAAATCAGGACACCGTTTTTGCGGCCGCCGATGTCGCCTTTATGCGGCTCGTAGCTGTCGAAGATGTTCGAGATCAGGCCAGAGCCACGCGTCAAGTTCAGGAACTCATTGGTAAAACCAATCAGGCCACGCGCCGGAATGCGGTATTCCAGGCGCACGCGACCACGGCCGTCTGGCTCCATATTGACCAGATCGCCCTTGCGCTCGCCCAAGGCCTGCATCACGCCACCCTGGTGCTGCTCTTCGATGTCGGCGGTTACCAGCTCAATGGGCTCGTATTTTTCACCATCAACCATCTTCATCACCACGCGTGGCTTGGAGACAGCCATCTCAAAACCTTCGCGGCGCATGTTTTCCAACAGAATCGTCAAGTGCAGTTCGCCGCGGCCCATGACTTCAAAAATACCTTCCTCGTCGGTTTCCTTGACGCGCAAGGCCACGTTGTGTTGCAACTCTTTTTGCAGGCGATCCCAGATCTGGCGGCTGGTGACGTATTTGCCTTCACGACCCGCCAATGGGCTGGTGTTGACGCAGAAGTTCATCGTCAACGTCGGTTCATCGACCTTGAGCATGGGAAGCGGCGCCGGGGTGGCCGGGTCGGTAATGGTCACGCCGATACCAATGTCATTGATACCGTTAATCAGCACGATCTCGCCAGGACCGGCGTCGGTGGCTTGCACGCGCTCCAGGCCCTGGAAGGTCAGCACCTGATTGACACGGCCCTTGACAGCCTTGCCGTCCGGGCCTTCCATGACCACCACGTCCATCATCGGCTTGATCGTTCCCTGGCTGATGCGGCCCACGCCAATACGACCGACAAAGGTCGAGAAATCGAGCGCAGAAATTTGCAACTGCAGTGGTGCCGCTGGGTCACCCTGCTGGTGCGGCACGTGTTTGAGGATGGTGTCGAACAGGGCCGACATGTCGGGGCCCCACTGCTCACCCTGGCCGCCCTCTTCTAGCGAGGACCAGCCGTTGATACCCGAGGCGTACACCACCGGGAAATCGAGTTGCTCATCGGTGGCACCCAATTTGTCAAACAAGTCAAACGCGGCATTCACCACATACTGCGGACGCGCACCGGGTTTGTCCACCTTGTTCACCACCAGAATCGGCTTCAAACCCAGGGCCAGTGCCTTTTTGGTCACAAAACGGGTCTGTGGCATCGGGCCTTCCTGGGCATCAATCAGCAGCACCACACCGTCCACCATGGAGAGAGCACGTTCCACTTCACCACCGAAGTCGGCGTGTCCGGGGGTGTCAACGATGTTGATGTGGGTGCCTTGCCAGGTCACCGCGCAGTTTTTGGCCAGAATTGTGATGCCACGCTCTTTTTCAATCGCGTTGTTGTCCATCACCGTGTCGACCACTTTTTCGTGCTCGGCAAAGGTGCCGCTTTGGCGCAGCAACTGGTCAACCATGGTGGTTTTGCCATGGTCAACGTGGGCGATGATCGCAATGTTTCGGATTTGTTTATGAGCCATGGTTCACTTTCTTAAATAGCTTGAGTCATCTGTTCAATTTCAATCGGGCTCAACAAGCGCCCGGGGACCAATTCACCGGCCACCACCTGTGCTGTCCCCAGCAACACCTGGCCATTTTCTGCATAAACCGCTACCTGCGCTGCATCCGGCCAAGAGCCCCGGCGCCGCAAACCGCTTGAAAACCTGGCGGCATTCTCGTTGTCCAACATGACCACGGTGTGATCCGGCAACAAGGACGACACCGGCAACAAGCAGGCCAGCCGATCTTCCTCAGTCATGGCTTCCAGCGCCGCCAGCGTGACACACTGGGCAGCGGTGTAGCCACCGGTTGCCACCCGGCGCAAGGCGCTCAGATGTGCACCACAACCCAGGGCCTCACCCAGGTCTTCACCCAGGGTCCGGATATAGGTGCCTTTGCTGCATTTCACTTCCAGATCAATAGCACTCTGCCCTTTATCTGAAAGGGCTAGAGCCATGTTTAGCTTATAAATCTGCACCTGGCGCGGCGCCCGTTCAATCTCGATCCCGGCGCGGGCATACTCGTACAGCGCCTTGCCATCTTTCTTTAACGCACTGTGCATCGGCGGCACCTGGCTGATGGGGCCGGTGAACTGCGCCGCGACCCGCACCACATCCTCTGGCGACACCGCCACAGGTCGGGTTTCGATCACATCCCCTTCCGCATCGGCCGTGCTGGTTTTGACACCCAGGCACATCACCGCTTCATAGGTCTTGTCCGCATCCAGCTGCAATTGGCTGAACTTGGTGGCTGCGCCAAAACACAGGGGCAACACCCCGCTGGCCAAAGGGTCCAGCGTGCCGGTGTGGCCCGCCTTTTCGGCGCGCAACAGCCATTTCACCTTCTGCAAAATATCGTTGCTGGACCAGCCCAATGGCTTGTCCAGCAGTAGCACCCCATGCACGGGGCGCCTGGCAACCCGTGCTCGTGGCGCATTCATATGAGGTCAGTCGTCCTTGACCCGGGAAGCCACTGCGCGCGCAATCAGCGCGTTCATGTCCGCAGCACGCTCAGGGGTCTGGTCATAAACAAAGTGCAGCGTGGGCACCGTGTGGATATGCAGGCGCTTGAACAGGCCGGCGCGCAGAAAACCCGCCGCCTGGTTCAAACCTTCTGTGCACGCTTTCACGTCGCCCGCCAGCAGGCTGAAAAACACCTTGGCGTGGGCGTAGTCGGGAGTGACCTCCACACCTTGCAAGGTCACCATGCCCACACGTGGGTCTTTCAACTCGCGCGCGATCAGTTCGGTCAGATCCCGCTGGATCTGGTCGGCCACCTTGAAGGCGCGGTTGGGAGCAGCTGCTTTTTGACGCACGTTGATCTCTTGTCAGTTTTACAGCGTACGCGCCACTTCGCGGATCTCGAAGAACTCCAGCACGTCACCCTCTTGGATGTCGTTGTAGTTCTTGATGTTCAAGCCGCAATCGAAGCCTTCGCGCACTTCCTTGGCGTCGTCCTTGAAACGCTTGAGCGATTCAAGTTCGCCGGTGTAGATGACCGTGTTTTGACGCAACAGGCGCAAACGCGCGCTGCGGCGAACAATACCGGAGGTGACCATACAACCCGCGATGGAACCAATCTTGGAGACCTTGAAAATCTGACGAATTTCGGCGGTACCAATGATTTCTTCCTTCTTGTCCGGTGTCAGCATGCCCGACATGGCCAGTTTCAGGTCGTCCACGGCGTCGTAAATGATGTCGTAGTAGCGGATGTCCACGCCGTTGTTTTCGGCCAGTTTGCGCGCACCGGCATCAGCACGGGTGTTGAAGCCGATGATGACCGCCTTGGCCGCAATCGCCAGATTGACGTCGGACTCGCTGATGCCACCCACAGCGGCGTACACCAGTTGCACCTTGATTTCGTCGGTGGAGAGCTTGAGCAGCGACTGCGCCAAAGCTTCTTGCGAACCCTGCACGTCGGCCTTGACGATGATCGGCACCATCTTGACCTCGCCCGCTGTCATGTCGGTGAACATGTTCTCCAACTTGGCGGCTTGTTGTTTGGCCAGTTTGGTGTGGCGGAACTTGCCGGCACGGTAGGTGGCGATTTCACGGGCCCGGCGCTCGTCCGACAACACCATGAATTCATCACCGGCTTGGGGCACTTCGGTCAGCCCCTGGATTTCAACCGGGATCGACGGGCCTGCCGTTTTGATGGTTTTGCCGTTTTCGTCCAGCATGGCCCGCACGCGGCCAAAGGTTTGGCCGGCCAGCACCACATCGCCGGTTTTGAGCGTACCGCTTTGCACCAACACAGTGGCCACCGGGCCGCGGCCCTTGTCCAGCTGTGCTTCGATGACCAGGCCCTTGGCCATGGCATCCACCGGGGCCTTCAATTCCAGCACTTCGGCTTGCAACAACACTTGTTCCAGCAACTCGTCAATACCGAGACCCGTCTTGGACGAGACCGCCACAAACGGCGAACTACCACCAAAATCTTCGGGAATCACATCTTCTACCACCAGCTCGTTTTTGACACGTTCCGGGTTGGCATCGGGTTTGTCGGCCTTGGTGATCGCCACCACAATTGGCACACCAGCCGCTTTGGCATGTTTGATGGCTTCTTTGGTTTGCGGCATGACACCGTCGTCCGCAGCCACCACCAGAATCACGATGTCGGTGGCCTGTGCACCACGGGCACGCATGGCGGTAAACGCCTCGTGCCCCGGGGTATCCAGGAAGGACACCACACCACGGGCGGTTTGCACATGGTAGGCGCCAATGTGCTGGGTGATGCCACCGGCTTCACCCGAGGCCACCTTGGTGCGGCGAATGTAATCCAGCAAGGAGGTCTTGCCGTGGTCAACGTGGCCCATGACGGTTACCACAGGTGCACGCGGCAGGGACTCGGCTTGTTGCAGGGAGACTTCATCATCGGTGAAGGCTTCCGGATCATCTAGCGCCGCCACAATGGCCTTGTGACCCATTTCTTCGACCAAAATCATCGCGGTGTCCTGGTCCAGCGGCTGGTTGATGGTGACCATCTGGCCCAGTTTCATCAGGTGTTTGATCACCTCAGAGGCCTTGACCGCCATCTTGTGCGCCAACTCGGCCACGGTGATGGTTTCAGGCACATGCACTTCCAGCACGCGCGCCTCGACCGGGGCAGCCTGGGTGTGATGGTCGTCACGATCACGGTCATTGATGCCGCGACGGCCACGTGGGCCTCCGCGCCAGTTGCTGCTGCGACCAGCACCAGCACCGGTATCTCCACGGGTCGGAATGCCTTTTTTCTTGGCCGGATCGCCAGCCCAGCTACTCGAAAGCTTGGCCGACTTCACTTCTTTGCCTGCACCAGCAGCAGCTGCGCCTGGCGCAGCCGGTGTGGCGGGTTTGGCCGCAGGGCTGCCCGCAGGTTTGTGCAGGGTACCTTTGATGCCGGCTTTGGCCGCTTCGGGCGCAGGCTTGGGTGGTTCTTCCTTTTTGGGTGGCAGCTTCTTGCCAGGCTGAGACATCATCAAACGGATGGCTGCAGCCTCGGCTTCGGCCTTGCGGCGACGTTCGTTCAAATCAACAGCACGCGCGGCTTCTTCGGCAGCGCGGGTCTGCGACTCGGCAGCGGCTTTTTCTTTGGCCTGAGCCTGCGCTTGCAATTGTTGTTCGGCAGCGGCTTTTTCAACGGCCACAGCTTTGGACTGCGCATTGGCGGCCTCAACAGGTGTTGCCGTGGGCGCAGCCGCCTTGGCGGCCTGTTCAGCCTGCGCCTTCTGACGAGCAGCCAGTTCCAGAGCAGCTTGTGCGGCCGCCTTTTCTGCCGCTTCACGCGCAGCAGCTTCCTGCGCCTCACGTTGACGACGGCGTTCTGCCAGCTCTTCTTCCTGGCGGCGAATCAGTTCTGCCTGACGGCGTGCCTCTTCTTCGCGGCGGGCCAATTCGGCCTGATCAATCAATGGTTCGGTGTTGTCCGGTGTGTCGTCTTGTTCCTCACGTGGCGCAGCGACTCCCGTCGTCTCCAGTGGCTCGTCACGACGCACAAAGGTCCGCTTCTTGCGCACCTCCACCTGGATGGTGCGCGCCTTGCCGGTGGCATCAGCTTGCTTGATTTCGGTGGTCGATTTCTTGACCAGGGTAATCTTTTTGCGCTCAGCCGATGCTGTCCCGTGGGCGGTTTGAAGAAACCCCAACAGGCGCTGTTTGTCAGCCTCTGAAAGGGTGTCAGTCGGGGCTGCTTTAGCCACGCCAGCCGACTTCAGTTGCTCGAGCAAGGTGTCGGGAGATTTTTTGAGTTCGTTTGCGAACTCGGCGACGGTCATACTGGACATTTGTGGGGTAACCTTTAGTTTCGGCTGAAGCCACCCGAAGGGCGGCAGCCAGCCTTTACTGAAACTTTGTATTCATGATTCAAGACGCTTGAGACGCTGCATCACCGGAGAACCAGTGCGCGCGTGCTTTCATAATCATCGCGGTCGCAGCCTCTTCAGATTGCCCCGTGATGTCAGTGAGTTCATCGACCGCCAGGTCGGCAAAGTCATCCAGCGTATGGATGCCATTGTCGGCCAGCTTGCTGATGTGTTCCGCAGAGAGCCCTTCCAGATCAGCCAGCTCGGTTGCCACCTTCTCGACATTTTCCTCGTTGGCGATTTCCATCGTCAACAAAGCATCTTTGGCGCGGGTCCGCAACTCGTTGACGGTGTCTTCGTCAAAGCTCTCAATTTCCAGCATTTCTTCAAGCGGCACATAGGCCACCTGTTCCAGGCTGATGAAACCTTCGGCAATCAGCAAGTCGGCAATTTCCTCGTCCACATCAAGCTTCTCCATGAACAAGGCACGGCTGGCGTCCACTTCGTGAGCCTGCTTTTCAGCCGATTCAGCGGCGTCGAGGATATTGATCTTCCAGCCAGTCAGCTCGGACGCCAGGCGCACGTTCTGACCACCCCGGCCAATGGCAATCGCCAGGTTTTCCTCGTCCACCACCACATCCATGGCGTGACGCTCTTCGTCCACTACGATGCTAGTCACATTGGCGGGTGCCAGTGCACCAATCACAAACTGGGCCGGGTCTTCACTCCACAGCACGATGTCCACACGTTCACCAGCGAGCTCATTGGTCACGCCATTGACACGGGTGCCACGCACACCCACACAGGTGCCAATGGGGTCAACACGTTTGTCATGGGAGAGCACCGCAATCTTGGCGCGTGAACCAGCGTCACGGGCGCAGGACTTGATCTCCAGCAGACCCTGTTCAATCTCAGGCACTTCATTGCGGAACAGTTCAACCATGAACTCAGGCGCCGAACGGGACAACACAATGGGCGCACCGCGCAGGGTCAGATCCACTTCCATGATCATGGCGCGCACGCGGTCTCCGGTGCGGAAATTTTCCTTGGGGATCATCTCGCCACGTCGCAAACGGCCTTCCACACGACCAGATTCCACAATCAGGTCACCCTTATCCATGCGTTTAACCGTGCCGACAAAAATCTTATCGCCACGCGACATGAAGTCATTGAGCAACATTTCGCGCTCGGCATCACGGATTTTCTGCAGAATGACCTGCTTGGCAGCCATCGCGCCAATACGGCCAATCGGCACCGACTCGATGGTCTCTTCAATGTACTCATCCACCTCGATGTCAGGAATCTGCTCAAGCGCCTCAAACAGCAGGATTTCCTGGTCAGGCAATTGCAAACCCGCCTCATCAGGCACCACGTGCCAGCGCCGGAACGTCTCATAGACACCGGTATCACGATTCAGGGACACACGAATATCCACGTCACCCGCGTAAAGCTTCTTTGTGGCCTGGGCCAGCGCCGCCTCAACCGCGCCAAACACCACGTCACGCTCCACGTTTTTCTCACGTGAAATGGCGTCCACCAACATTAACATTTCGCGATTCATGCCATGAGTCTCCTGTTTCAATTCGATTCAAATTCTTCGCCACCAACCCCAGCACCACCAGCGTGTCCTCGACCCTTGAAGCTGACGATGGGCGCCAAACGGGCATCCCGCAGCTCATCCAGCGTAAAACCCAGGGCTTGCAGCGGCGCCAATGGCCGCTTTTTGCTGACTTTGACTCCCGGCTTCACCTCTGGCTCATCACGCCAGACAATCTGCCAGCAACCCACACCAGGCACCTCAGCACCAAGCATCTGCTCAGCCAACTCCAGCACACCCCGAAATTTTTTGCGATTGGCGCTCACCTGTCCAGCAGCAGCCACACCCAAGGGCGCCTTAAGGGTGATGTCAATCACCTGCCCCACAAAACGCTCAAAATCCTGCTGATGCCGCAGAGGCCGGTCAATCCCCGGCGAGGAGACCTCCAGCCGCTTGTACTCAATGGCATCCACCTCCAGCGCAAACTGCAGCTGGCGGGTGACTTTTTCACAATCTTCCACCGTGACGAACTGCTCCGAAGCAGTCACACCATCAACCGGCGGTACCCAGGGCAAATCGATCGTGACGCGCAGCAAACCACCGGCAGAGCGATCAATCTCAACCAGGTCATAACCTAAGCCAATGACAGTTTGTTCAACGATTTCTTTTAGCGCCACCAAAACCCCAGATAAAGCCGCAATGCACCCAAAAACAATCGACCAAAAAAAACGGGCGGAAGTGACTCGCCCGTTTGGTCGTGAAGCGACGGATTGTACCTGAAAAATGTCTGAAAAGCTTTGATTTTTAACGCTTTAATCCGCAGCACGCACCAAAATCCGGGTGTATGCGTGGTTTGGCTGGCTCAGCACGGCATCCACCGGCCCCGATTCAAGCACCTGCCCTGTTTTCATGACCAGCACCGTGTGTGCCATGGCGCGGATCACCGCCACATCGTGGGTGATCAATAGGTAGCTCAAACCACGTTCGCGTTGCAGCCGCTGCAGCAGTTGCAGTACCTGTTTTTGCACCGTCACATCGAGGGCACTGGTGGGTTCATCCAGCACCAGAACCTGCGGCTGGATGATCAGCGCACGCGCAATCGCCAGCCTCTGACGCTGGCCACCCGAGAACTCATGCGGGTAACGCCCCAGCAAGGTGCTGAGCGAGCCCGTGGTGTCCCGATCCAGCCCCACATCGTGTAGCGCCTGCACAACACGTGCACGGCGTTGCTCTGGTGACATCAGGGGTTCAAACACACCCAAACCTTCACCCACGATGTCTTCCACCGTCATGCGGGGAGACAGGGACGAAAACGGGTCCTGAAACACCACCTGAATCTGCCGACGCAAGGCTTTGTCGCCCGCGCCGGTGGTGCCCCAATGGCCGCCCGCCACACTCAACTGGCCCTGGCTAGGCAGCAAACCCAGCACCGCCAAGGCCAGGGTGGACTTGCCTGAGCCGGACTCTCCCATCACCCCCAGTGTCTGGCCAGGCAACAAGCTGAAGTCGGCCCCCTGCACCGCCACAAACTCGCCGCGCCTGAACCAGCCTCTCAGGCCCGGCAAGTGTGTCGGGTAAGTCACACGCAGGCCTTGGGCCACCATGACGGGGGCAGCGTCGCTGGCCACCGCCTTGTTGGCGAGCGGATCACGCTCTGGGCGGCTCGCCATCAGACGCTGCGTGTAAGGGTGTTGCGGCTGCGCAAACAAGGCCGCTGTAGCGCCCTGCTCCACGATGTGCCCCTGCTCCATCACCACCACACGGTCGGAAAACCGGCGCACCAGGTTCAGATCATGCGTGATCATGAGCACCGCCATGCCACGCTCGCGCTGCAGTCGGTCCAGCAGGTCCAGAATCTGGCCACGCAGGCTCACATCGAGCGCGGTGGTGGGCTCATCCGCCAACAGCAATTTGGGCTGACAGGCCAGCGCCATCGCAATCATGGTGCGCTGACGCTGCCCGCCGCTGAGCTGGTGCGGGTAGGCCTGGTAGCGCCGCTGCGGCTCCTCAATGCCGGTTTCCGCTAACAAATCAATAGCTAGCTGCGCACATTTCACCTGGGCTAGCCCCTGTTTGAGGGCAATGACCTCGGCAATCTGGTCGCCCACGCTCATCAGCGGGTTCAGCGCCGTCATCGGCTCCTGAAAAATCATGGCGATGTCCTGGCCCCGGATGATCCGCAACTCGCGCTCTTGTAATGAGAGCAAATCACCCCCATTAAACAAGGCCCGTCCGGTGATTTTGGCATTAGCCACCAGGCGTAGCAGGCTCAACGCCGACACCGTCTTGCCCGAGCCAGACTCCCCCACCAAGGCCAGCTTTTCACCAGCGTTGATGTGAAAACTGATGTTGTGCACGACCGTGTGGTCGCCAAACGACACCGACAGGTCGTGTACGCTGAGCAAGGGTGTGGTGTTGCTGCTCATACGTCGGCCTTGCGCGGGTCCAACGCGTCGCGCAGTGCGTCGCCCATGAAGGTCAGCAGCAGCAGCGTGACCACCAGCACAGCAAAGGTGAACAGCGAAATCCACCAGGCGTCGATGTTGTTTTTGCCTTGGGACAGCAACTCCCCCAGAGACGGTGTGCCCGGCGGCACACCCAGGCCCAGGAAGTCGAGCGAGGTCAGCGCCAAAATCGCGCCACTCATGCGAAACGGCAAAAACGTCACCACCGGTGTCATGCTGTTGGGCAGCAGGTGCCGGGTGATGATGTGCCAGTTGCTCACCCCCAGCGAACGCGCAGCGCGCACGTAATCGAGTTGGCGGTTGCGCAAAAACTCGGCGCGCACATAGTCTGACAGTCCCATCCAGCCAAACAGGCTCAGCAGCACCAGCAGCAGCGCCAGGCTGGGCGCAAACACCGCACTGAAGATGATCAGCAGGTACAGCTCGGGCATCGATCCCCAGATCTCGATAAAACGCTGAAAAGCCAGGTCGGTCTTGCCACCAAAAAACCCCTGGATCGCCCCGGTGATGATGCCCAGCACGGTGCCAATCGCCGTGAGGGCCAGCGCAAATAACACACTGACCCGAAAACCGTAGATCAGCTGCGCCAGCAGATCGCGACCCCGGTCATCGGTGCCCAGCCAGTTCTCGCGCGTTGGCCCGGACGGGTTGGGCGCTTTGGCAAAATAGTTCAGCGTTTTGGGACCATACGGGTTGAGGGCAAACAACGCCCAGTTGCCGTTGGAACTCAGGCGCTCGCGGATAAACGGGTCCAGATAGTCGGTACTGGCCTCAAAGTCGCCCCCAAAGGTCTTCTCGGAGTAGTCCTTGAGCACCGGCACATAGAACTCGCCCTGGTAAGACACCAGCAGCGGTCGGTCATTGCTGATCACTTCGGCCATCAGGCTAAATAGCACCAGCGTACAGAACACAATCAGGCTCCCGAAGCCCAGCCGGTTGCGCTTGAAACGCAACCAGGCGCGCGCCGATGGTCCTCGAGAAGTGGTTGAGACAGGGGTATTCAAGAGCAGTTGCCCTTTCGGACGATGGATGAAACTCCAGCAGCATCAAGCCAGAAACACCGCGGAACTGGCTTTGCCAGGCCGCTGGTGTTGCCCCCCGGTGGGGGGGAGGCGGCTACACAAAGTGAGTCCGCAACAGGGGGCTTAGTCAAACTTGACACGCGGGTCCACCCAAACATAAGACAGGTCTGAAATCAGCTTGGTCACCAGACCAATCAGCGTGAAGAAAAAAAGCGTACCCAGCACCACCGGGTAATCACGCCGGATGACACTCTCGTAACTCAGCAGCCCCAGGCCGTCGAGCGAAAACAGGGTTTCGATCAACAGCGAGCCGGTGAAAAACGCACCGATGAAGGCCGCTGGAAAGCCGGTCACGATCGGAATCAGCGCGTTGCGAAACACGTGTTTCCACAACACCTGGCGCTCGCTCAGGCCTTTGGCGCGGGCGGTGATCACGTATTGCTTGCGGATTTCTTCCAGAAACGCGTTTTTGGTCAGCATGGTGGTCACCGCAAAACTGCCCAGCACCATCGCAGTGACCGGCAGCGCGATGTGCCACAGGTAATCCACCACCCGGGCACCCCAACTCAGTTCATCCCAATTGCTGCTGGTTAGCCCGCGCAGCGGAAACCACTGCAACTGGCCACCAAAAATCACCAGCAGCGCCACCCCCAGCACAAAGCCGGGTATCGCGTAGCCCACCAGCACCAGCAAGGTGGTTACCAGGTCAAACTTGGAGCCGGCACGCACCGCCTTGGCCACCCCCAGCGGCACCGCAATCAGGTAACTGATAAAAAACGTCCACAGCCCCAAGCTGATCGACACCGGCAGCTTCTCCCAGATCAGGTCTGCCACACTTTTGTTCTGGAAGAAGCTGCGCCCCAGATCAAAACGGGCAAATTGGCCCAGCATCTGAAAAAACCGCTCGTGTGCAGGTTTGTCAAAGCCGTACAACGCCTTGATCTGCTCAACACGTTTGGGGTCCACCCCCTGCGCGCCACGGTAACTCAGGCCACCGCCCTCGGCCACAGCACCTTTGCCCACGCCAGCTTTCGCCTCGGCCAGGTACTGCTCCACCGGTCCACCGGGCACAAACTGGATCACCACAAAAGTGATCAACAGCACCCCCAACAGCGTGGGAACCATCAACAACAGGCGTTTGAGGATGTAGAGCCACATATCAGTACCGTGCCATCAGTTGGTGCAGGACAGCCACAGTGCAAAAGCCAGAAACACCGTGGAACCGGCTTAGCCGGGCCACCGGTGTTGCCCCCTTGAGGGGGGATGCGGCTACGCGCAGCGAGCAAGCAACGGGGGTGTTCATCTTTTAGCCCACCAGGTGTCAATCGCCCAACCTTCACCCTGGGCATAAGGCGGCATCGTGGCGGGCTGAGCCAGCCGCCAACTGTTGAACACCATGCGGTGGGTGTTGGCAGACCACTGGGGGATCAAGACATGGCTGTGGGTGATCACCCGTTCCAGCGCGCGGCAGGCGGGCAAGAGCTGCGCCTTGGTTTTGGCTGCGGTCATCTGGCTGATCAGGGCATCTACAGCGGGGTTTTTCATGCCCGTCATGTTGCCAGAGTCTTCCTGGTCAGCCGCCTTGGAGCCAAACATGTCAGCAAACTCCTGTCCAGGGTTGTTGGTGCCGGCATAAGCGATGGAGCTCATGTCGAACTCGAATTTCTGCAGCCGCTGCTGGTACAGCGCAAAGTCCACCGGCCGGAATTTGAGTGTGATGCCAAGTTTTTCAAGGTTTCGCGCCCAGGGTGACACCACCCGCACACTGCCTTCGTTGCTGTCCAGAAACTCCATCTCAAAGGCCTGTCCTTGGGCGTTGCGCAAAGCACCATCCCGGTAGGTCCAGCCAGCAGCCTGTAACAAGGCCTGCGCCTGGCGCAGGTTGGCGCGCAACGAAGATGGCGGGTCGGTGTTGGGTGGCAGAGCCATCGGGCCAAACACCGCTTCGGGTACCTGCTGGCGCCAGGGCGTCAACAAAGCCAGCTCCTCAGGGCTGGGCAGGCCGCTGGCGGCGCAGTCGGTGTTGCCAAACAGGCCGTTGACCCGTTGGTAAGCGCCGTAAAACAGCTGTCGGCTCATCCATTCAAAGTCCATCGCCAGTCCCAGCGCCTGGCGCACCCGCACATCCTTGAACAGATCGCGCCGGGTGTTGAGCACATAACTCTGAAAGCCGGTGGGCAAGTGGTGCGCGTATTCCTTCTTGACCAGTTCACCGGTATCAAAACGTTTGCCGTAAAGACGGCGCGCCCAGTCGCCCGCCGAGAAAAAGCGCATCAAATCAAACTCACCCGCTTTGAGCGCCTCCAGCCGCGCCGTGCTGTCCTTGTAAATCTTGACGGTGATGCGGTCAAAGTTGGCGGTGCCCCGGCGCACAGCCAGGTCTTTGGCCCAGTAGTTGGGGTCACGCACATAGGTGATGTCTTTGCCAAAACGCACCGGGCCAATTTTGTAGGGGCCGCTGCCAATGGGTATGTCGGTCACGATCTCATCAAAGCGTTTGGCCTTGCCGCCCGCCATGCCCCAGGCGCGGCTGAACACCGGCAGACTGCCCACCGTCAGCGGCAATTCGCGGTTGGGCTTCTTGAAGCGGTAACGCACGGTGGACTCGTCCAGCACATCGAGACCCGCCACATCGCTCAACACCGTTTTGTAAGCGGGCGAGGTGTAGGGGCCCATCAGCGCCTCAAAACTGAAGACCACATCCCGGGCCAACACCGGGTCGCCATTGTGAAAACGTGCCTGCGGGCGTAGCTTGAAAGTGGCACTCAAGCCGTCGGCTGCTACCGACACGTCCTGGGCCAGGAGTCCATAACCCGACCCGGTTTCGTCGGTCGAACCGGACAGCAGGCTGTCAAACATCAGGTCTGACAGATAGGCAGGTGCATTGCCCTTGATGGTGAACGGGTTGTACTTGTCAAAGGTGGAGACGCGCAGGTTGCTGACCAGCCGCAGCTCTCCGCCTTTGGGCGCGTCCGGGTTGACATAGTCGAAGTGGGTAAAACCCGCCGGATATTTCAGATCGCCCCACAGGGCGTATCCGTGCGCGGCCCACAGCGGGTTGATCCAAGTCAGGCACACAAAAAACAGAAGGCAACGCATGCGACAATTCTGCATCATCTGTCACTGCAGTTTCGTCGGCCCATTCAAGGGTGCGGTTTGCAGTGTTTTCCAGCAGCAAGAAAAATTGAAGAGGTCGAAATGGGATTCCTGACAGGCAAAAAATTGTTGATCACCGGTGTGTTGTCCAACCGCTCCATCGCCTATGGCATCGCCAAGGCCTGCCACGCACAAGGCGCCGAGCTGGCGTTCAGCTACGTGGGTGAACGTTTCAAAGACCGCATCACCGAGTTTGCGGCAGACTTTGACTCCAAACTGATTTTTGATTGCGATGTGGCTGACGATGCCCAAATCGAAAAGCTGTTCACCGACCTGGCCGTCCACTGGCCCAAGTTCGACGGTTTTGTCCACAGCATTGGTTACGCCCCGCGCGAAGCCATCGCAGGCAACTTCCTCGATGGCCTGACGCGTGAGAATTTCCGCATTGCCCACGACATCAGCGCCTACAGCTTCCCGGCCATGGCCAAGGCGGCCCTGCCCTACCTGAACGACACTTCGTCTTTGCTGACCCTGACCTACCTGGGGGGTGTGCGTGTGGTGCCCAGCTACAACACCATGGGTCTGGCCAAAGCCTCGCTCGAATCCTCGGTGCGTTACCTGGCCGATGCGGTGGGTGCCAAAGGCATCCGTGTCAACGGCCTGAGCGCAGGCGCCATCAAGACGCTGGCCGCCAGCGGCATCAAGGACTTTGGCAAACTGCTGGGTATTTCGGCTTCGGCCTCGCCACTCAAGCGCAATGTGACGATTGACGAAGTTGGCAACGTCGCCGCCTTCCTGCTCAGCGACTTGTCCTCAGGCATGACCGGGCAGATCTCATACGTGGACTGTGGCGTCAGCCAGACCGCCGTGGCCGTGGTCGAGACCCCCGGCGCTTAAAGCCAAATCAGGCGCTAGCCCTTATGTCATAAGGGCTAGCAGCTATCAATTTCAGACTCTCTCGGCCGCAGCTCAGGACTTCACACAGTCCGCAAAGTAGCGCACCTGGCCATCCGCCCCCAGCTCTTCCACCAAGCCGTGGATGTCGGTCTCGAAACCCGGGCACTGCGCGTTGAACTCGCGTGAGAACTTCAGGTAGTCCACGATCTTCTTGTTGAACACCTCGCCCGGGATCAGCAGCGGAATGCCCGGTGGGTACGGTGTCACCAGGCCCACGGTGATGCGGCCTTCCAAGTGGTCAATCTCAACCCGCTCGGTCTTGCGCAGCGCAATGTGGGCGTAGGCATCGCTCGGTTTCATGGCCGGCGTCAGGTCGCTCAAATACATGTCGGTGGTCAGGCGGGCGATGTCGTACTTCGCATACAGCTGGTGGATGTGCTGGCACAGGTCGGCCAAGCCCATGTTTTCGTACTTGGGGTGTTTCTGGCAGAACTCGGGCAGGATGCGCCACATCGGCTGGTTCTTGGCGTAGTCGTCCTTGAACTGCTGCAGCGCGGTCAGCATACTGTTCCAGCGGCCCTTGGTGATGCCGATGGTGAACATGATGAAGAAGCTGTAGAGACCGGTTTTTTCCACCACCACACCATGTTCCGCCAAAAACTTGGTGACGATGCTGGCCGGAATACCCGTCTTGGCAAACTTGCCGTTCAGATCCATGCCCGGCGTGACGATTGTCGACTTGATCGGATCGAGCATGTTGAAGCCCGGTGCCATCTTGCCAAAGCCGTGCCAGTGGATGCCATTCTTGGTAGTGCGTGACTCACCCTTGATGATCCAGTCGTCGGCGCGGCCAATACCTTCTTCGGTCAGTTTGTCCGGACCCCAGACCTTGAACCACCAGTCGTCACCGTACTCTTCATCGATCTTGCGCATGGCGCGGCGGAAGTCCAGTGCCTCGGCAATACTTTCCTCCACCAACGCGGTGCCCCCCGGTGGCTCCATCATGGCAGCGGCCACGTCGCAGCTGGCAATGATGCTGTACTGCGGGCTGGTACTGGTGTGCATCAGGTAGGCCTCGTTGAACAGGTGTTTGTCCAGCTTGACGGTTTGTGAGTCCTGCACCAGCACATGGCTGGCTTGGCTGATGCCCGCCAGCAGCTTGTGGATCGACTGCGTGGCATAAACCATCGCGTGTTTGGGCCGGGGCCGGTGTTTGCCCATGGCGTGGTAGGAGCCATAAAACGGGTGAAATGCCGCATGCGGCAGCCAGGCTTCGTCAAAGTGGATGTTTTCCACGTAGCCATCGAGCATGCCTTTGACGGTCTGGGTGTTGTACAACACACCGTCGTAGGTGGATTGGGTCAGCGTCAACACACGCGGCTTGATCTGGTCCACATCCACCTCAGGCAGATGTTCCTTGACCAGCGGGTTGGCCTTGATCTTGGCCTTGATGGTGGCCGGCTCAAACTCACTCTTGGGGATCGGGCCGATGATGCCGAAGTGGTTGCGCGTGGGCTTCAAAAACACCGGGATGGCCCCGGTCATGATGATCGCGTGCAGGATCGACTTGTGGCAATTGCGGTCCACCACCACCACATCGTTGGGTGCCACCGTGTGGTGCCAGACCATCTTGTTACTGGTGCTGGTGCCGTTGGTTACAAAAAAGCAGTGGTCGGCATTGAAGATGCGCGCGGCGTTGCGCTCGCTCTTGCCAATGGCGCCGTCGTGGTCCAGCAGCTGGCCCAGTTCTTCGACCGCGTTACAAACGTCGGCACGCAGCATGTTTTCACCATAAAACTGGTGGTACATCTGGCCCACCGGGCTTTTCAGGAAGGCCACCCCACCCGAATGCCCTGGGCAATGCCAAGAGTACGAGCCATCTTCGGCGTAATCGAGCAAGGCTTTGAAAAACGGCGGCTGCACCCCTTCGAGGTAACTTTTGGCCTCACGGATGATGTGGCGCGCCACAAACTCGGGCGTGTCCTCAAACATGTGGATAAAGCCATGCAACTCACGCAGGATGTCGTTGGGCAGATGGCGGCTGGTCTTGGTTTCGCCATAGATGTAGATCGGCACATCGAGGTTTTTGCGGCGCACCTCCTCAATGAAGTGGCGCAGGTTCACCACCGCCGGGTCCAGCTCCGGTCCCGGGGTGAACTCTTCGTCGTCAATCGACAAGATGAATGCACTGGCGCGGCTTTGCTGCTGGGCAAACTGGCTCAGGTCGCCATAACTGGTGACACCCAGCACCTCGGAGCCTTCAGACTCAATTGCCTGAGCCAGCGCCCGAATCCCCAGACCGGAGGTGTTTTCTGAGCGGTAGTCTTCGTCGATGATGACGATGGGAAAGCGAAACTTCATGGCGGGGCTCCAGCGACTGGCGTAATTGAACAAATTGGCGCGAAGTGTAAGGACTAAAACCCAGGATTTGATGACCCACCCACGCTTTCAACTGAAAATGGCGTGGTCACAACACTACAGGAAACCCAGATGGCTGATTCGACGCTTTGGTGGCTGGCTGCAGGCGGACTCATCGCCTTGGAGCTGGTCACAGGCACGTTTTATTTGTTGATGATGGCACTGGGCCTGGCCGCAGCGGCCCTGTCCGCCCACCTTGGTCTGGCCCTCACCGGGCAATGGGTCACGGCCGCGCTGGCCGGTGGTGGCTCCGTCCTGATCTGGCGGCTGCTCAAGAAGTCACAGCCCGCCGCCGCCCCGGCCAACGCCAACCACGATGTCAACCTCGACATCGGCGAAACGGTGCAGGTGGACAGCTTCCACAACGACGGCAGCTGCAGCGTGATCTACCGTGGCGCCCGCTGGGACGCCACCCTTGCACCGGGTGAGGCCACCACCCCAGGCCGCTACACCATTGTTGAAGTGGTGGGCAGTCGACTGATCCTCAAAACAACCCGAACATCTACCTCTGGAGCCTGATATGGAAATCGCTGTTATCTTGTTTGTCATCGCCGCCATCTTTGTCTGGCAATCCATCAAAGTGGTGCCGCAGCAGCATGCCTGGGTGGTGGAACGCCTGGGCAAATACAACGGCACCCTCACACCGGGGCTCAACTTTCTGATGCCTTTCATCGACAAGGTGGCCTACAAACACGTGCTCAAGGAAATCCCGCTCGACATCCCCAGCCAGGTCTGTATCACCCGCGACAACACCCAATTGCAGGTGGACGGCATCCTGTACTTTCAGGTGACCGACGCCATGCGCGCCAGTTATGGCTCCAGCAACTACATCACTGCCATTTCGCAACTGGCCCAAACCACCCTGCGCTCGGTGATTGGCAAGCTCGAACTCGACAAAACCTTTGAGGAACGCGACATCATCAACGCGCAAGTGGTGCAGGCCATTGACGAAGCCGCCCTCAATTGGGGCGTGAAGGTGTTGCGTTACGAAATCAAGGACCTGACCCCGCCCAAGGAGATCCTGCACGCCATGCAGCAGCAAATCACCGCCGAGCGTGAAAAACGCGCGCTGATCGCTGCCTCAGAAGGCCGCCGCCAAGAGCAGATCAACATCGCTACCGGTGAGCGTGAGGCCTTCATTGCCCGGTCCGAGGGTGAAAAACAGGCCGCCATCAACAACGCCCAAGGTGAGGCTGCCGCCATTCTGGCCGTGGCAGAGGCCAATGCCCAGGCCATTGAACGCGTGGCCGCGGCCATCCGCCTGCCCGGCGGTGAACAGGCGGTGCAGCTCAAAGTGGCAGAAAAAGCGGTTGACGCCTACGGCAAAGTGGCCACCGACGCCACCACCACACTGATCATCCCCAGCAACATGACCGAAGTGTCTGCACTGGTGGCCTCTGCCATGAAGATGATCCAGACCAACAAATAATTCAGAGCCAAGCGCAGCCCGGCCCCTCAGGCCCGGGCGTCACCCCAACGCAGTTGGGCAGTCTCGTCGCCGCGGTACAGGGTGTCGCCATGGCGGTCTACGCAGTAGTCGGGCGACACAATCATCTCGTAAAAGCGCATGTCGGCGGCAATGCGTGTGTAGCCAAACAAGACACTGCGCACCACCTTGGCACCGGTGCGCAGGTGGCTGCCGTGGCCAATCCAGGCCGGGCCCACAATGCTGGCACCCGGCTCGATACGCACCCCCGAGCCGATGTACACCGGCCCCTGGATCGTCACCTGGTCCCACGGGATAGAGGTGTTCAAACCCACCC
>NZ_JAHFZF010000007.1 GCF_018619435.1 Rhodoferax sp. U11-2br | reverse complement strand
GGCCACGCTGCCGCAGAACCAATACAGGCGCAAGATCGAACTCTGTCTGAAGATGTTTCGTGAGGACGTGGGGGCGGCCTTTCCGGTGGTGGACCTGGAGCAGGAGCACGTCAAGCGGTTTCTGGTGATGGTGTGCAGGCTTCCACGGGATGCGGGCACGCGGTATCAGCAAAAGGGGGAGACCCTAGCCCAGCTACTTGAGGACGAAGAGGGGGAGGGCATCGCCGAGAGCACCTACCGGGACAACTACCGGGCGACGCTCGCGAAGTTCCTGCGTGAGTGTTACAAGGACCGGAAGAAGCGCGGCTTTCCCGACCTAAGTGCAGACTATCCATACACGGGTGATCGGCGTGGTGTGCAGGACAAACAGCGTCACCTCAGAGCGCATGAGCTTGTGCGGCTGTTCAATGGCACGGAGTTTCAGGCCATCGCACAAGACCCGGCGCAAGAAGCCCGCTACTGGCTCCCTGTGCTTGGCCTCTACACGGGCGCACGCCCCCGCGAGATATGCCAATTGAATCCCCAATGCGATTGGGGCAAAGAAGGTGAGGTCTGGTACTTGGATTTCAACGAAAACAAGCCAGCAGGCAAGGGCGTCACGAAGTCGATCAAGACCGGCGACACCCGCCTAGTGCCTTTGCATCCCGAGCTTGTCCGATTGGGGTTCCCCGAGTACCTTGAGCGGATGAAGGCGGCTGGCGCTGATCGCCTGTTCCCGAGCTTCCGCGTTAAAGGGGGAAATCCCTACATGGCGGCAGGCGCTGACTTTACCGAGTTGCTGCGGGCGACGGGGCTTTACGACGATGCGACCAAGGCGGAAAAGGTCACAGGCATGTACGTATTCCGCAAGACCTTTGCTACGAATGGCGATAGGCAGGGAGTCAAGGTGGAGCCATTCATTGGACACGGAGAGACAGGTAAAACGATTGCTCAGGAGTCCTACATATCGAGCCCCACGAAAGACCCTGAAGATATGCCGTATCTCTACGGCGCTTTCAAAGGGCTGGATTTCGGTGTGAGGGTGCCCAAGCGGACCACCTAGCCAAGCGGCTCAGCCTATGCAATTGCACCTTCTAGGGATGCACAGCCGGAGCTACTTCTCGACCACTTCGAAATCCTCAGCGTCCTCCTCACGGCGCTGGGCGAGGTCATCTGCAATGGCTCGTGCCAGCTGGGGGCTGTAGACCTCAATGGCTTGCCAGAAGATGTTCGGCTGGCGCTCGGCGGTTGCCCCCAATGCTTTCCTCAAGGCCAATGCCATCTGCTCAATCCGCTTTTCTTCTTCCTCGGGTGACCAGTCATCGGTATCCTCGCCTTTGGTGGTGCGACGGGCGTTCTCCCAAGTCATCTCAGCAAGTTCCGAGGGGGAGTAGCCTTGTCGTACGAGGGTGCCCTTCGCGGTGCGCATGGAGGCAACGAGGCGCTCCGATACCCCTGCGGCGACTGCCTGTGCGCTCTTGCTCATGTTGGGCACCAGCACCACAATGCGCCACGCGGCGGTGGACTTCTCCGACACCGACATCATCAGCTTGACCTTGGTGTTCGCCCTCGCGGCCCTTGCCAGAGCGTCCGCTGGAGTCCCATCGAATACCTCAACGGGGATTGCGCTCATTCCCTTGCCCGCCTTGAGATAGGCCATGGCACGGTGGTGACCATCAATGAGCGTCCAGGTCCTGCCATCCCACCAGACAGTAAGCGGGTCCAAATCTTGTGCCTTTGCGGCAACAGCGAGTTCCCGAATGTGGCCCTCGGAAGCACTTTTGGAAGGGCGACGGTGTTGGAACACTTCGGGTCGGCGCTTGATTGTGTGGGCTTGCAAATGCGTTGGCACGGACGCCGGTTGCGGCTTGCCGGACGAGTGACGCAGTACAAGGTCCTCGAAGGCGTCCAGTGGATTCTTCTTGCTCATGCGACTCATTGCAGGACCTCCAAAGCGGTGGTGAGCCGTCGGCGCTCATCGGATGCCTTGGCAATGTCTTGGCGCTCCTTCGCGGCCAGCATCAGCCCCGCAGTCCCGAAGGCTGCCTTGAGTGGGTGTGCCATCGCCTGGATGACGCGGGGAGGAATGTCACGGTAGACCCGCTTGCTCCTTTGCTCGTTGTGGTCCCAGTAGGCCCCAGCGTTGGAATCCGTAAGGCCACGCACACGGCGCACCAACTGGAAGTCAAAGGCCGCATCATTGGTGAATCGCGCCGGTTGCTGCTCCTGAAGAATGAACAGCCCGAGCGCGGTCTTGATGACAACCCAGGGCTCGACTGATTGACCCACCTTGACGAGATGATGGGCAGCGAGACGTTCCACCCGGTTACCTGCACGGCCCTCTGCAAAACGCTGGAGGGTGGCCCGAGCGTTGTCCTGAACGACATCCCAACGGGCTACGAGAATGGCCCACGCCTCGCTGGTTGGGTTCTTGGCCTTTCGTGTTTCGACCAGAGTGACGTAAGGGCGTAACTCGTGGACGGTGATACCGTCCTGAGTAGGTGCACCGTGGCGGCGCAGCTTCTGTTTATGGTTCTGGCAGTAAGTGGAGTAACCATAGGTTGCGGCTAGGCAGCCAGGGGCACGACATTGCATGGGCATAGGTATGAGGATTTGTACCCGTCCCCTCACCGGGACAGGCACGAAAAAGATGATGGGCCGGGGATGTCGATCAGTGGTCGGCGATGTCTAGCTCGAAAGCGTCGTTGAACGCTAGGAGCGATGCCTCAATGCGTCGAACCGCACCCAGTCGCACATGCTCGAAGACTCCGTTGTCCCGAAAGGTCAATTGAAGGAATCGATTGGGCTCAAGGTCTTCATCCATCCGCGACCCAAACATTGCATCGAGCGACGTAGCGACTTCCGCGTTCACCAGTCCCGATATCCGTTCGCCGGAGGTGAGGTCAACAGTCAATCCTTCCAACTCAATCCAGGCCTCGGTCGAGAACGCTGCGATGACCTTCTGTACGCGCTCAATTAGCCGCGTGGAGTACGGATAGTCCTCTTGCCGCATCTCCTCCTCGGTTGGCATATCTGGCCAAAGCTCCCGTGCGGCCTTGTACACCTCCTCATGCTCGAAGGATGTCATCGCCTCGACATCGTCATCTGCGAACGTCACTCGGTCGAGCACTTGGGTGTTTACCGCAACCCACTTGTTGTTCAATGTTTCGAACCGAATCCAGGGAGCCGTTCGAAGGAACCCCATACCGACATCCCCAAGTTGTTCCTGGATGTCGTTGAGCGTTCCCCAGGTGACGGGATAGCTGTGTACACATGGGCCATCGCGGTCGCTGAAATGAAGTTGGACATCGCCAAAGGGAAGCGTGGCATCGTCATCCTCGTCCCCGCTGTGCTGCTTCTGAACAGGCCCGACCGCAGACTTCCGACCTGGACTTTCCTCACCTCGCGGTAGGAAGTCCTCGGCACGCGCACCCAAGAGGACCGCAAGGTCTTTGATGTACTTAGCGGGAACCTGACCGGAGGTCTCCCACCGTGCAACTGTCTGCTGGGAAACCCCGAGCGACTCCGCAAGGTCCCCCTGGGAAAGTCGCATTGCGGATCGACGTTGGCGGAGAAAGCTGCTCATACTCATTTCCTGGGTTGTTACTCGTATAGTGAGTATACATCCGAAAAACGAGTAAAACTATGCTGACGCAGCCACGGCGGTGCCCTCCCGGCAGTACCGCTTGACCGTCGCCAAGGACAGGGCGAACTTCTCCGCCGTCTCGCTCAGGCTCGCTCCAGACGCTTTCCGCCACGCAGCTACTGTTTTGGCGTCGCTTTTTGTGGGTCGTCCCAGGCTGGTCTTGCCTTTGTGGGTGAGTCCGGTCAGTGCCAGCGATTCCTTTGCCGCCTGCCGTCCCGCTGCCGTGCGCTCGTTGATCCGGTGGCGCTCCATATCGGCCACCTGAGCGAGAACCGCAAGGATCAACTCCCCCGCACCCTTGGCAATGAGACCCAGGCCATGGACATGCACAGAGACACCCATATCAAGGAGCTGGCGCACCGTCGCCTGAACGTCGATGGCATCCCGGCCCAAACGGTCAACGGCATAAACACACACCGTCGCCCCCTTGGTGAGCCCGTGAAGCATGGCAGCAAAGCCCGGACGTTTGGCTGCTTGCACCGCTCCACTCACGCCTTCATCCTTGAATTCCATGGCAAAGCCACCGCCCATGGCAGAGCGTTGGGACTCAATCGACTGGTCGGTGGTCGATACACGGTAGTAAGCAATGCGGGGGCTGCTGGTCATGGCTCATCCTAGGGTCATATGTTGTGTTTGCATTATGAGCCTAGCTCAACAACAAAGTCAATAACTTATGAGCCTATATTTTCACAGCGAACGAGATAGGCTCAAAAGGTACAACTTGTGAGCCCATGCTGGCGCTGCGGTAGGATGGCTTGACGGTGCCCGCTGGGTGGCACTGAGGGGGTTCCGTGTGTTTGCTGATGACTTCAATCCTGCCCAAACCTTAGCCACTGAGGTGTGCCCCCGCTGCCATGCTGTGGGGCTGGCAGTGCCTGATGCTCAGACCGTTGCTAACGCCCTCGCGGCTGACATCCACCAGGAGAAGGTGATCGTGTGTCCCAGCATCACCGCATGGTGCCCCGCTTGTGGCCTGTTGGGGAGCTGGCCGGGAATGTGCGAGGAGCCAGAGGTGAAGCCCAAGAGAAAACGCAGGGGGCACTCGGAAATGGCCTGAGGATGGCTGGCGGGTGGTGAAGCGACCCGGGTAGAGGGGGGAACAGTCGCCGCGACTCTGGGTCGAGGGGGCTTGCGAATATTGGTGACAAAACTATCTCAATATAAACAATCCTTGTCACACCACTGCTCATCTATAGGGCTGATCAAAAAAACTGTGTCGTGGAGCATCTCCAAGGACATTCAAGACGGGCCGGAGATATTGGCGTCAACGGCTTGGAAGGTAATATTCCCAGCGACTAACGAGGTTTATCAGTCGCCACGAAATGCGCCTCAGTAGACTGCCGTGCCGCTTGTTTCTGAAAACCGAGGTCGAAACCGCTCCTTGAGCAACAGCCCAAGCATCAAAGCTCTCTATCGAAGAAATCACGCCTGGTAACTTGAGAGTCGGGTCATCAAAAACTAACCTTGAAACCAGTTCCTTTTCGTCATGGGGATTTATGTTCTTCGACTCTGCCTCTACATGAAACATTGACTTGTGCACGAATGCACCTCGCTTGCCGGAAAATGTGTCTATGCTCACTATCCAATTTGGATCGATGTCTTCTTGTGTTAACCCTAAGGGAATAAAGAGCGGAGCCAAGTATTTTTGACGGATGCCATGATTGCCTTCAATTAACTTCTCAAGTAAGGCTACTCCTTTGCAGAATCGCTCCTCAACCTTCCGTGCATGATCTTTTTTAGTGGAAACCAACAGGTCTCCAGCGGTGAGAGTTGGTAATCCAGAAAATGTAATCAACCCGAGTGTTGCGATACTTATCCGACCAGCCTTAAACTCCGACTTGGCTAACGTAGTAATGTCAATACATATCGATTCGAAATAGAACTCGATCTCCGCATGCATCAAAGCGACAAATGCTCTCGTTAGCTCTTGCTCCTTAGGACTAGGGATAACCGACGAACTACCCGTTGAAATATAAGTGGATGTAAGTGTGTTAAAAGCCGCAACCAAATTCTGGAAATGCTGCGATTGAGAGGGCATTACAGACTTCCTACCATCTCAATTTTCCCAACACGCGCTTCTACTGATCGTTTCCAGATTGCATATCTTTTTCGAACTGCATCCAAAGATTTGGTTGTTGATGCGATAGCCTCAACGAACTCGGCGTTATTCATGCATAGTTCATACGTCACATCGGCTATTTTCAAATTGTTGTCAACAAAGATTTTTCTATTCACCGGGGAAAGAACGCACGCCAATTGAACGTCCAAAAGTGCTCTATTGACTGCCGTTTCAAGTTCACCGCTTTTGACTCTCCGTCCGACCTTTACAGGCGAGCCTAGGTTGTCAGATAGAAAGCGCAGTGCATCTTCAATGGCATCCACCAGATGACTTATTGTTGACTCGTGAGTACTCCAATTAGAGTTTAAATTGTCATGCGTGTTATCAAGAAACTCTTTAAGATTGCCTCGATATTCTAGAAATCGATATGAGTAAGCAATCATTCTCAACAAAATATCAACATCGCGCATGCGAAAATCAGGACCATCAATATTTAGAATGCTTTGAATGATTGAACTCTGAGAAGACCTTACACTCAGGAATTGGGTGAACTCCCCAGGCTTCATCGCTTGGCGCAACTCTTGTGGCGACAGCTTTGCACTCCCAGTATTTAGTCGAATAAATACTTCGTAAAGATAATCTTCATTGGGCCAATTCCGTATCAATGCACTACGGATGGTATGGTTATCAAACTGCCTCTTAATTCTCAGAAATTCATCCGAATTGTTCATATCTGAGTACGATTTTCCGTTCAGCTGATCTAGGATTTTTAGTCCACTTAGCCGCAAAGGGGGAGCCTCTTTAGAAAGGGCAAGCACAGGATGGCTGGGTTCTAGGTCGGCTGCAAATTGCGCCAGCGTTAATAATCGCTGCTTCCCATCCAGAACAATGTACGAACCTCGCTGATCCTTCTTCTCGGCAAGAACGATTTGAGGAATCGGTATCTGAAGTGCCACGGACTCAATAAAGCGATTTTTATTCTTGGATGACCAAGCATCTCGCCGTTGAAAATCAGGCGATAAGTCAATGTTCCCATCTTGAATTTGCTGAAGGATCGTTTTGACAGTCCAATCTGTGCCGTACAAGACTGCCTGCGCAAAAAAGTCAGAGCGTTCTTGTTTATCCAACTCATCCGCGTCGTCGTCGGCAAAATTGAACAGGTCAATATGTTGTTCCATCGGTATCTCTCGGGAAATGTTCTTGGGCATTCTAGTTGCCAAAAAAAGCAAACCGCCATTCATCCTTTGCGGTTCGCTTCTGCATCACGTCCAGAGACATCTGTTACTAGGACAACTCCGCCTACTTCCGTCAATCTAGCGATCCGCAGATTTTGAGCGATGCAACCATTGATGTGGCCCTCCACTTGACTCTGAGCCGGCAAATGGGATATCGCATGCTTTCAATTTCACCGTGGTCGTTATCAAACGAGTAATTTGACAAAAGAAAAAGCCCCAAGAATCACTTCTTGAGGCTTTGATCTTTGCACCCACATCATGCACCCACACGGAGTGTAAGTACTTGATTTATAAGGGCTTTAAAAACTGGGGTGGCTGATGGGGTGATACCCCGAGGCCTGCCAATGGGGGCGTTTTCGCCGCGAACCCAGATTGAGGGGGCCTTCGGCTTTTTGAGGCAAAACATCGCCGCCTCGAATACTAAACTGTAAAGATAGCGGAGTAATCTGCTACGATTCCTGCCAATGTGACCGGACACACGCCCGGACGCAGAGGTGGCGGATGCCGCTGTAAGTATTTGATTTACATAGGTACAAGTTTGCGGGACGAAGACCCCCGCCAGCCGCACCAACTGATCATGTTAGTGTGACATCAAGAAGTCTCTAAAACCGCTCTGGCCAAAGCCAAAGCGGTTTTTTTGTCTCTTCTTGTCCCCGGGGTCACAAGCGATCCCATTGCATTTGCGCCGTTTTTTGAAGCTTCCTGCAACCACCGTTAAGAAAAAAGCCGGTGCCAGCGCCGCTGGACGTGGCGTTTGATCACCCGCCCCAGCCGCCATAGCCGCCATAGCCCGCTTGCGCGCACCCGCGCCAGCAGCGTGTTTTTCCAGATCGTCCAGCGCGTGAAGGCGCGGGCAAACCAGGGCAGTTGCATCAGCGCAGGCTGGGTCAGGGTGAACAGCCGCGCCACGATGGCGGTGCCCAGCACTTTGGCGCCCAGGATCACCAGGGTGCCCAGCAACAGTTGGCCCCGGCTGATCGTC
Organism: Rhodoferax sp. U11-2br; assembly: GCF_018619435.1. Lineage (GTDB taxonomy): Bacteria > Pseudomonadota > Gammaproteobacteria > Burkholderiales > Burkholderiaceae_C > Rhodoferax. The sequence goes on along the minus strand of NZ_JAHFZF010000007.1, from coordinate 155,323 downwards.
CACAGCGCCAGCAGTTTCACCGGCAGCAGCATCAGGGTGGGCAGCAGAAACAGCGCCAGTGCCGCGTAGGGTGGCAGCGCGGCGATGCGCCGCTCCAACCAGCGCAAGCCCGGTAGCCGCCCGACCCAGGCCAGCGTCCGCTGCAGCGGCTCCCAACCCCACTCCTCAAACAGAATCAGCAGCGCCAGCAGGCTGCTGAGCAGTGCTTTGAGCAGACGCACGAGCACAGGGTCTGGTAACCGTTGAGGAGGGCGCTGGATGCTTGTCATTGGATCAACAGCTGGCTGAATCACCCATTGAAAGAATTGCTTCTAAGCCCTTATGTAATAAGGGTCTGCTGCTATCTCATTCTTGATCGCAGCCGCAATGTGATGGCTGTTGCTCCTGGCAAAGGATGGTGCGACCTGCCTGATTTGCAAGGGGCAACTCACACCCCGCGCGCCCGGTCTGCCTTGAACTGGGCGCGGAAGGTGCCAAAAGTGCCGGTGTCCAGCGCCGCCCGGATCTCAGCCATGAGGTTCAGGTAGTAGTGCAGGTTGTGGATGCTCGACAGCATTGGGCTGAGCATCTCGGCGCAGCGGTCCAGGTGGTGCAGGTAGGCGCGGCTGAAACCGCCGCTCACTGTGCCGTCGGGCCGGGTTTGCCCTTTGCAGGCGTAGCAGCTGCAGGTGGCGTCCAGCGGGCCGTGGTCGGTCTTGTGGCGGGCGTTGCGGATTTTCAGGTCACCAAAACGCGTGAACAGGGTGCCGTTGCGCGCGTTGCGGGTCGGCATGACGCAGTCAAACATGTCCACGCCTTGCGCCACACCTTCCACCAAGTCTTCAGGTGTGCCAACACCCATCAGGTAACGCGGCTTGTTGGCAGGCAGGCGGTGTGGGCTGTGCGCCATGATGCGCAACATCTCGTCTTTCGGCTCGCCGACGCTCACCCCACCCACGGCATAACCGGGGAAGTTCATGGCAACCAGGGCTTCCAGTGACTCCTGGCGCAGGTGCTCGAACATGCCGCCCTGCACAATGCCAAACAAGGCGTTCGGGTTCTCCAGCCGGGCGAATTCGTCCTGGCTGCGTTTGGCCCAGCGCAGGCTCATTTCCATGCTGGTGCGGGCTTCGCGCTCAGTGGTGATCTGGCCCTTGGTTTTGGGTTCGACCGACAGATAGGGCGTGCATTCGTCGAGCTGCATCACGATGTCGGAGTTCAGCGTGGTCTGGATCTGCATCGACACTTCGGGCGACATGAAGAGTTTGTCGCCGTTGACCGGGCTGGAAAAGTGCACACCTTGTTCGGTGATTTTGCGCATGGCGCCCAGGCTCCAGACCTGGAAACCGCCCGAGTCGGTCAGGATCGGTTTGTTCCAGCGCTCAAAACCGTGCAGCCCGCCAAAACTGCTCATCACGTCTTGGCCCGGGCGCATCCACAGGTGGAAGGTGTTGCCCAGGATGATTTGCGCGCCCATGTCTTCCAGGCTGGACGGCATCACCCCCTTGACGGTGCCGTAGGTACCGACGGGCATGAAGATCGGGGTTTGCACCACGCCGTGGTTCAGGGTCAGGGTGCCACGGCGCGCGTGGGAGCCCGCGTAGCCAGTTTCAGCATTGGCGGGGTCGGTATGGAGCAGGTCAAATGTCAACATGTGATGGGTATTCGGAGTCACAGAAAGGGTGAAAACGCAAGCATTGTCGGGTTGCGAGGGTGAATGGGTGGCGCATCAATGCTCAAAATGCTGGCGCACGCGTTCCTGGAGCAACTGGTGGGCATATGCTTCCGAGCTGTCGGTCAGACGATCAAAAATGCTGCGCGCCATGGGTTTGAAGACGGCCATTACGGCCGGGTCGAAATGGCTACCGGTGTCTTTGTCAAGAATTGCCATGGCCGCATCGAACCCCATGGGTTCCTTGTAGGGGCGTTTGGAGCACAACGCGTCAAACACGTCGGCCACCGCAAAGATGCGCGCTGAAAGAGGAATGGCATCACCACCGAGTTGCTGCGGGTAACCGCTGCCGTTCCACTTCTCGTGGTGTGAGGCCACCACCGCGTTGGCCCCGTCCAGCCAGCCCATGCCGGTGACGATCTCCTTGCCCAGGTTGACGTGGGTGCGCATGATGGCCATCTCGGCATCGTCGAGTTTGCCGGGTTTGAGCAAAATGGCATCCGGAATACCGATCTTGCCCACATCGTGCAAAAAGCTGCCCGCGATCAGGGACTGCATGGCATCCCCTTGGATTCCCATTTTTTCGGCGATGTTGGCGGCAATCCAGGCCACCCGGTAGTTGTGCGCGCCGGTGTCGGAGTCGCGTTTGGCAATCGCCCGACCCAGTGCCTCCATCATCGAGATCTGGGAGTCCTGCACCTCGCGCGCCTTGCGTTCGTTGTCCTTTGAGAGGTGCACCACCACCGGGTATACCACCGCGCCACACAGCAGCGATGCCAAGCAGACCATCAGCGCCACCGTCAACGAGCTGTCGAGGATCTGATCACGTTGCCACTGGGGAACAACCCGCACACCTTCAAAGTAACCGGTGATCGGCAGGCTCATGTCGGTGGCCGAGTTGCGCAGTGGCACAAACACCCGCAGCACCCAGACGTCACCCGCCAAGCGCAGGCTTTCATACGACGAGTCTCGGTAGGTTGGTGTGCCGTGTTTGGGTAACACGGTTTCAATGGCTTCGCCTTCTTTGGTCAGCGATTTGGCCAGTTTGGCCCCTTTCGCGTTGTAAATATCTGCGATGTCAAACATGCCACCAGAAATGGCTTTGGCCGCCACGGCGGCATGTTTTGTGGCGCTGGGGCCGCTCAGTTCGACCGCATGGTATTGGTGCAGCAGTCCAATGGACAGGGCCACCAAACTTTCCTCGGAGTTTTTGCGCTCGACGAACCAGGCCAAAGGGCTGGCCAAAGAGGCCAGCAAAATGCTGACGCTGGCGATCTGGATGGCAGTGCGTTTTTGAAAACTGTTCATTGTCACGTTCAGTGGGGTTCAAAAAGCCATAGGATTCCCTGTTGATTGGTCAGCGCTTCTGATGAGCAACATGGCATCACCATAGCTGAAGAACCGGTAACCGCTGGTAATGGCGTGGGCATACAGCGCCATGATGTGTTCATAACCCGCAAAGGCGCTCACCAACATCATCAGGCTGGACTTGGGCAGGTGAAAGTTGGTGATTAACGCGTCGACCAGCTTGAAATCAAAACCGGGGGTGATGAAGATGCGGGTGTCGCCGGTGCTGGTGCCCGATTGCGCCCAGGACTCCAGCGTGCGCACGGTGGTGGTGCCCACGGCCACGATGCGCCCGCCACGGGCCCGGCAATCGGCAATCGCCTGCTGGGTGGCCGCAGGCACCTCGTACCACTCGCAGTGCATCTGGTGTTCGGACAGGTTTTCGGTCTTGACCGGTTGAAACGTACCGGCGCCCACATGCAGCGTGACATGCGCACGTTGCACCCCCAGCGCGTCAATCTGCGCCAGCAAGGCCTCGTCAAAATGCAGGGCTGCGGTGGGTGCGGCCACCGCCCCCGGGTTTTTAGCGAACACGGTTTGGTAACGCCGGGCGTCCTCTTCCGAGTCGGTATGGGTGATGTAGGGCGGCAAGGGCACATGGCCATGGCGGCTCATCAGGGTGTAGGGGTCGTCACCCGCGTCGTTGGACAGCACAAAGCGAAACAGCGCACCTTGTTCATCGGGCCAGCGGCCCAGCAGGGTGGCGCTCAGGTGGTCCTGGCTGCCGGGTGCACTCACCAGGGCCACGGTGGTGCCAACCTCGGGCTTTTTGCTGACGCGCATGTGTGCTGCCACCTGGTTGCCACCCAAGACCCGCTCCACCAGCAGTTCGAGCTTACCGCCGGTGGGTTTTTCACCAAACAGTCGGGCGTTCATGACCTGGGTGTCATTGAAGACCATCAGGTCGCCGGGTTGCAGCAACGCGGGCAAATCTCTGAAGACTCGGTCTACCGGGCTGGCGCTGCGGCCGTCCAGCAGGCGCGAGCCGCTGCGCTCGGGCGCCGGGTGCTGGGCAATCAGCTCGGGCGGCAGCTGGAAGTCAAAGTCACTGAGGGTGAAGCTGCGCGGGGCGCTTGGGGGGGATGTATTCATGGTGCTTGAGGGGCGGACAGGCCCCGTGCCAAGTGGATCAACCCGCTATTCTCGCAGGCCTGCTGCCTCGAGGCTCGGCGCAGTCGATACATGGGGGACTGCGGGTGCTGTGTGCGCTGGCGCACGGCAAGTTGCCACCTGTGGGTGATATAAGTTTTGTTTTGGAACTCACAAGGACTCACCATGACCCCATTCACATCTTCTGCCCGTCTGGCCACCACCGGTCTGTGCGCCCTGGCTTTGCTGGCCAGCGGTTGCGCCAACATGTCTGATACACAGCGCGGCACGGCCATTGGCGCCGGTGTTGGCGTGTTGGCAGGCGCCGCCGTTGGTGACAGCAAAAAGTCTGCAGCCATTGGTGCCGGCCTGGGCGCTTTGGGTGGATACATCTGGTCGAACCAGATGGCGAAGAAAAAAGCCGCCATGGAGCAGGCCACCGCCGGTACCGGTGTAGCAGTGACTCAAACGGACGACAACCAGCTCAAACTCAACATCCCGAGTGATATCTCGTTTGACACTGGGCGCGCCAACATCAAGTCCAATCTGCAGCCTATCCTGGACCAGTTTGCACAGGGTCTGTCCAGTCAGCACAACACCGAAATCCGCATCATTGGTCACACCGACAGCACCGGCTCGGATGGCATCAACAACCCGCTGTCAGTCAACCGCGCTGTCAGCGCACGGGAGTACCTGGCCTCGCGTGGTGTGGATGCACGTCGCATCCAGATCGATGGCCGCGGTTCGCGTGAACCGATTGCGGACAACAACACCGAGGCGGGCCGTGCCAAAAACCGCCGTATCGAGATCTTCCTGGCCGAACGTGCGACCGCTGCACGTTAAGGACGGATCTGATGACAGCGCGGGCTGTGGCGGCCCGCGCCGCTGATTTATGCTGCCAGTGGCAAGGACAGAGGCATCGTGCTTTGGTATTGTTTCTTGGCTGCGGCATAACACTCGCAGGCCCCACGCTCCAGCCGCTGCCTATCCAGTACCGTGACGTGACCGCGGCGGTAACGGATCACGCCACTGAGCTGCAGTCTGTGGGCCGCAGCGGTGATGCTTTCACGCCGCACCCCCAGCAGGTTGGAGAACTGTTCATGGGTCATGGACAGCTCGCGTTGAGGTGAGCGGTCCAGCCCAATCAGCAGGCGTCGGCAGAACTTTTGCTCGACCGAATGGAAGTGGTTGCACACCGCCATTTGCGCCATTTGTGCCACCTGGGCATGGGCGTAACGCAGTAGCAAGGGCAAGGCTGGGCCGCCTTGTGACAGCTCGTGTCGCACCGCATGTGCGTTCAGACGGTAGCCGCTCCCGGCACTTTGTACCACCGCCTCGCTGGCGAGGGTGCTTGCGCCCATCAGCGCATCGATGCCAATGACACCGTCGTTGCCCACCGCACCAATTTCGGTGGATGCGCCGTCTCGTGTGATGTACAGCAAGGACACGATGGCGGTGGTCGGAAAGTACACATAAGCCGGGGTGGCGCCAGAGGTGTGCAAGGACTTGTCCAGAGGAAGGTCAATGAACTCGAGTTGGGTACGCCAGCGAGTCCACACCGACTCGGGCAACGCAGCCAAGAAGTGGTTTTGCCGTGGATCGCCAGTGGGGCGTGAGGGGATCTGCATCGTGCTCTCCTGGTGGTTTGTGTCGGTTTGGATGATGCCCACCGACATGTCTGCCGGCTATCAGCAAGCACCGCCAAGCGTTGTGGGCCTTGTCCTACAAAGTGACTGGCCTGGCCCCTTCTTGCAACGACCACATCCGCACAAGTTGCGGTCTTGTCCTACAGCTTTCAGGCAGGTTTTCCGATATCCTGCGTGCCACACACCAGCCCGTTGGCCGGTGGCTTTGTCAAACGAGAGGTCGTTTTTTGTGAGCTTGCGCATTTTTCTCGTTGAGGACAGCTTGACGATCCGTGTCAGTTTGATAGACATGCTGACGGAGCTTGCGGATGCGTGCTTGGTGGGCATGGCAGAGCAACAAACCGAGGCCATGGCGTGGTTACGCGAGCACCCAGACGGATGGGATGTGGCCATCGTGGATATTTTTCTCAAACGCGGATCAGGTTTGCCAGTGCTCAGTGCCTGCGCTGGCCGCTCACCCAAACAACGGGTGCTGGTGTTGTCCAACTACGCCACATCTGAGATGCGGTCGCAGGCTTTGCGTTTGGGGGCGGATCGTGTGTTTGACAAGTCGCAAGACGTCGATGCCTTGATCGACTACTGCCGCCAAGTGGGGCTGGATGTGAAGCTGCCCTGAGCAGCCCTCAATCTAGCAGCCCGTTTTTCAGGGCGTAGTAGGTCAAGTCACTGTTCGAGGACAGCCCCATTTTCTCCAGGATGCGGGTGCGGTAGGTGCTGACGGTTTTGGCGCTCAGGCACAAGGACTGGGCAATATCACCCACGGTTTCACCTTTGGCCAGGCGCAACAACACCTGCAGCTCGCGCGCGGACAGTTGCTCGTGCGCTGCAGCGTCGTTTGGCCGGTTCAGTTGGCCTGCCAACAGGTCTGCAATCTGGGGCGTGATGTAGCGGTTGCCACCCGCAATACGACGTACCGCCGCCAAGACGTCTTCGGGTTCGCATTGTTTGTTGAGATAACCGCTGATGCCACGGCGTAACAAGGACACGGCGTAGTGCTCCTCGGGGTAACCGCTCAAGATCAGGATGCCCAAGTCGGGCGCGTGGGCTTGGATCCTGGCCAACACGTCCATGCCCGATTGTTTGGGCATGGAAATGTCCAGGATCAGGACGTCCAGTTGGTGTTGACGCACCACCTCCAGCGCTTGGGCTCCATCACCGGCTTCAGCGACGACCTCGATGTCGGGCTGGTCCGTGAAGAAGCCTCGCAGACCGCTGCGCACCAAGGCATGGTCGTCGATGATGGCAATTTTGATGTTTGTCATGATGCGGTAGGTGGCCCATTATGATGGCGGCGCAGCTCAGACCCGTGGCGCCCTGCGGTCAAGCGCAATGTGCATCAGGGCTGGCAATGAGGCGAATGATGCGTACATACGGGAACTGGTTCAGTGTGATTGACAGGGTCCGCCAACATGCTTGGATCAGAAGGGTCCGCAAGTTGTTGTCCCGGCAAGCCGTGATTCTTGGCTTGGCGGTGATGGTCGCTGTGTTGTTGATCATCGCGAGTGAACTCAACTTCTATGCCGCCAGCGAAGCTTCTCACAACAACGCGCTTGTTGCTGAGCGACAGACCAGAATCTACGATGTACAGCGCCTGTTGCTGGATGCCGAAACCGGGCAACGGGGTTATATGCTCACTGGCGACCCAAGTTATCTGCAGCCCTATACCCAAGCCGTGACCGAGGTCGAGGCGTCGCTCAACAGCTTGCGGGCGCTGGTTGTGAGCAATGGCCGGATGACATCTGAGTTCAGTGTGTTGTCGCGCGCGATTTCGCGCAAACTGGCAGAACTGGAGCTCACGATCCAGCTGCGCCAGTCAGGTGCTGAACACGAACCCTGGCAGACTGTGATGGAAACCGGCCTTGGGCGGCAGTACATGAACGCCGTGCGTGCAGCTTCGGATGCGTTGCTGAAGTCGGCTTCTCAAGATTTGACGCGGCAAACCACCAAGCTCCAGCAGAGCTTGCAGGCCTCGCGTCTGAGTTTTTTGATCTCGGCGCTATTTTGTTTGCTGGCATTTGGCTTGTATTTGCGTGGCTCGACCAAATTGCATGAGGCCTCGCAAAAGCGCGCCCAAGATCTGCTGCACGAAAAAGCCAAACTGGAAGGTTTGGTGGCACTGCGCACCGCTGAGCTGGAGCGGCTTGCCAACCATTTGATCAATGTGCAGGAACGCGAGCGCGAGCGTTTGGCCCGGGAACTACATGACGAGTTGGGCTCCTTGCTCACGGCAGCCAAGTTTGATGTGGCGCGTGTCAAATCCAGGTTGCCAGCCGAACCACCCGACCTGCACGAGCGACTGAGTCACCTGACAAACACGCTCAATGCTGGCATCGCGATCAAGCGAAAAATTATCGAAGATTTGCGCCCCTCCTCCCTGTCCAACCTGGGCTTGCCCGCTGCGCTTGAGATTTTGGTGCAGGAGTTCAGAGCCAACACGCAGTTGACGGTGGAGACCAGTGTGGATGCGCTTGAGTTGGACGACGGGCAACAACTGGGGGTGTACCGTCTGGTGCAAGAGGCTTTCACCAACATTGCCAAACACGCTCATGCCACGCGGGTGCAGGTGCTGGTCAAAAACTACAGGAACCATATAGAGGTGGTGGTGAGCGACGATGGTGTCGGTTTTGACGCCGGACAAACCAAAAACGCGAGCCATGGTTTGTCGGGCATGCGCCAGCGCATGCATGCGCTGCAAGGGCGGCTGGAACTCAACTCTGCCCCTGGCCATGGGACCACCATCAAGGCCATTTTGCCGCTGGGCTTGTCCGCTGCCGCGGATGTGTCGCCCCCTCTGTCCACGTGAACAGCGTCGCAAGAGGCACCCAGCCGCTCAAGGCTAAGGGGGACGCCATGCGTGGCGGCATCCTGGTTCAGGCCAGGTTGGCCATCAAGTAAAATAGACCCTTTTGTGAAGGTGCTTGCCCAGCTCGGGCAGATCGCGGGTCAGAAGACGTGCTGCCAGTGTGTTGTTGTGGTGTGCGCGCTGTCGCCTTTGGTGGTTCCGGGCTCAGTGTGGTCCAGGTCGGCCACGCTGCACCGGCCTGAAGCACCCATCGCAAGCAGCCTCTCATTTATCCCATGTCTTCATCCCTGACCACCGTCTGCCCGGCGCAGCGGCAACGTCTGCCCTTGGTGGATGCGTTCAAAGCGGTTGCCTCACAGTTGATCGTCCTGCATCACCTGGCCTTTTATGGTCCGCTATCGGATGGTGCCTACCTGCTGGCCCCCGATCTGGTGGCCTGGTTCAGCCAGGACGCTCGTATGGCGGTGCAGGTGTTTCTCGTGATTGCCGGTTTTCTGGCGGCACGCAGCCTGGCGCCCGAGGCGGTGCTGGTCACCGCCAAGCCCTTGACCCAGCTGTGGCAGCGTTATGTGCGGGTGGCCTTGCCCTACATCGCAGCGCTGCTGGTGGCCATCGCCTGCACCCAACTGGCCGGCCAATGGATGCAGCACGACTCCTTGCCCGACCCGCCCACACTCTGGCAGTTTGTCAGCCATGTCCTGCTGCTGCAGAGTGTGCTGGACGTGGATGCACTCTCGGCCGGGGTCTGGTATGTGGCGATTGATTTCCAGCTGTTTGCCTTGCTGCTGCTGCTGCTCTGGGCCGCCCGGCGCTGGCCCGACACACCGTCCACACGCCGCCGCCGCCTGGCGCGGGCGCTGGTGTGGGGGCTGGGGTTGGCGTCCCTGTTTTATTTCAACCGCGATGCCGGCTGGGACAACTGGGCGCTGTACTTTTTTGGCGCCTATGGTCTGGGGGCTTTGGCGTACTGGTTCAGTCAACTGCCCTCGGGGCGGGCGCGGCGCTGGCGCATGTGGGCGCTGGTGCTGTTGACGCTGCTGGCGCTGGTGTTCGACTTTCGCGCCCGCATTGCTGTGGCGCTCACGGTGGCACTGGTGCTGGCCTGGTCCTTGCGCAAGGGCTGGCTCTACAGCTGGCCACGCAGCCCGGTGCTGGCCTACCTGGGCCAGATTTCCTACTCGGTGTTTTTGCTGAATTTCCCGGTGGCGCTGGTGGTCAACGCCTGGTTCACACGGTATGGCTCGGACGATGTCTGGGTGCAGACGGCGGGTGTGCTGGTGGCCTGGCTGGCCTGTAACCTGGCGGGTGCGGCTTTTTACCATCTGGTGGAGCAAAAACTCAGCCGCCTCGGGCGGCCCAAAACAGCTCGGGTCTTGTCTGCCTGAGCTGGGGCGCTATCTGGCGGCACCGAGCCTGAGCGCCGTGGCAAGGTGTTTGGCCCTCGTGACCCGAAGCACGGGCAAAATCGGCACATGCCCAAGCCGTCCGCCACCTCTGCCGCCGCGCCGCCCACCAAGCCGCTGAGCGGCCCGCAGAAAGCCCTGCGCAAGCTGGGCCTGGACCGGCCGATCGACCTGGCACTGCATCTGCCGCTGCGTTACGAGGATGAGACCCGCCTGGTCAAACTGCGGGATGTACGCGAGGGTGAGCTGGCCCAGGTCGAGGGCACGGTGCGCCACTGCGAGGTCCGGATCACCGGCAGCCGCCAGCTGCTGGTGACGTTGGACGACGGCACCGGCACCTGCCTGCTGCGCTTTTTCACCTTTTACCCCTCGCAGCAGAAGGCCCTGGCGGTGGGCAACCAGATCCGGGTGCGGGGTGAAATCCGCGGTGGTTTTGCCGGGTTGACGATGATGCATCCGACTTTTAAACCTGCCGGTGGGCCACTGGCCACCGCGTTGACCCCGGTGTACCCGACGGTGGCCGGTTTGCCCCAGGCCTACCTGCGCCGCGCCGTGGACGCCGGGCTGGCGCGTGCTGAGTTGGTCGACACCATTCCCTCGGTGCATTTAAGCCAAATTGGCCTGCAGCCCAAGTGGAATATGCGCCAATCGCTCTCTTTTTTGCATCACCCGACGCCGGACGTGACCTTGGCCACCTTGCAGGACCACAGCCACCCGGCTTGGCAGAGGCTCAAGGCCGAGGAGTTGCTGGCGCAGCAGCTCTCGCAATTGCAGGCCAAACGCGAGCGCGCGGTCTTGCGCGCACCCGCGCTGACAACGGACGATGCGCTTACTTTGTCACCGCTCCCACAGGGTGACGGCAGCGGCCACCCCGCGCGCCAGCCGCTGTATGAGCGCCTGCTGGCGACCTTGCCGTTTGCGCTGACCGGCGCCCAGCGCCGCGTCTGCGAAGAAATCACCCACGACCTGCACCAGACCGTGCCCATGCACCGCCTGTTGCAAGGTGACGTGGGTTCCGGCAAAACCGTGGTGGCGGCATTGGCGGCCGCGGTGTGTATCGACGCCGGTTGGCAGTGTGCGCTGATGGCGCCCACCGAAATTCTGGCGACACAACACTTTGCCAAACTGGTCGGCTGGCTGCATCCGCTGGGCATCATCGTGGCCTGGCTCACCGGCAGCCAGAAGGCCAAAGAGCGGCGCGAGATGCTGGCGCTGATTGCCAGTGGCCAAGCGCAGCTGGTGGTGGGCACCCACGCGATCATCCAGGACAAGGTGCAATTCCATCGGCTGGCGCTGGCCATCATCGACGAACAGCATCGCTTTGGTGTGGCGCAGCGACTGGCTCTGCGTGGCAAGCTGGTTGACGCGCTGGAACCGCATCTTTTGATGATGACGGCTACGCCGATTCCGCGCACGCTGGCCATGAGTTATTACGCTGATCTGGACGTGTCTACCATTGACGAGCTACCGCCCGGGCGCACACCAATCATCACCAAGGTGGTCAACGACGCCCGCCGTGACGAGGTGGTGGCACGCATCCGGGGTCAGATTGCCGAGGGGCGGCAGATTTATTGGGTCTGCCCGCTGATCGAAGAGAGTGAGGCGCTGGACCTGCGCAACGCTACCGAAACCCACGCCCAGCTCAGCGCCGCGCTGCCCGGGGTGATGGTGGGCCTGCTGCATTCGCGCATGCCGGTGGCCGAGAAGCGGGCGGTGATGAGCCTGTTCACCGGTGGCCAGATGGGTGTGCTGGTCAGCACCACGGTGATCGAGGTCGGGGTGGATGTGCCCAACGCCAGCCTGATGGTGATCGAACACGCCGAGCGTTTTGGCCTGAGCCAATTGCACCAACTGCGTGGCCGGGTTGGGCGTGGCGCGGCGGCCTCGGCCTGTGTGCTGCTGTATTCCACCGGCGATGCACCGCGCCTGAGTGAAACCGCGCGTGAGCGGCTGCGTGCCATGGCCGAGAGCAACGATGGCTTCGAGATCGCCCGGCGTGACCTCGAGATCCGCGGCCCCGGCGAATTCATGGGTGCGCGCCAGTCGGGTGCGGCGCTGCTGCGTTTTGCCGATGTGGTGGCCGACGCGGGCCTGCTGGCCTGGGCGCGCGAGCTGGCACCCCTGATGCTGGACCAGCACCCGGCACTGGCCCAGCAGCATGTGTTGCGCTGGCTCGGTGGCAAGGCCGAGTTTCTGAAGGCCTGAGTGCGGGCCGCCCTGCCTGTTGATCCAGCCCAAAACCAAGCGACCGTTCTGATAAGACAATAGCCCCATGACTCTGACCGAACTCAAGTACATCGTGGCGGTGGCGCGTGAACGCCATTTTGGCAAGGCCGCCGAAGCCTGTTATGTGTCGCAGCCGACCCTGTCGGTGGCGGTGAAGAAGCTCGAAGAAGAACTGGATGTGAAGCTGTTTGAGCGCAGCGCCAATGAGGTGTCGGTCACCGCACTCGGTGAGGCGATCGTGCGCCAGGCGCAAAGTGTGCTGGAGCAGGCCGCCGCGATCAAGGAGATCGCCAAACGTGGCAAAAACCCGCTGGCCGGTGCGCTGACCCTAGGTGTGATCTACACCATCAGCCCCTATTTGTTGCCTGCGCTGGTGCGCCAGGTGATCGAGCACACGCCCGAGATGCCGCTGATGCTGCAGGAGAACTTCACCGTCAAGCTGCTGGAGATGCTGCGCACCGGTGAAATTGACTGCGCCATCCTGGCCGAGCCCTTTCCCGACGCCGGGCTGGCTCTGGCGCCGCTGTACGACGAGCCTTTCATGGCGGCGGTGCCCACCCACCACCCGCTGGCCAGTCAGGACTCGGTGACCAGTGAGCAGCTCAAGAGCGAGACCATGCTGCTGCTGGGCGCGGGCCATTGTTTCCGTGACCATGTGCTCGAAGTCTGCCCCGAGTTCGCGCGTTTTTCGGCCAATGCCGAGGGCATCCGCAAAAGTTTTGAGGGTTCGTCGCTGGAAACCATCAAACACATGGTGGCCGCTGGCATGGGCGTCACCCTGGTGCCACGCTTGAGTGTTCCCAAGGAGGCGCTAGAGCCAAGCTCCAAACGCAAACGCGATGAGGAGCCGTTCATTAAATACCTGCCCTTTGCCGGTGACCCGCCCACCCGCCGGGTGGTGCTGGCCTGGCGGCGCAGCTTCACCCGCTACGAAGCGATTGCCGCGCTGCGCAACGCGATTTATGCCTGCGAATTGCCCGGTGTGCGCCGTCTTTCCTGAGCAAATAGCTATCAATATTGAATCAATCTGGAGTGGAGTTCATGGTCGAGTGTCAAACCGCAGTGCTGGCGGAGGTTCCCAAGCTGGGGCGGTATGTGTTTTTTTCGGTGGCGCCGGTGTCGGTCGATGTGGTACGCAGTGCCCTGACCCGGCTGGCCGCGCAGGTCGACGGTACGCAGGTGCTGGTCGGACTGGGGCCGGAGCTGGTGCAGTTGTTGGGGGCCGAGGTGCCGGGGTTGCGTGGGTTCACCGCTTTGTCCGGCCCGGGGGTGGTTGTGCCAGCCACACCCAGCGCCCTGTGTTGCTGGCTGCGTGGTGACGACCTAGGCGACCTGATGCACCTGACCCGCCGTCTGCAGCAGGCTCTGGCGCCGGCCTTGGTGTTGGATCAGGTGATCGAAGCCTTCCGTCACGGGCGGGGTCCGCAGGGCCATGGTTTGGATGTGACGGGTTACGAAGACGGCCTGGAAAACCCGGTGGACGACGCTGCAGAAGTGGCGGCGCTGGTGCAGGGCGCCGGACCCGGGCTCGATGGCAGTAGTTTCATGGTGGTGCAGCAATGGCGGCACAACCTGGATGTGTTTGAGGCGATGAGCCCCGAGCAGCAAGACCACACGGTGGGCCGCCGTCGTAGCGACAGTGAGGAGCTGGATGACGCCCCCGAATCTGCCCACGTCAAACGCACGGCGCAAGAGAGTTTCACACCCGAGGCTTTCGTGTTGCGTCGCTCCATGCCCTGGGTGCAGGGTGAGCAGGCCGGACTGGTGTTTGTGGCGTTTGGCCGCTCGTTTGATGCGTTTGAGGTTCAGATGCGGCGCATGGCCGGGCTGGACGATGGTCTGGTGGATGCCTTGTTTGCCATGTCGTGCCCGATCAGTGGTGCCCAGTTCTGGTGTCCGCCGGTATTGGGTGGCCGTCTGGATTTGCGGCAAGTGGGTTTGTGAGGTGCGCAGCGTGAGTGTCTGGCAGAAGAAATTGGGCTTGTATCTGGATCTGATCCGCTGGAGCCGACCGGCTGGCTGGCTGCTGCTGCTGTGGCCCACACTGGGGGCCTTGTGGGTGGCGGCGGGCGGTTTTCCGGGCTGGCACTTGCTGGCTGTGTTTGTGCTGGGCACGGTGCTGATGCGCAGCGCGGGTTGTTGTGTCAACGACGTGGCCGACCGCGAGTTTGACCGCCACGTCAAACGCACCGCGCAGCGCCCGGTGACCAGCGGGGTGCTCTCGGTCAAAGAGGCACTGGGCGTGGGGGCGGTGCTGGCGCTGCTGTCGTTTGCTCTGGTGTTGACCACCAATCCCATCACGGTGCTGCTGTCATTTGCGGCGCTGGCGGTGACGCTGATCTACCCCTTTGCCAAGCGTTGGGTGTCGATGCCACAGGCCGTGCTGGGGCTGGCGTTCAGCATGGGCATTCCGATGGCCTTTGCCGCAGTGCAGGGTGCGGTGCCGCCGCTGGCCTGGTGGTTGATGCTGGGAAACTCGTTCTGGGTGCTCGCCTATGACACCGAGTACGCCATGGTCGACCGCGACGATGACCTGAAGATTGGCATCAAAACCTCGGCCATCACCCTGGGCCGCCTGGATGTGCCAGCGGTGCTGCTGTTTTACCTGCTATTCATTGGAATTTGGCATCTAGCCCTTATGAATAAAGGGCTTGGTGCTATTTATTTGGTGGCAATGGGTGTGGCCCTGGTGCAAGTCGCCTGGCATTACAGCCTGATTCGCCACCGCAGCCGTGAGGGTTGTTTCAAGGCTTTTCAGCTCAACCATTGGCTGGGGTTTGCGGTGTTTGCTGGTATTGCGGCTGGCTACGCCGTGTCATGACGCCGCATGCTCCCCACCTCGCCGGGTCTCACCTGGCGGTTCAGGTCCAAGTTGTTGGCCTGATTCAAAACCACATCACAAGCTTCTGGAGTGTCTATGTCAGACAGTGAAAAGAGCCCGTTCAAGGGCAAAACGGGCTTGAGCCGGATCGTGAATGCCGCGACCTACTCTCTCCAAGGCCTCCAGGCTGCATGGGCCGATGAAGCCGCCTTTCGGCAGGTGTGCCTGTTGGCGCTGGTCGGCTTGGTGCTGATGGCCTGGCTGCCCCTGTCAGCCCATGACCGGGTCCTGATTGTGTTTGCCCATGTGTTCAGCATCGTGGTGGAACTCATCAATTCGGCCATCGAAGCCGCGGTGGATCACACCTCGCTCAAAGTTCACCCGATGGCCAAGCGCGCCAAGGACCTGGGCAGCGCCGCCCAGTTGGTCAGCCTGCTCAATATGGCGGCCATCTGGCTGATTGTGCTGCTGGGGTGAGCCTCAAACGGCTGGTGCGTCGGCAGCGCAGGGGGTGATGGCAACGCAAGCTGTTTCAGCCACAAACAGCTTGTGCTTGCCGGAGTCCTTCGGCGGCCGAGGCGCTGAGATTCCGGGCGCCTAGTCAGTACGGGCCTCGTTTTATGCGACGCCGAATTCGGCGCCCAGCTTTTTGGCGCGTTCGCGGGCGGCGTACATGGCATCGATGAACAAGGCGCGCACGTCGTTGTCTTCCATGCTGGAGATGGCGGCAAACGTGGTGCCACCTTTGGAGGTGACGCGTTGGCGCAGCACCTGAGGGCTGTCTGCCGAGGTTTGGGCCAGATCGCTGGCGCCAGCAAACGTGGCGACTGCCAGGTGCTCGGCCTGTTCCCGGCTCAGCCCCATTTCGGTGCCAGCCATGGTCATGGCTTCCATGAAATAGAACACATAGGCCGGACCGGAGCCGGACAGGGCGGTGACCACGTCGAGTTTGTCTTCGGTATCCAGCCAGAGAAACTCACCTGTGCTTGCCATCACCCGTTCCACCTGTGCGCGGTCTTCGGCGCTGGCGCCCGCGCGGGCAAACAAGCCGCTGATGCCTTTGCCGATCAGCGCGGGGGTATTGGGCATGGCGCGCACCACACGCTGGGTGCCGAGCCAGGCGGCCATGCTGTCCGTGGGGATGCCAGCGGCCACGCTCAGATGCAAGGCGCTGCCGGTGAACGGACCGGCAGCCACGGCGGCGTCCTTGAACGCCTGGGGTTTGATCGCCCACACCACGAGGGAGGCTGTGGCCAGGCTTGGGTTGGCTTGTGCCTGGGCAGTGATGCCAAAACTGCTGCTGAGTTGCTGACGTGCTCCCTCTGATGGCTCCACCACGTCGATGTGCTGTGGTGAAACGCCCTGTTTGATCAGTCCGCCGATGATGGCGCTGGCCATGTTGCCGCCGCCGATAAATGCAATGCGCTCGCTCATAAATATAGGCGGTGACAGGACCGCTGCTTGATTGTGGAAAACAACAAGTCTAATCAATTGGGCTTACACATTCCCTTCTGTGACGAGGCTGGCAAGAGGTAAAAAAATCGATATCTTTTGGGTCGGTCATCCAGTGAAAGGCCTGGCCTGTCCCACTTGCCCGGTTGGTAACACGTTGTCGCCAAAGCTGATCTGTGTAGAGTTACTGATCCAACAGGTGTGGCGAATGGTGTGGCCGTAGGGATGGCGCCCTCAGAGGTAGTTTGGAGGCCTGATGCTTGCCTGTCCAGCACCGCTGTCTCTGGAAGCGACTTGACTATGCCCACAGCCTTGGCGACTTGCAGAAACCAACAGCACACGTGAAGCGAATAGATGTTCTGGCAGCTTGTTCCAACACCGTTCGTTGCAAATCTCAAAAAAGTTTTGACCGGCTTCTCTTTTTAATGCATAATACGTGGCTTCGCTTGAAAAAGTATGAAGTGTCTGCCCAAAGCTGACGGTGTGAGTGGTTCACGCCGAGTGCAACGGGCCCAAGACTGACTGGAAAGCGGTTTGCGTTGTGCAAGCTCAGGTTTCTGGTGCAAGTTGGGAATAAACAAATGATCCAAACCGAATCTCGACTCGAAGTCGCCGACAACACCGGCGCGAAGTCCGTTCTGTGCATTAAGGTGCTGGGCGGATCCAAGCGTCGCTACGCCAGTGTTGGCGACATTATCAAAGTGAGCATCAAAGAGGCTGCTCCGCGTGGGCGCGTCAAGAAGGGCGATGTCTACAGTGCTGTGGTTGTTCGCACTGCCAAGGGTATCCGTCGTAGTGATGGCTCTTTGGTGAAATTTGATGGCAATGCGGCTGTGCTGCTGAATGCCAAGCTGGAGCCTATTGGCACCCGCATCTTTGGGCCGGTGACCCGTGAACTGCGTACTGAAAAGTTCATGAAGATCGTGTCCTTGGCTCCTGAAGTTTTGTAAGGACTCCTCATGAACAAAATTCGCAAAGGCGACGATGTCATCGTGTTGACGGGTCGTGACAAGGGTAAGCGCGGCAAAGTTTCGCTGCGTAGTGATGACTCTCATCTGGTGGTTGAGGGTGTCAATGTGGTTAAGAAGCATGCCAAGCCCAATCCCATGAAGGGTGAGGCGGGTGGTATTGTTGAAAAGACCATGCCGATTCACCAGTCCAATGTTGCAATTTTTAATGCGGCAACTGGCAAGGCTGATCGGGTTGGTATCAAGTTGCAGGCTGACGGCAAACATGTTCGTGTTTACAAGTCAAGCGGCGAAGAAATCAAGGTGGCATGAACATGGCTCGTTTGCAAGAACTCTATCGGGAAAAGCTGGCTCCTGAGTTGATGGCCAAATATGGCTACAAGTCGCCAATGGAAGTGCCTCGCCTCACCAAGATCACCTTGAATATGGGTGTCAGTGAAGCGGTTGCTGACAAGAAGGTGATGGATCATGCTGTGGGTGATTTGACCAAAATTGCTGGTCAGAAGCCTGTGGTGACGATGTCCAAGAAGGCTATTGCTGGTTTCAAGATTCGTGAAAACCAAGCAATTGGTTGCATGGTGACTCTGCGTGGCGCCCAAATGTACGAGTTCCTGGATCGTTTTGTGACTGTGGCTTTGCCGCGGGTTCGCGACTTCCGTGGTATCTCGGGTCGTTCTTTTGATGGCCGTGGTAACTACAACATTGGCGTGAAAGAGCAAATCATTTTTCCTGAAATTGAGTACGACAAGGTGGATGCCCTGCGCGGTCTCAATATCAGTATCACAACAACGGCCAAAACCGATGATGAGTGCAAGGCGCTGCTCGCAGGTTTCCGTTTCCCCTTCAAGAACTGAGGTGATCTGTGGCTAAGATGGCTTTAATCGAGCGTGAGCTCAAAAGAGACAAACTGGTTGCCAAGTACGCAAAAAAACATGCGGAATTGAAGGCGATATCCAACGATGCCAAGCGCACCGATGAAGAGCGCGCTGCTGCTCGCTTGGGTTTGCAAATGTTGCCCCGTAATGCCAATCCGACTCGTCAGCGTAACCGTTGTGCGATCACTGGTCGCCCACGTGGAACCTTTGCGCAGTTTGGTTTGGCTCGGGCCAAAATTCGTGAAATGGCTTTTGCTGGAGAAATCCCCGGCATGGTCAAGGCCAGCTGGTAAGCGGCAGGAGACATAGATATGAGTATGAGTGATCCTATTGCTGACCTGTTGACGCGCATTCGCAATGCGCAGATGGTTGCCAAGACTTCTGTTCGCGTGCCTTCTTCCAAGGTGAAAGTGGCGATTGCCCAAGTTCTGAAGGACGAAGGTTATATCGACGACTTCAAGATCAATGC
The DNA here is from genome assembly GCF_018619435.1 of Rhodoferax sp. U11-2br. GTDB lineage: Bacteria > Pseudomonadota > Gammaproteobacteria > Burkholderiales > Burkholderiaceae_C > Rhodoferax. The sequence goes on along the minus strand of NZ_JAHFZF010000007.1, from coordinate 136,573 downwards.
CGTTGAAGGTAAACAAGAGCTTGAAATTGCTTTGAAGTATTACGCTGGTCGCCCGGTTATTGAGCGTATTGAGCGCGTCAGTCGCCCTGGGTTGCGTGTCTACCGTGGTAGCGATGCGATTCCACAAGTGCAAAACGGCCTGGGTGTCGCGATTGTCACAACGCCCAAGGGTGTGATGACCGATCGCAAGGCCCGCGCTACCGGTGTCGGTGGTGAAGTGCTTTGCTACGTCGCCTGATGCGTGACATTTAGGAGTAACAGAACATGTCTCGTATTGGAAAAATGCCGGTTGCCATTCCTGCTGGGGTGGAAGTGGTTTTGTCTGAGACGCAAGTGAGCGTCAAGGGTGCAGGTGGTTTGTTGTCTTTGACTCAAAACAGCCTGGTCAAAGTGGTTAGCGAAGGTGGTAAGGTCAGTTTCACAGCTGCCAACGACTCTCGTGAAGCGGATGCCATGTCCGGTACCTATCGCCAGTTGGTTAACAACATGGTGGTTGGTGTCAGCAAGGGTTTTGAGAAGAAGTTGACTTTGTTGGGTGTGGGTTACAAGGCGCAAGCTCAAGGTAACAAACTCAATCTGGTGGTGGGTTATTCGCACCCTGTCAACAAAGACATGCCTCAAGGCATTTCTGTGGCCACACCGACACCGACTGAAATCGTGATCAAGGGTGCTGATCGTCAGCGCGTTGGTCAGGTTGCTGCTGAAATTCGTGCCATTCGGCCGCCTGAGCCATACAAGGGCAAGGGCATCCGTTATGCGGATGAAAAAGTCGCAATCAAAGAAACGAAGAAGAAATAAGGAGCTGCACTATGTTGACCAAAAAAGAACAGCGTCTTCGCAGAGCTCGTCAGACCCGAATCAGGATTGCCAACCAGGGTGTGGCTCGCTTGACAGTCAATCGCACCAATTTGCACATTTATGCCAGCGTGATTTCTGGCGATGGCTCCAAAGTTTTGGCAACTGCATCTACGGCCGAAGCCGAAGTGCGTCAGTCTTTGGGTGCATCGGGCAAGGGTGGCAACGTGGCTGCGGCTCAAATCATCGGCAAGCGTGTGGCAGAAAAAGCCAAGGCTGCCGGTATTGAGAAGGTGGCATTTGATCGGGCGGGATTTGCGTACCATGGCCGCGTCAAAGCGCTGGCAGATGCAGCACGTGAAGCTGGCTTGCAGTTCTAAGCAGATCGGAAATTAAGATGGCTAAAGTACAAGCGAAGATGCAGGGTAAGGCAGAGGGTCCTGAGGACGGTTTGCGCGAAAAAATGATCGCGATCAACCGTGTGACCAAAGTTGTCAAGGGTGGTCGTATTCTTGGCTTTGCAGCACTGACTGTTGTTGGCGACGGTGATGGCACTGTTGGTATGGGCAAGGGCAAATCGAAAGAAGTGCCTGCAGCTGTCCAGAAGGCAATGGAAGAGGCCCGTCGCAACATGACGAAAGTCTCGTTGAAGAACGGTTCGATTCATCACAAAGTGATGGGTCAACACGGTGCTGCATCTGTGATGATGGCACCTGCCCCTAAGGGTACTGGCATTATTGCTGGTGGTCCTATGCGTGCGGTGTTTGAAGTGGTTGGTATCACTGACATCGTTGCAAAGAGCCACGGTTCTAGCAATCCTTACAACATGGTCCGTGCAACGCTCGATGCCCTGTCGCACGCAACAACACCATCGGTGGTGGCTGCGAAACGCGGCAAGACCATCGAAGAGCTGTTCGCTTGATTGGAGAATCCAGATGACGACCGAAAAAAAAGTAACAGTTCAACTGGTGCGTAGCCCGATCGGCTGTGCAGCATCCCACCGAGCTACCGTTCGCGGTTTGGGTCTGCGCAAAATGCGTAGCACCAGCGAACTGGTTGATACGCCTGAAGTGCGTGGCATGATTAACAAGATCAGTTATCTGGTCAAGGTGCTCTAAGAGGTTCATGATGGAATTGAATGGCATTAAGCCCGCTGATGGCGCTAAACATTACAAGCGGCGCGTTGGCCGTGGTATCGGGTCCGGTCTGGGTAAAACCGCTGGTCGCGGGCACAAAGGTCAAAAGTCTCGTGCTGGTGGCTACCATAAAGTGGGTTTTGAAGGCGGTCAAATGCCTATGCAACGCCGTTTGCCAAAGCGTGGCTTCAAGTCTGCTTTGCTCAAATTCAACGCCGAAGTTACCCTGTCCGCACTCAACTTGCTTGATGCTACTGAAGTGAATTTGGTTGTGCTCAAGCAAGCTGGTTTGGTTGGCGAACTTGCCAAAGTGGTAAAAGTTATCAAAACTGGCGAGTTGACGAAAGCAGTCAAATTGACAGGCATTGGTGCTACTGCTGCAGCAAAAATTGCTATCGAAGCCGCTGGCGGCTCCTTGGTTTAATTCGTATTCGAGATAACTGCACGTGGCAACGAGTTCGGCATCCTCAGCTAAAACAGATAAGTACGGCGACTTACGTCGTCGTCTTATATTTTTGTTGCTGGCATTGGTGGTTTACCGTGTCGGCGCACATATTCCGGTGCCTGGCATTGATGCTGCGCAGCTGCAACAGTTCTTCAAGGGCCAGCAGGGCGGTATTCTGGGCATGTTCAACATGTTCTCAGGTGGAGCATTGTCCAGGTTCACTATATTTGCACTTGGTATCATGCCCTATATCTCTGCATCGATCATCATGCAGTTGATGGGATATGTCTTGCCGGCATTTGAACAACTGAAAAAAGAAGGTGAAGCTGGTCGACGTAAGATCACGCAATATACCCGCTATGGAACCCTCGGTTTGGCCTTGTTCCAGTCTTTGGGAATTGCTGTTGCCTTGGAAAGTTCCGCTGGCCTAGTGATCTCTCCCGGTTTTGGTTTTCGTGTAACCGCAGTCGTGACTTTGACTGCCGGTACTTTGTTTTTGATGTGGTTAGGCGAGCAAATCACTGAGCGTGGTTTGGGAAATGGCATATCAATTTTGATCTTTGGCGGGATTGCAGCAGGTTTGCCAAACGCCATCGGTGGATTGTTGGAGCTGGTTAGAACTGGCGCGATGAGCATCATTGTTTCGTTGTTCATCATCGTTCTCGTTGCTCTCGTGACTTACTTTGTGGTTTTTGTCGAGCGAGGCCAAAGAAAGATTCTTGTGAACTATGCCCGGCGACAGGTCGGTAACAAGGTGTATGGTGGTCAATCTTCCCATTTGCCTTTGAAGCTGAATATGGCTGGTGTTATCCCTCCAATTTTTGCATCTTCGATTATTCTGTTGCCAGCGACTATTGCGGGTTGGTTCAGTTCAGGTGAGTCAATGCGCTGGTTGAAGGATATTGCCGGCTCTTTGTCACCAGGCCAGCCTGTGTACGTGATGTTTTATGCGGCAGCGATTATATTTTTCTGCTTTTTCTACACGGCTTTGGTCTTCAATAGTAAAGAAACGGCTGACAACTTGAAGAAGAGCGGGGCTTTTGTTCCTGGTATTCGTCCTGGTGAGAATACAGCCAAGTACATCGACAAAATTCTGCTCCGTTTGACATTTGTTGGTGCGATTTACATAACGCTGGTTTGTTTGCTTCCTGAATTTTTGATTTTGAAGTACAACGTTCCATTCTATTTTGGTGGTACTTCGCTGTTGATCATTGTTGTTGTGACTATGGATTTCATGGCGCAAGTTCAAAACTACTTGATGTCCCAGCAATACGAATCTTTATTAAAGAAGGCTAATTTCAAGGCTTCTTGAAATGTTGATTTATGGCAAAAGACGATGTTATTCAAATGCAAGGGGAGATCGTAGAGAATCTTCCTAATGCGACCTTCAGAGTGAAATTGGAAAATGGCCACGTTGTGCTCGGTCATATCTCCGGGAAAATGAGGATGCACTACATCAGGATTCTGCCAGGGGATAAAGTCACGGTTGAATTGACACCATACGACTTGACCAGGGCGAGGATAGTCTTTAGAGCCAAGTAACAAGTTATTGTTTGGAATTGTTTAGGAGAATGAAATGAAGGTTTCGGCTTCGGTTAAGAAAATTTGCCGTAACTGCAAGATTATTCGGCGCAAAGGTGTTGTTCGTGTGATCTGTACAGATCCTCGTCACAAACAGCGTCAGGGTTAATTGCAAGAGTTATAGAGGATCAAAATGGCACGTATCGCTGGTATTAATATTCCGCCGCAAAAGCACTCTGAAATTGGTTTGACCGCCATCTTTGGAGTCGGTCGTAGTCGCGCACGCAAGATCTGTGAGGCTTGTGGTATTGATTACTCCAAGAAGATCAAAGATCTGACGGATGCAGAACTCGAAAAATTGCGCGATGAGGTCGGTAAGTTCACGATCGAGGGCGATTTGCGCCGTGAAACAACCATGAACATCAAGCGTTTGATGGATATTGGCTGTTACAGGGGCTTTCGCCATCGCCGCGGGCTGCCATTGCGCGGTCAGCGTACCCGCACGAATGCGCGGACGCGCAAAGGGCCGCGTAAAGCCGCTGCGTCCCTCAAAAAATGACATTGACTGAAAGATAACTATGGCAAAAGCACCCGCCAATAACGCAGCACAACGTGTCCGTAAGAAAATCCGCAAGAATGTTGCTGATGGTATTGCCCACGTCCACGCGTCATTCAACAACACCATCATCACGATCACCGACAGACAAGGCAACTCATTGTCTTGGGCGTCATCAGGTGGTCAGGGTTTTAAAGGCTCACGCAAGTCGACACCATTTGCGGCTCAAGTTGCTTCTGAAGTTGCTGGCAGGGCTGCGATTGAACAGGGCATTAAGAATCTTGATGTTGAAATCAAAGGCCCTGGCCCAGGACGCGAGTCTTCTGTTCGTGCGCTCGCTGCGCTGGGTATTCGTATCAATATGATTGCTGACGTTACACCGGTACCGCACAACGGTTGCCGCCCACAAAAACGTCGTCGTATCTAATTTTTTTCAACCAAGCCCACCGCCACGGTACTACCGTGGCTCCCGCTTTTTGCGGTAGCTGATTTAAAGGATTTCAAGTGGCACGTTACTTAGGCCCCAAAGCCAAACTCTCACGCCGTGAAGGCACCGATCTGTTCTTGAAGAGTGCACGTCGCTCTATCGGGGATAAAGCAAAATTTGACTCCAAGCCTGGCCAGCATGGCCGCACTTCCGGCGCTCGTACTTCCGATTTCGGTCTGCAATTGCGTGAAAAGCAAAAAGTCAAGCGCATGTACGGTGTGCTGGAGAAGCAGTTCCGCCGCTATTTTGAGGAAGCGGACCGTCGCAAAGGCAATACGGGTTCAAATCTGCTGTTCCTGTTGGAAACCCGGTTGGACAACGTCGTCTACCGCATGGGTTTTGGTTCCACACGTGCCGAAGCGCGTCAATTGGTGTCGCACAAAGCTGTTCTCGTCAATGGAAAGCCTGTCAACATCCCGTCTTACATGGTGAAGGTTGGTGATGTGTTGTCTATTCGTGAAAAGTCAGCCAAGCAAAACCGCATTGTTGAGGCTTTGCAATTGGCCCAACAGGTTGGCATGCCCGCGTGGGTTGATGTCAATGCAGACAAGGCGCAAGGCATTTTCAAGGCCATTCCAGACCGTGACCAGTTCGCGGCCGATGTGAATGAATCTTTGATCGTCGAACTGTATTCACGTTAAGCCGAGTCATTTACGGGTTGAGATACAGGCCTGTATAGGCCTTTGATCGTCTAGTCAGCCTTACCGATGTAACGAGTCGGGGGTATTGAGAGGAAAATTCATGCAAAGTAGTTTGTTAAAGCCAAAAGCAGTTCAAGTTGAGCAACTGTCGGCGCACCGGGCAAAAGTGGTGCTTGAGCCTTTTGAGCGCGGCTACGGCCATACTTTGGGTAATGCGTTGCGTCGGGTGCTGTTGTCCTCCATGCCAGGCTATGCGCCAACCGAAGTGACGATCGCCGGTGTATTGCACGAATACTCTTCTATCGACGGCGTTCATGAGGATGTAGTCAACATTCTTTTGAACCTGAAGGGTGTCGTCTTCAAGTTGCACAACCGCGATGAGGTGACACTCAGTTTGCGCAAAGACAGTGAGGGGGTCGTTTCTGCTGGAGACATCCAGACGCCTCATGACGTTGAAATTGTGAATCCTGAACATGTGATTGCCAATTTGGCTGCCGGTGGCAAGCTGGACATGCAGATCAAGGTTGAAAAAGGCCGTGGGTATGTGCCTGGCACGTTGCGCCGCCATGGCGATGAGTCGTCTAAATCCATTGGGCGGATTGTTTTGGACGCATCGTTCTCCCCGGTTCGCCGCGTGAGTTATACCGTGGAGAGTGCGCGTGTTGAGCAGCGGACCGATCTTGACAAGTTGATTCTTGATATTGAAACCAACGGTGCAATTTCCGCTGAAGATGCCGTGCGTGCATCAGCAAAAATTCTTGTTGAGCAATTGGCGGTGTTCGCGCAGTTGGAAGGTGGCGACATTGACGCCATCGTTTCTCCATCTTCTCGGGGCAATGCCCAGTTTGACCCGGTGTTGTTGCGCCCGGTTGATGAGTTGGAGTTGACGGTTCGGTCAGCCAACTGTCTCAAAGCAGAAAATATTTATTACATTGGTGATTTGATCCAACGCACTGAAAATGAGTTGTTGAAGACACCTAACCTGGGACGTAAGTCTCTGAATGAAATCAAGGAAGTTTTGGCCTCTCGTGGCTTGACCCTGGGAATGAAACTTGAAAGCTGGCCACCGGCCGCACTTGAAAAGCGTTGATTTAAAACGCCTCGGGCAGTACCTGATACGGCTGCTTGTTAAATAAACTAAGGAAATTACCATGCGTCACGGACTCGGACTTCGTAAACTTAACCGCACCTCTTCTCATCGTTTGGCCATGCTGCGCAACATGATGAATTCGCTCATTGAGCATGAAGTCATCAAGACCACTGTGCCTAAAGCCAAAGAACTTCGTCGCGTTGTTGAGCCGATGATCACCTTGGCTAAAGAAGCCACTGTTGCCAACCGTCGTTTGGCTTTTGATCGTTTGCGTGATCGTGACAGCGTTGTGAAGCTCTTCAACGAACTTGGCCCCCGCTTCAAGGCACGTCCAGGCGGTTACACCCGTATCTTGAAGATGGGCTATCGCGTCGGTGACAACGCGCCTATGGCTTTGGTTGAATTGGTTGACCGCCCAGCAGCAGTTGAGCCGATTGAAGCCGCAGAATAGGTTATAATTTAAAGCTACCGCGCGATGGAGCAGTCTGGTAGCTCGTTGGGCTCATAACCCAAAGGTCGGAGGTTCAAATCCTTCTCGCGCAACCAATCAAATCAAGCACTTAGCTTGTATCAAAAGCCCGCTTTAAGCGGGCTTTTTGTTTTGTTTTGTGTTGGCACAGCTTCGTTGATTGCACATTCGACGCTGGTTTTGTGTTGCTCATCGCAGGCGTATGCCATTGTTAGCCTGTGGAGCCTGGTCTGAACGTCGCTGTGATTCATCTACGACGTCCGTTATTTCGACGCGTGCGCAGTCTTTACCGTGTCACGAATTCTTCATGTTGTCTCTGCATACTGCCATCGGCACCCTGCCAGATTCAGCCAACCCGTGGAGAAACTACCATGAACCAAAACACCGACACCGCATTGGGCACTGATGACGCATTTTTGCCGGAGGATGCTGATTTTGAATCGGTGGGCGACCACCACCGTGCGGCTGCTCACCATTTTGCCGCTGCGGCGCGGCACCATTTGGCAGCGGCGGCGGCAGATGACGAAGGTGACACCGAGACCGCCGACCGCCATTCGTTCTTGGCCTACCGCCAACGTCTCAATGGTGTGCAATACGCTGAAATTGCTGTCATGGACAGTGAAAGCGCCGAAGACGTGATTGAGAGCAGGCTCTGAAACCAGCGCTTCGCCCGGCCTTGTTGGCGTTGTTGTTGGCGCTAGCCGCCTGTTCACCGCGCCAGCTGATTCTTCAAGAAGCCGCCACCGCGCTGGCCACCCAGGGTCAGGCGCCAGAGGATGATCTGGTGCTGGCGCGCGAAGCCAGCGCGTTCTACCTCAAGTTGTCTGAGTCGGTACTGCGTGAAACTCCTGGCCATGTGCCGCTGACGGTGGCTGTGACCTCGGGGTACACGCAATATGCCTATGCCTTTGTGCAGCTTGGCGCCGATCGCCTGGATGCCAAAGACGCCCAGGCGGCACAAAAGCTGCGCGAACGTGCGGCTAGGTTGTACCAGCGCGCCCAAGGTCACGCCATGACCACGCTTGAGCTTCATAGCCCCGGTTTAACCAAGGCGCTGGCCAATCCAACACCCGCAATGTGGCCCCGTTTGGCGCCTGATCAGGTGGATTTGGCGTATTGGGCTGCCGCGTCTTGGGGGGCGCACATTGCCTTGTCCAAAGACCAGCCCCATGTGGTCGCCGATTTGCCATTGGCCATGCACCTGGCTCAATTGGCTTATGCCAGCGCCCCCCAGCACAGGCGGGGTTCGCTGGCGAGCCTGATGGGCACGTTTGAGGCGGCTCGGCCTGGTGGCTCTGCACAGCGCGCAGTGGACTATTTTGATGAGGCGATTGGACTGGATGGTCGCGTCAGCGCGGCGGCGTATGTTGCCAAGGCCGAGGCGATTGCCTTGCCTGCGGGCGATCGGCCAGCGTTTGAGTCTTTGCTGAAGCAGGCCTTGGTCACCAGCGCCACCAACCCCGACTTGTCAAACAGTGTGATGCGTGAACGAGCGCTTTGGCTACTGGACAACACAGACGATCTTTTTTAAGTGTTTGCATGATGTATTTTTCAAAAATGAGGCGCCAGCTTCTTGGGACCAGCTTGGCCGTTTTGGCCGCTTTAAACAGTGGGCCCACACAAGCCGCCACCAAGCAGTTGCGCATTGGCACTTTGGCACCCAAAAATTCGCTCTACCACCGCCAGTTGCAAGCCATCGGTGAGGCCTGGCGCACAGCCCAAGGGAGTGATGCCAAATACCTGATCTACACGGACGGCAGCCAAGGTGGTGAAGCTGAACTGGCGCGACGCATGCGTATTGGCCAACTGCAGGGGGCCTTGATGTCGGTGGTGGGGCTGCGCGAGATTGAACCCTCCATTGCGGCGTTACAAAACCTGCCCCTGCTGTTTAAAAACTGGGAAGAAGTGGACTACGTGCGCGAAAAGATGCGCACCGCCATGGAAAAGAAGTTTCTGGACAAAGGTTTTGTGGTGCTGGCCTGGGGCGACTCGGGCTGGGTACGCTTCTTCTCCAAAGAGCCCGCGTTCAGCCCTGCCGACTACCTCAAGATGAAGTTTTTTGCCTGGGGTGCCGAGTCAGAACAGCAAGAGATCATGAAAAGCCTGGGCTACACCCCGGTGCCGCTGGAAACCAGCGACATTCTCCCGGCGATCCAGACCGGCATGATCTCGGTGGTGCCCTCCACCCCGTACTTTGCTCTGGCCAGTCAGATCTATAACACCGCGCCCAACATGTTGGAGATCAACTGGGCGCCGATTGTGGGTGCTTTGGTGCTCACCCAAAAAGCCTGGGACGACATGAGCCCAGAGGCCCAACAAACGCTGCGCAGTGCAGGTGACAAGGCCGGGCAGATCATGCGCACCCAGGCTCGCCAGGAAGTGGAAGACGCCGTGACCGCGATGAAACAACGGGGTCTGGTGGTCAACAAACCGAAGCCTGAGCAGATGAAAGAGTGGTCCGCCCTGGCTGACAAACTTTACCCGCGCATTCGTGGGCGCATGGTCCCGGCCGACACCTTTGATGAGGTGTTCTTTCACCTCAAAGCCTATCGGGCCAGCCAAGGGCGCTAGTTGTGACCGCGCCGAACTGGGCTCGCTGGCCGCGCCTGCAACGATGTGACGAGCTGTTGGCTTCATTGGCCCTGATGCTGATGGTGCTGATTCCGCTACTGGAAATAGCTCTGCGCCCGATGATGGGGCGCGGTGTGGACAACGCACCGGTGCTGGTGCAACACCTGGGCCTAGTGCTGGCCATGTTGGGTGCCGTGGCTGCAGAGCGCTACGGTCACCTGAGCAGCCTGGGCAATGGTTTGGCAGGCCTGGGCGGCGAGCGCCTGCAGATGGGTATCCAGGTCTTTGCGCAAGGCAGTGCCGCGCTGGTGTGTGGGGTGCTGGCACTGGCCAGCTGGCGCTTGGTGGCCACTGAGATGGATGTCGCCCATGGTCTGGCCTATGGTTTGCCCACCTGGTGGGTGCAGATGCTGATGCCTGTTGGTTTTGCCTTGCTGGGTGCCAAACTGGGCGCGCGTTGTGCCCAGGGGCGCTGGCTCAAGGGGGTGTGTGCGGTGTTGCTGCCGGGCCTGGGTTTTTGGCTGGGCAGCATCTATGAGGGTTTTGAAGTACCGCTCTGGCCTGTCGTGGCGTGGCTGCTGGCGGCGCTTCTGGGAGGTGCCCCAATTTTTGCCGGGCTGGGTGGGCTGGCGCTGGCCCTGTTTTGGCATGAGGGCCAACCGCTGGCCTCGGTGGCGTTGTCGCACTACCAGATCACGGTGAACGCCTCGTTGCCAGCTTTGCCCTTGTTCACGCTGGCGGGACTGGTGTTTGCACGCACCGGTGCCGCAGCGCGCCTGGGGGCGGTGTTTTTGGCGCTGTTGGGTGGTGGCGTCACCGGCACCGTGGTGGCCGCAGCCGTGTTGTGCTCATTTTTTACCGCTTTCACCGGCGGCAGCGGGGTCACGATTCTGGCGCTGGGTGGTTTGTTGTTGCCACTGTTGCGCAACGCCGGGCTGCCCGAGCAGCGTGGTATCAGCCTGGTCACCAGTGCCAGCGCGCTCGGCGTGTTGCTGGCGCCATCGGTGCCTTTGATTTTGTACGCCGTGATCGCACGGGTGCCGATCAACACCATGTTTCTGGCTGGCCTGTTGCCGGCCTTGGTCATGGTGGCTTGTCTGGTGTTGCTGGGGGGCTACCTACGTCGCGGCGGCTTGTTGCCCGCCCCAGCCAGGGGGGCAGACACTAAGCCAAGCACCACACACAGCCCCCATGCCCCGCGCATCCTGCCCGCGTTGTGGACTGCCAAATGGGAAATTCTGGCGCCCGGTATCGCCATTGGGTCACTGGTGAGTGGTTTGGCCACGCCGATGGAAAGCGCCGCGCTGACGGCCGCCTACGCGGTGACCACCCAGGCTTTTGCCCATCGGGAGCTGAGCTGGAGCCTGCTGGGACAGGCTTTGAGCGACTGCGCCCAGATCATCGGCGGTGTGATGCTGATCCTGGGTATGGCGCTCGGGCTGACCAACTACTTGGTGGACAGTGGCCTGCCCAACGAGGTGATTGACTGGGTGCAGGCCTTGTTGCCCAACAAGTACCTGTTCTTGCTGGCGCTCAACGTGTTTTTGCTGGCCGCTGGGTCCCTGATGGAGATCTATGCTGCCATCGTGTTTCTGGTGCCGTTACTGCTACCGGTGGCGCTGAGTTATGGTATTGACCCGGTGCACTTTGGCATCATCTTTTTGGCGAACATGGAGATGGGTTTCCTGGCACCACCAGCAGGCATGAACCTGTACTTTGCCTCGGCGATGTTTGGCAAACCCCTGCGCTACGTGGCGCGTTCGGTCTTGCCTGCGGTATTGGCGATTTTTCTGGGGATGCTGGTCATCTCCAGGTTGCCGCTGCTGTCCACGGCTTTGCCGAATTGGCTGAGCCGCCCTTAGGCAGGTTCACCTTGTGTGGTTACTTCACTAAACATAGCTGTTGACCCTTGTTCTATATGGGCTAACGCCTGTTTTTGTACTAAGGATTGCCGTGGTGCATTGCTCAACGTCCATGTTGCGGCGTCCGGGAGAACGTCGCACCCGCCCAGTAGTTTTACAGCATTTTTTCCAGAAATGCCTGGGTACGGGGGTGTTCCGGTGCGGCAAACAGTTCTCGCGCTGGACGCGCTTCGACCACCACACCACCGTCCATAAAAACCACGCGCCCGGCCACCTCGCGGGCAAAAGCCATTTCGTGGGTGACCACAATCATGGTCATGTGTTCCTCGGCCAGCTCGCGCATGGTGCTGAGCACCTCGCCGGTCAGCTCGGGGTCGAGCGCCGAGGTGGGTTCGTCAAACAGCATGATGTCGGGCTCCATCGCCAGCGCGCGAGCAATCGCCACACGCTGTTTTTGCCCACCCGACAAGCGCGAGGGGTAGCTGTCGCGTTTGTCGAACAGACCCACCTTGCGCAGCAGGGCTTCGGCTTTGGGAACAATCTCGTCCTTGAGGACACCCTTGACCGTGAGCGGCGCCTCAATCAGGTTCTGCAGCACCGTCAGGTGCGGGAACAGGTTGAAGTGCTGGAACACCATGCCCATCTTGCGGCAGACCCGGTTGATGTCAGCCGGTGGCACATACTGGCAATGGCCCTGGGCGTTGGTCGTCACCAGCGGCTCGCCCTCGATCTCGATCTGGCCGCGGTGGATGGTTTCCAGGTGGATCAGGCAACGCAGGAAGGTGCTTTTGCCCGAGCCAGAGGGGCCGATGACAGCGATCACCTCGCCCTTGTCGACGTCCAGCGAGACACCCTTGAGCACCTCGACCGCGCCGAAACGCTTGTGCACGTCGCTGGCACGGATCATCGGACTATTCATCATAAACAGCGTATTTCTTTTCCAAGCGCTGGAAACCATAGGTCAGCACCAGGGTCATGATCAGGTAGAAGGCCGCCGCCACCACAAACGGCGAGGTGGTGAAATCGCGCTGCACGATGCCGCGCGCAGCGCGTAACAGGTCGTTCATGGCCAGCACATAAATCAGCGAGGTGTCTTTGACCAGAGTGATGGTCTCGTTGCTCATCGGCGGCAGGATGCGTTTGAGCACCTGCGGCAGCACAATGCGCCGCATGGTCTGCGGGTAGCTCATGCCCAGCACCTTGGCGCCTTCATACTGGCCACGGTCGATTGACTGGATGCCGGCGCGGAAAATCTCGGCAAAGTAGGCGGCGTAGTTCAGCACAAAGGCCAGGATCGCCGCCGGAAAGTCTGGCAGGCGCATGCCAATCACCGGGATGAAAGGCAAGGCAAAGTAGATGAACAACATCTGCAGCATCAGCGGCGTGCCGCGCATCAGCCAGATGTAGCCGTTGACCAGGCCACTGAGGATGCCAAAACGGGAAATCCGCAGCAGCGCCAGGCCCAGGCCCAGCGGCACCGCCAGCACCAGGGTGATCAGGAACACCTGGAGTGTGACGGCGCTGCCCTGCAACAGGGGCGGCAAGATGGTGGCGATGTAGTCCATGGATGGGTATCAGAGCACGCAAAAAATCCGGTCGGCGCAAGTGGCTGCTTGGTAACGCAGCGCACCTGCATGGCGGCCGGATCGGGGCCAGGCCTTGGTAGACTTATTTTTTGACGATGTCCTTGCCGAACCACTGGGTCGAGATCTTGGCGGCGGTGCCGTCAGCCTTCATGTCGTCCAGGGCCTTGTCGAGCTTGGCGGCCAGCTCGGTGTCGTCCTTGCGGGTGCCCACACCGTAGTCTTCGGTGCCAAAGTTGTCTTCGAGCACACGGTAGTCGCGTGGTTTCTTGGCGGTGTAATAACGGCCCACAATCTCATCGACCACCAGCGCGTCCAGGCGGCCCGCCGACAGGTCCATCAGGGCGGTCACGTTGTCACCAAACTTCTTGAGTTCTTTGAGCGACTTGGCGGTGGCCTCGTCCTTCTGCACGGCGTCCACTGCGCTGCTGCCGTCTTGCACACCCACCACCTTGCCCTTGAGCTGGGCTTTGCTGGTGATGCCGGATGATTCGGCCACCACCACAATCTGGCGGTTTTCCAGATAAGGTTTGGTGAAGAGGATGTTGGCCTTGCGTTCTTCGGTGATCGTCAGACCGTTCCACAACACGTCGATGCGCTTGCCATTGAGCTCGGACTCCTTGGCGCTCCAGTCGATGGGTTTGAACGTCACCTCCACCCCGAGGCGTTTGCCGGCTTCCTTGGCCAGGTCGATGTCAAAACCGACCAGCTCGTTGCGGTCATCACGGAAACCCATGGGGGGGAAATTGTCATCCAGGCCAATCACGATGGCCTTGGCAACCACCGGCGCCGGTGCAGCGGCCACGGGCTCTTCCTTCTTGCCACAGCCAACCATCACCATCGCTGCCATCAGACCTGCCACCAGGCTACAAACGCGTTTTGTCATGTTACGTCCAGAGTTGTGAAAAACAGTCAATTATCGGTGCGTTGACAGCTGGAAAAAGAGGTGTAGATTGCTGTTCTTGGTCAGCGGGTCCTGGCTGGCCTGCCACATCGTTCAAGTACACGGATTGTCAAAACGTGAAAGGAAGCGAGGTTGCGCACCATGTCCAATCAAACCAAGCCGGGTCATGTCGAGCCCACGTCCAGCCCTCTGACCCCTCTGAACGCCGCCATCCAGACCTTCAGCCAGTCAATCGACCCTTACAGCATCTGGACATCCCAGATCCAGGCCCAGATCGCCTGGTGGCAGCATCCCCAGGCATGCTGGCGGGCCGCTGACGAGTTCGCCGCCGACATGGTGGCGTTGTCCGGGCATACGCTGCGTCGCTCGCTGGGCCTGCCGGCTGATGAGGTGTATGTGCCGAACCCGGCAGACGCCCGTTTTGCCGACCCGATCTGGACCGAATCTGCCGCCTGGGACATTCTGAAAGAGTGGTATCTGACGCTGAGCAGCCGAATGCAAAAGCTCTCGCTGGAAGCACCCGGTCTGTCCGAGCATGAACGCCACCGTGCGGCTTTCTGGCAGCGCAACACCCTCAACATGCTCTCGCCTACCAACTTCTTCTGGCTGAACCCGCAGGCCATGGCGCAATATGTCAAAACGGACGGTGAGAGCGTCCGCCAGGGGCTGAAAAACTTCGCTCGCGATGTGGCGGCCAAAAACATCCAGATGGTCGAGCCCGATGCGTTTGCCGTGGGAAAAGATCTGGCCACCACCCCCGGCAAGGTGATTTTTCGCAACCGGTTGGTGGAACTGATCCACTACGCACCCACTACCGACCAGGTGCGCAGCATGCCCATCCTGATCGTCACACCGTGGATCAACAAGTTCTACATCCTTGACTTGACCGAGAAGAAGAGCTTGGTCAAGTACCTGACCGACCAGGGCTTCTCTGTCTTCATTTCCAGCTGGAAAAACCCGACACCCGAGATGCACGATGTGCGTTTTGACGACTATCTGCAAGACGGCGTCAGTGAGCTGGTGCGCGTGACCACCCAGTTCTGCCAAGTGCCCCAGCTGCATCTGGTGGGCTACTGTATTGGTGGCACGCTGGTGGCCACCTACATGGCCTGGGCCAACAAACGTTTTGGTGCGGACAAGATGCCGGTGGCGCACTGGACGCTGTTCACCAGCCTGACAGACTTTTCACAGCCCGGTGAGATTGGTGTGTTCATCGACGAGGCCTGCCTGGATGGGCTCGACGAGCTGATGGCCAAAAAGGGCTACCTGGATGGCAACGAGATGGCGGCGTCCTTCAGACTGTTGCGCTCCAACAGCCTGATCTGGAACTACTGGGTGCAGAGTTACCTGCTGGGTGAGAAGCTGCCCCCGTTTGACGTGTTGTTCTGGAACGTGGACGCCACGCGCATGCCGCAGGCCATGCATTCCTACTACCTGCGCCAGATGTACCTGCACAACAAATTGGTTCAGCCTGATGCACTGACCATTGGCGGCGAGTCCATTAACCTGGGGCGCATCCAACAGTCGCTGTATGCGGTGACGGCCGAGGAAGACCATATCGCACCCTGGAGCTCCTGCTACCAGGTCCGCCAAGTGATCCACCCGGATGTACCGGTGCGGTTTGTGCGCTCAACCTCTGGTCACATCCTGGGCATCGTCAACCCGCCGGTGCAACCGCCCAAACGCGCTTACTGGGTGGCCGAGCCCAAGCACACCGAAAGCGCCGAGCACTGGCTGGCGCATGCCGACAAACGGCCCGGCAGCTGGTGGGAGGACTGGATCACCTGGCTGAACCAGCGCACCGGCGAGAAAGTACCAGCGTATGCCACCACCAGCCGCAAGTTCCCAGCGCTGGCCGATGCACCGGGCAGCTACGTCATGGAGAAATAGGCCCGGGTTGGCCTGATTCGATCAACGCGGTCAGCTCGCTCACAAAGCGCTCTGGTTGCGCTAGATGCGGGCCGTGGTCCGCACCGTCGTAAAAACTTAGTTGGGCACGAGGTGTCTGTGTGGCCACAAAACGCGCGGTTTCCGCCGAGTAGAAGTTGCTGCAGGTGCCATAAGCCAGCAGCGTGGGCACATTGATCGTTGGCAACACATCGCGGTAGTCGGCAGCCACTAGGCTTTTCCAGATCGCGATGGCGCTGGCCGGGTGGATGGTTTGCAAGGACTCACGCATCAAGCGCCAACCCGAGGAGTTGCGCAAGTAGCTGGCGCGCGCTTTGTCATTGAGCCCAAAAGCCACCAGGCGCAACACCGCTTCAACAAAGTCGCGTTCCAGGTCGTTGATGAGCTGCTGCGACCGGTTGGCGTCAAAGTCGCCGTAGATGCCACCGTCCCAGCTTGCGTCGGTCACCAGTTTGGGAGACTGGTCGATGAAGGCCAGGTGGGAAAAACGCGTCGTGCCAAAGTCGCGTAAACACTGCCACAGTGTTAGCGCCCCCATCGAGTGGCCCACCGCTACCACGCGGTCGATCTTCAAATGGTCCAGCAGGTTGATGATGTCTCGTGCCAGCCGCTGCACATCCGGCGCCGGGTTGACCGTCAGCTTGTGAGCGCCGTGGCCGCGCGCATCCGGGCGCAACACCTGGTATGTTTTTGATAGCTGCTCAGCCAGTGTCGAAAAGGCCATGTGGCTGGAAGTCCATCCATGCAGCAACAAAACCGGTGGCCCTTCACCACTGCGGTGCAGGTGAAGCGTTTCGCCGTCGTCTGCGCTGATGTTGAGGTGCTGCATGGGGCCATTTTGAGCCAAAAAACCCTCGGGCCACAGCTATCATCATGCACCTGGAGTGACCCACTGATGCAGATGCCTGACCCTTCCACAGCGCCCCCAACCGTCTGGCGCCCGGTGCTTGGCCCCGCACCGCACCGCGATCTGTGCACCGACTGCGGCATCTCACGCTCCAGCGAGCCCAAACGGTGCGGCCAGGCCTGCCAGTTCATCCAACCCGACTACCCACGCCTGGAGGCCAAGGTCCACGGCCGGGTGCGTGATCCGAACAAAGGCGACGAGATGTTTTTTGGGGTGCACCAGCGCATGTGGCGCGCCGCTTTGCAGCCAGCAAGCCCTGGTGCACAGTGGACCGGCATCACCACGCGACTGGCGCAACGCCTGCTGGAAACCGGCGCGGTGGACGCGGTCTTGACCATGGCACCGGACCCCAATGACCGCTGGCGCCCGGTGCCGGTGCTGGTGACTCAGGCCGAAGGTTTGGCCCAGTGCCGTGGCATGCGCATGGGGTATGCGCCCTTGCTAGCGATGCTGGAGCCTGCTTTGCAACAGGGCTACAAACGCCTGGCGGTGATTGGTATCCCGTGCCAGGTCTACGCCCTGCGCGCGCTGGAGGCGCAGCTCGGGCTGGAGCGCCTGTACGTGATTGGCACCCCGTGTTCGGACAACACGACGACTGAGCGGTTTCATGAGTTTCTGGCGCTGGTGGCAGCCCAGACGAACGACAAGCCTGAAGACATCGTTTACCTGGAGTTTCTGGCCGACTACCACGTGGAGCTGCGTTTTGCCGATGGCCGCCAGCGCAAGGTGCCGTTTTTGATGCTGCCGCTATCCGATTTGCCGCGCGACTTCTTCCCGCTGACCTGCCGCACCTGCGTGGACTACACCAACGCACTGGCTGACATCACCGTCGGCTACATGGGGGGTGAGGGGCAGCAGTGGCTGCTGGTGCGCAACGAGCGTGGGGAAGAACTGCTCAAGTTGCTGGGTGACGAGGTCAAGCTGACTGCGCCAGGTAGCGCTGGCAAACGCGAAGGTCCGGTCAAAGGCTTTTTGGCCAATACCGAGCGTGCTGCGGGTGGCTTGCCACTGCGCCGTATGCCGCAGTGGCTGCGCCCGGTGGTGGGCTGGTTGATGCCCAAAGTGGGCCCACGCGGTTTGGAGTTTGCACGGGCCCGTCTGGAGATGAAGGCGGTCGAGACAGTGATCCACCTGCGCCGCGAAGAACCCCGCCGCCTCAAGTCGATGGTGCCCGCCCATGTATGGGCACTGGTCAAACCTTATGGTTTGTCGCCAACACCTGAAGAAGTCCACGCGGGCGCAGGCGCGACCGGCGCCTCCGTGTAGCGTCGGCTCAGGCCGTCAGCCAGGAATGGCCTGCCAGAACGCATCCTGGAATGCCACATAGGCCTGCGGCACCTCAAAATAGGGCATCGCCCCGGTTTGCAGCACCTGCACCTGCCAGTTGGGTTGGCTGCTGACGATGTTGAGGTTTTTGTAGTTGGTGAAGTCCCCGCGTGTGCCGTGCACCACCAGGACCGGCAATGTCAGCTGCCCATACACACTGTGGATGTCGGTGCTGAACAGGATGCCACTCAGAAAAGCCAGCGGTGCACATTCCGCCTTGGGCTGGCGGGCGCTGATGCAGTTGTAGGCCCACAGTGTCTCGTCGATCTGCTTGGCGCCCCAGGTGCGCTCCAGGAAATAACGGATGACAGCCGGGCGGGTCAATTGTTTGAACAAAAAGCCGCCCCAGCCCGGGCCACGCAGAAACTTGTCCAGCCCTGGCTTGTAACGGGTTTGCCCCGGAGACTCGCGCAATTCTTCCCCGCCGCGAAAACCGGTCGGGCTTACGAGGGTCAGGCTTCTGAACAAGGACGGGTGTTCAACCGCCGCACGCGCCAGGAATTCGGAGGAGAGTGACACCGCCACCGCATCCAGGGCGACGCCACCATGGCGTGCCTGGACCCATTGGGCGGCCGCGACGATGGCATCGGTCATCACACGCACGGTGTACGCCTGGTCTTTGCGCTCAGACAAGCCATAACCCGGCAAATCCAGCGCATAAACACTACGGCTGCCACGGTAGTGCTCAAACAAGGGCCGCACCTCGGCAGCCGAGGCCACCGCGTTGATGCTGTGGATCAGCAGCAGCGGCGCACCCGAGCCTGCGGTGTACAGCACCACTTTGCTGGTGGTGTGGGGTAGCGTATGGACGGCACCATCCAGGGCTGCGGGTAGTTTTGGGGTCATGTTGAGAGGGCAAAGCGTGAAAGTGCGGTGATCTTACCCCTGGGTTTCTACGGAGGCACGTGCGCCAGACCACACGACTTACGGGCTTTTGGCCGAAAAAACCACGAATAAGTTCAAATACGCGAGAAATAGACCTAAATTACCCCTTATTTCTGCCGTTAATAAGTCAACGAGCGGAGTGAGTTCATCTAACCCCTTTGCAGGCTGACACATCATGAGCCAACCATCCATTGACCGAATCCAGAGCGTGCGGCCTGTTGCCGCTGAAGCCGCTGCATTGGCAACCGGGCGGGTGGTGCCCGTGGTGCCGGTGAACCCGCCGCAGAAGGTGGAAGCCCCTACCGAGGTGCAGCCCAGTGTGATCAACAAAATCAACACCGGTGACAAGCCCAATGCGGGCGAGGGCGTCTACAGCAGCGTGTCCGACCCGGCGCGACAAAAACTGGATGACGCGGTGCCCAAGGACTGGACCATCAAGCGCCCGGCGCCAGAAAAAACGCAGGAGCCGCCGCCCGAACCGCTGTCCAAGGTGCTGCTGGACCAGATCAAGTCGCTGTGGCAGGCCAGCGCCAGCGCGGTGCAGGTGCAAGAGCAGGTCAAGAACCAGATTGACCCGGCCAAAGCCGCTGCCACCGTGGCCCCGGGTGTGATCTCGACCGAGGTCTACAGCTTTTCACCGACCAAGATCAACAAGGCCAACAAAACCCAGACCTGAGCGATTGGGCCGGGTGCAAACTGGCCCGTCCCCAAGCCGCTGTCAAGCTGGAGCCGCCTCAGCGCGCAGGCGGTGGCTGGCCACATCACCCGGCGGCAGTGCTTCCAGTACCCAACGGCTTGTATGGAAACTGCCCACAGTGGGTTTGTGAGCTATTGAAATAATAGCTCCTTGCCCTTGTTGTATTTGGGATAGAAGCGTTTTGTAGATCAAACTCTCGCTGGCCTCGTCGAGTGCGCCGGTGGCCTCGTCGGCAAACAGCCAGCGAGGTTTTTTGAGCAGCACCCGCGCCACGGCCAGGCGTTGTTGTTCTCCACCCGAGAGGGTTTGGCTCCAGGCGCCGACCTCGTCGAGCCGGGTACTCAGTTCAGGCAACAGTGCGCGGTGCAAGGCGCTGGTCAGCTCGTCATCACTGAACCGGCTGGCTTCTTGTGGGTAGGCCAGTGCCTCGCGCAGCGGGCCGTTCGGGAAATAAGGCCGTTGTGGCAGGAACATGCTGTCTGGCGGGCGGCTCAAGTGGCCGCTGGCAAACGGCCAGATACCCGCCAAGGCCCGAAACAGTGTGGACTTGCCTGCGCCCGATGGCCCGCTGAGCAGGATGCTGTCGCCTGGCTGCGCCTGCAGCTGGGCCTGGTCCAGCAACACGCTGCCGTTGGGCAGTGCCAGATGTAGGTTGCGGCTGCTCAATACTTCTGAATCTGTAGCTACCAGCCCTTTACTAGAAAGGGCTAGCGTCTGAAAAGAGGCTTCAAAGCTGGTCAGGCGGTTGGTGGTGGCGCGCCAGGCAGCCAAGCTGCTGTAGTTGTCCACAAACCAGCTCAACGCGTTTTGCACCTGCCCAAAGGCGCTGGAGATCTGCACCAGCTCGCCCAATTGGATGGCCCCGCTGAAAAAACGCGGCGCCGCCACCACAAACGGAAACACCACCGCCGCCTGGCCAAAAAAGCTGGTGAACCAGACCAGCCGCTTTTGCGCCCGGATCAGGGTCAGGTAGTTGCCCAGCACCAGGCCAAAACGGCGCTCGAGTTGGCTGCGTTCCACCCCTTCGCCACGGTCCAGCGCAATCGCCTCGCTGTACTCACGCACCCGCACCATGTGGTGGCGGAAGTCGGCCTCGCGGCGTTGCTGCTCAAAGTTCAGCTGGATCTGCGGGCGGCCCAGGTAGTGCGTGATGACACTGCCGACCAGGCAGTACAGCAGCGCCATCCAGACCATGAAACCGGGGATGTCAAAGGTCTGGCCACCCAGGGTGAAGGCGAAGTTGCCCGACAGCCCCCACAAGATGCCCACAAAACTAGCCAGGGTGACCACCGCGTTGAGCAGCCCCATGCTCAGAGCGATGCTGTCATTGGTGAACTGGTTGATGTCGTCCTGGATACGCTGGTCCGGGTTGTCCGGGTTGTGGCCCGTTGTGTTGGGCGCAGCGGCAAAGCGCAGCAGCTCCATTTTGTAGAAGGCTTGGTTGGACAACCAGCGTGTCAGGTAGTGGTTGGTCATCCAGGCGCGCCAGCGCAGCACCAGCAACTGCGTCAGGTAAAACTTGTAGACCGCCAGGACGATGAAGGCAAAGGCCAACCAGGCAAAACGTGTCATCTGCGCCCAGAACACGCTGGCGTTTTTCTCTTGCAAGGCGTCGTAAAACACCTTGTACCAGTCGTTGAACAACACCGCCATGTAGACCAGGGACAGGTTCAGCAGCACGATGGCCGCCAGCAGCGCGCGCGCTTTCCACTTCTGGTCGGAGGCAAAGTACGGCCGGGTCAGTGCCCAGGCTTGGGTCGTGAAGGTTTTGAAAGCAGCGAGTTTGTCAGCGAGTGTCATGGGGCAGTTCCGGCGGGGCAGGCCGCGATGCTACCCGTAGGCTCCTTGCCCGGCGCGCTGTTGGTCAATTGGCCACACCACTGGCCACATGGCCGGATGGCACATGTTGCGCGGCGGATTCGATGTGGCCGGTCTGGTCGTCAAAGAAAAAGTCGGGCTCAAACTCGCGCAGGAACTCGCCCTTGGCCAGCCCTCCCAGAAACATGGCCTCGTCCACCTCGATGTTCCAGTTCATCAGGGTGCGGATGGCGCGCTCATGCGCCGGGGCGCTGCGCGCGGTCACCAGCGCGGTGCGGATGCGCATCTGCGGGGTGCCAACCCGCTGCAAGTTTTGTAGTGCAACAAGCAGAGGTTTAAAGGGTCCATCGGGTAAAGGTTGTCCAACCTTTTCAATTTCATGGCGCTGGAAGGCCTGCAGCCCTTGCGCCTGGTAAATCCGCTCGGCCTCGTCGCTGAATAACACCGCATCGCCGTCAAAGGCAATCCGCACTTCCGACGGATGGGCGTCACTGGCGTGGACCGAGTTGGGGTAGACCTGGGCTGCCGGTACACCTGCGGCCAGTGCCGCACGCACGTCGCTCAGGTGGGTGCTCAGAAACAGGTTGGCGTGCAAGGGTTTCAGGTAACGCCAAGGTGCCTGGCCACGGGTGAAACTGCCGCGCTCAATCGTCAAGCCATAGTGCTGGGCAGAACGAAACACCCGCATGCCCGAGACCGGGTCGTTGCGCGAGAGGATCACCACCTCGACCGGCCGGTTGGGTGGGGTGATGGGTGCTTCAGTCGGCTCGCCCAGGAGGGGATCGGTCAGGGGCGCGGATGCTGCCACGTGGTTGAACGCCAGCAACTTCTTGACCAGCGAAAACGCCACACCCGGCTTGGCGGGTAGGTCAAGCCGCTGCAACTGCAAGTCCATGTAGGCCCGGTCATCACTCTGCTCAAAGACCAGGTTTTCTTCCTCAAAGTCAAACAACGCGCGGCTGCTGATGGCCACCACCAACTTGCCGTCCAGTGTCATTGGCATGAGAACCCCCTTAGTCTGCGTTGTGCCCGCCCTGCCACCCTTCGGCAAGGGTGAGGGCTGGTATGGGCTTATTGTTGCAGGAACATCTGGTACGCCGGGTTGCCGGTTTCTTCCACACAGGGGTAGCCCAGTGTGCTCAGGAAGGCTGCGAACTCGGCATCATCTGCTGCGGGCACCTGCAGGCCGACCAGAATACGGCCATAGTCCGCGCCTTGGTTGCGGTAATGGAACAGGCTGATGTTCCACCCTGGGCGCATCTGGCTCAAAAACTTCAGCAGCGCGCCGGGCCGCTCGGGGATCACAAAACGCAGCAGCCGTTCGTTTTGCGCCAGCGCCGAGTGCCCGCCCACCATGTAGCGGATGTGCTCCTTGGCCAATTCGTCATGGGTCAGGTCCAGCGCGGTGAAATGGTGTTTGCCCAGATGGGCGGTGATCTTGGCCGATTCACCTTTGCTGGTGGTAGTCAGGCCGACAAACACATGGGCCTTGTTGGCATCGCTGATGCGGTAGTTGAACTCGGTCACATTGCGCGTGGTTTTGGTGCCGCCAAAAGCGGGCAGGTCACCAATGAGTTCACAAAAACGCCTGAAACTGCCGCGCTCTTCGGGGATGGTCACCGCAAACAGGGCTTCGCGCTCTTCACCCACTTCGGCGCGTTCGGCGACAAACCGCAGGCGGTCAAAGTTCATGTTGGCGCCACACAGGATGGCCGCGTAGGTTTCCCCTTTTGTCTTGTGTTGGGCCACGTACTGCTTGATGGCCGCCACCGCCAGCGCGCCGGCCGGCTCGACGATGCTGCGGGTGTCGACAAAAATGTCCTTGATGGCGGCACACACCGCGTCGGTGTCTACGGTAACGAAGTCGTCGACCAGGTTGCTGGTGATGCGGAAGGTTTCTTCCCCCACCAGCTTGACCGCGGTGCCGTCCGAGAACAAACCCACATCGGGCAGCGTCACCCGCTGTTTGGCGGCCACCGACTGGATCATGGCGTCCGAGTCGTTCATTTGCACCCCAATGACCTTGATGCGCGGGTCCACCGCCTTGATGTAGTTGGCCACACCCGCCACCAGCCCGCCGCCGCCAATGGCAACAAACACCGCGTCCAGCCGGGGCCCCGCGATGTGGCTGGACTTTTGGCCCGATTTGGCGGCCTTGTCGGCCACCAGGGTCTGAACCTGGCGCAGCATCTCCATGGCCACCGTGCCTTGGCCAGCAATCACATCGGGGTCGTCAAACGGGTGCACAAAGGTGAGCCCTTCCTTGGTCTGCAGCTCCAGCGAATGTTTGTAGGCGTCTGAATAACTCTCGCCAAATAACACCACCTCACCACCAAAACCACGCACCGCATCCACCTTGACCTGCGGTGTGGTGGTGGGCATGACGATGACCGCACGGGCGCCGAGTTTGCTGGCGCTCAAGGCCACACCTTGGGCGTGGTTGCCTGCGGAGGCGCAGATCACCCCCTTGTTGAGTTGCTCTGCTGTCAGGTGCGCCATCTTGTTGTAGGCGCCGCGCAGTTTGAAGCTGCGCACGGGCTGCTGGTCTTCGCGTTTGAGCAACACCGTGTTGTGCAGCCGTCTGCTCAGGTTGCGGGCGGGCTCCAGCGCAGTCTCGATGGCCACGTCGTACACGCGGGCGGTAAGTATTTTTTTCAGATAGTCTTGTGGGCTCAGGGACTGTGCGGCAGAAGAGGTGGGCATCGGGCTACACTTTCAAAGTGAATGAGCGCAAAGATTTACTCCGCGCGGGGTATTTTCGGCTATTGTAGTGGCGTGAATTTTTACCCCGCGCGGAGCACATAGATAGGATCAAACATGGAATGTACAGTCAGCTGGACCGGCGCGTTAAACACCCGCTCCAACATGGGTTTTGTGGCCGAAACCGGCAGCGGCCACACGCTGGTGATGGATGGCGCGCCCGATGCCGCCAAACCTGAGAATGGCGGCCAGAACCTGGCCGCGCGCCCGATGGAGCTGCTGCTGGCGGGTACCGGTGGTTGTACCGCTTATGACGTGGTGCTGATCTTGAAACGTGGCCGCCACGAGGTGAGCGGTTGCAGCGTCAAGTTATCTGCCGAGCGCGCCGAGACCGAGCCCAAGGTGTTCACTCGCATCAACATGCATTTCATCGTGTCTGGCAAGCGGCTGACCGCCGCTGCGGTGGAGCGGGCCATCGCCCTGAGTCACGAGAAATACTGCTCAGCCAGCGTGATGCTGGGTAAAACGGCGCAGATCAGCACCAGTTTTGAGGTGCTGGAAGTCTGATTCAGCCCTTGGGGCGGACTAAACCCGGTGCGCCACCGTGGTCATCACCTTGGCCGCGGCTTTCATCAGCCCCTTGACCGGCGCGGGCAGCGTCATGGCGCCCAGTTCCATCGCGTTGTAGGCGTGGCGCGCTTCGTCGTCGATCATCTGCGCGACGATGGCGCGTGAGGCGTGGTCGCCAGCCGACAGACGGCTCATGTGGCCTTCCAGGTGGGCTTCGACCTGGTTTTCGGTCTCCACCACAAAGCCCAGGCTCACCGCGTCACCGAGCTTGCCCGCAATCAGCCCGATGCCAAAGGCCCCGGCGTACCAGAGCGGGTTCAACAGCGAAGTGTGCTCGCCCAGTTCTTTCAGGCGCTGTTCGGTCCACGCCAGATGGTTGGTTTCCTCGGCGCCAGCCTCTATGAAATGGGCGCGCAAAGCTGCATCTTTGGTAGCAAATGCCTGCGCCGTGTAGAGCGCCTGGGCGCAGACCTCGCCGACGTGGTTGACCCGCATCAGCGCACCGGACTCCTTCTTCTCCTGCTCAGACAGCTGGGTCACTTCACCCGGCAGGGTGGGGCAGGGTTGCGCCGCCGCATGGGACGCAAACACCGTGCGCAAAGCAGAGTCAGCGGCAATGAGAAAACGGTCGATCATGGTGGGCAGTCCAGAGTGGGTGTGGGGTGGGTTTGGTGGGTGGCAAATTGTAGGGTGATGGTCGCTGAATGTTGCCATACACCCTCAAGGTGCTTCTTCTCTGTGCAAACGGTTCACCACATAGCAAGAAAAAAGCCCCCGAAGGGGCTTCTTTTGAGTTGACGCTGCAACGCAGATCAGAAGGCGTGTGAATATTGCACGCCCAGAATCCATGCGCTGGCGGCGTAGCTGCCCTTCACTGTGCCTCGACCCAGTGCAGCCTGGTTGTTATTGATCTCTGAATCTTTCAAGTACAGATAGGTCACACCAAAATCAAACACGGAACCTTTGCTGGGGGTCCATTGGGCGCCTGTCGACAGCCACAGGCGGTTGTTGTCTGGCAAAGACACCAAGCGATAGGCGGCCGATTTGACCGGCGTTTCGTCATAAGCAATGCCGTACTTCAGCTTGACATCTGCGCTGTACTGGTAATTGGCCCCCACGGCCACGCGCCAAGTGTCGCGGAATTCGGTGTCAAGTGTCTGCGCCAGCGTGCCTGATGACCGGTAAATGTCAATTTTGGGAATGCTGCTCCAGCCTGTCCAGGAGACATCACCCAGTAGCTGCCACTTGTTGTTGAGCTGATGGGTGCCGCTCAGGATAAACATGTCGGGCAGCTTCAAGCTGGCATGGGCACCGCTGGACAAAGTTGCGTTGGTGATGGCGCTTGGCCCTGTGACGTTGATGTTGCCGGTCAGGTCATAACTGGTCGCGGAGCGGTAGGACACACCAATCTTTGTCTCAGGAGAAACGGTGAACAACGCCCCTACATTCCATCCCCAGGCATCACCCTGCAGGTCAAGAGCCAAAGGAGAGTTCACATTGGTCGTAGTGTTTACTGCAACTTGTCGGGTGTAATCGGCCGTCAAACGCTGCCAGCTCACTCCCGCACCCAGTGATACTTGGTCATTTACCCGATAGGCGACAGACGGGTTGATGTTGTAGGTCTTGACATCAAACATGGTGGCCTGGGCAGCGCCCACCCAGGGATTGGCGTATTCGGTTTTCATGCCAAACGGGGCTCCCATGCCCACTCCCACATACAGATCCTTGTTTAGGGCCCAGGACATGTAGGCATTGGGCACAAAGCCCCAGCCACCACCATCACCACCATCACCCGCACTATTCAACAGCCCGGTGCTCGAGCCATTGTTTGTGAATTTGAAACTGGTACCCACTGCCGCCAGCCCCGTCGAAAACTCACGGTCTTTGAGCTGCGTCATACCGGCTGGGTTGTAAAAAATGGTGCTGGCGTTGTCGGCAATGGCAGCTGAACCCGCATAGGCATTGCCTAGGCCGCTCGCATTTTGTTCAATCAATTGAAAGCCTGAGGCCGACGCATAGTTGGCAAACAGGCCCAGGATCAGTGCCGGGATCAGTTTCATTTTGGATGGAGTGGCCATGTTGTTTCCTCTGAATAATGGTTTGTAAAAAGCGTCTACTAAAACAGCCCAAACACTTCTGCATCCTGATAGGGCGCTGTTGTCCATTCAACCCAAGTGTCAACGCCAGAGGACCTGTGCGATGGTTTGAATAAAAAAAGAACGGTCGTGCTGTTTGGCCGAATGTTGCACGCATTTGGCGATCGCCATGGCAGGGGTTTTCCCTGTCACGCCTGCAAGCTCAGCCAGCCGGTTGGGGGGACATCACTGATACATAGCGGACAAACGCTCGGTCGGGCAGCATTGTCTGGCAGGGAAACCCCCGGGGTGGAGTTTGTTGCTATCGCGCGACAAACTCGCCCTCTTTACCTGTGAAACAAAAATGAAACATGGCTGTGCTGGCGTTATTTGCAGAGACAGTGGTCAAATCAAACGCGGGATGTTTCATCCACCCGTTTGAACAAGCTCAATGACAGCTTTCAAATGTTTTGTTAATTTTTTGGAGTTTTACTCATGAAAAAAAGTCTGATTGCTTTGGCAGTGCTCGCTGCTTCCGGCGCCGCAATGGCTCAATCTACCGTGACCGTTTACGGTATTGCTGACGTGTGGGTTGGTTCTGAAAAGACCGGCGATGTCCGCGACAGCAAAGTTGGTTCTGGTGGCGTGAGCGGTAGTCGTTGGGGCATCAAGGGTACTGAAGATCTGGGCGGCGGTTTGAAAGCCAATTTCCTGTTGGAACAAGGTTTTTCCATTGATTCTGGTGCCGCTGGTACAAATGATTCGCAACCTGGTGTTGCGCAAGCATTCTCTCGCCAATCCTATGTTGGTTTGTCTGGTGGCTTTGGTGAAGTCAAACTGGGTAAAGTGTGGACTGCCTATGACGATGTGCAAGGTTCATCTGACGCCGTGTTTGACTCGGCCTTGTCGCCAATGAACAAAGTGTTCATTAGCACATCAAACTACAACTCCAATCCTGCAAACACCATCTACTACGCAACACCATCTTTCGGTGGTTTTGCTGGTGCCGTGAGCTACAGTTTGGGTGAAAACAAAGGTACCCCCGCAGGTACTGATGCAACATCTATTACCGCTTTCAACGTGACCTACGGTGCTGGCCCTCTGGCTTTGCAACTGGGTTACCAAGTTGAAGATGGCAAAACTGCCAACGATCAAAAGTTCACCCGTTTGGGCGGTACCTATGACTTGGGCGTAGCCAAGCTCTATGCCAACTACGGCAAGGTCAGCAACGTTGGTAACGCCGTCGACCGGGACGCTTCTGAGTACCAAATTGGTGCCGACTTCCCTGTGAGCTCTGCTTTGACTCTGTCTGCCAGCTACGCCAAGTCGGATGACAGCAACCCCGCTGGTGTCTACGAAGCCACTCGCAAAGGTTACGGTGTTGGTGCTGCTTACTCCTTGTCCAAACGCACCACCGTGTACGGTGGTTATGAGTCCGACAAGAAAACAAACCAAAGCGCTGCTGACACAAAACACAGCCTGTTTGCTGTTGGCCTCAAGCACACGTTCTAATCTGATGCTGACCTAAGTCAGTAAAAGACTAAAACAATCACCCCACTTGGGTAACCGAGTGGGGTTTTTTTATGGGTGCTCCAGTGCGACGGGAAATGGTTGGAGAAGTCAATTTGGTCTGTGTGGCACCTTGCAAGTGCGCTGGGCTAGATATTGGACGGTCTGGCGGAGCATGTCGTAGGCATACACACCACCTGCTTTTTCGATGTGTTGCAAAGACACCACGGATGCACCAAATTTGCGCGTATTTGCGGTGCCATTCGCTGCAACTGTCACTTTCCTCTGTTTCAATAGGCTTTAACTTCCTGAACAAGGAGGTTGGCCCGGGGTTCTGAGACTTTGCGTCTGGATCCCTCCGTTTAACCTTGGAGAAATTTGAAATGAAAAAATCGTTGATCGCGCTGGCCGTTCTGGCAGCTTCCGGCGCCGCTATGGCCCAATCCTCTGTGACTATCTACGGTATTGCTGACGTCTGGTTTGGTACTGTCAAGACCAACAATGGCACCTCTAGCTTGACACAAACCAAGTTGGACAGTGGTGGTGTCAATGGTTCTCGTTGGGGCCTGAAGGGTTCTGAAGATCTGGGTGGTGGTCTGAAGGCCAACTTCCAGTTGGAACAAGGTTTTGATATGGACAGCGGCAAGGGTGGCACAACAAGCATTGCTGGCGTTGACACTGCTGCTGCTTTCTCTCGTCAATCTTGGGTTGGTTTGTCTGGTGATTTTGGTGCTGTCAAATTGGGTCGTACACCAACTCCGTTTGATGACATCAATGGTGCCTCGAATGCCGTTTTTGACTCCGCATTGTCTGCCACAAAGGATGTGTTCCTCAGCACGGGCTACACTGTTCGCCCCAACAACACCCTGTTCTACCAAGCTCCCACTTTTGGTGGTTTCAGCGGCGCTATCAGCTACAGCCTGGGTGAAGACAAGACTGCCTCCACCAGCGCAACCTCTACCACCAGCATGAACCTGACTTATGCTGCTGGTCCTTTGGCTGTGCAATTTGGTTACCAAGTTCAAGACATTGTTAATGCTACCGCTACCTCTGCTGATCTGAAGTACACCCGCCTGGGCGCTTCTTACAACTTTGGTGTGGCCACGCTCAAGGCTTCTTACGGTGCTGTCGACAATGTTGGCAACGTCAATGGTGCAGACACTTCTGAATACCAAATTGGTGTGGACTTCCCCGTCTCTTCTGCTCTGACATTGTCTGGCAGCATCGCCAAGTCGGACGACAACGCAAAAGCGGGTGATGCAGAGCGCACTGGTTATGCCTTGGGTGCCAAGTACGACCTGTCCAAACGCACCTTCGTGTACGGTGGCTACCGTCATGCCAAGACCGACAACGTGACTGCGGCTGACACCAAGACAGACGTGTTTGCTGTTGGCGTGCAACACCGCTTCTAATCCCACGCTGGTGTAAACCAGCTGAGGTTTAGAAACCAAAAAACCCGCCAGGGAAACCCGGCGGGTTTTTTTATGGGCGCATGACCCACTGACAGATCAGCAAGCGCGCCCGTCAGCTCAAAAATAGTCGTTGTAGATGTGGTGGGTCAGGAACACGTCCACGGCGGCCATACCGGCGCTGGTGGCGGCTTGCAGGCCCAGTTGGGCGTCTTCAAACACCACACACTGGCCGGGGGCCACACCCAGCAGTTCGGCGCAGCGTAAGAAGGTGTCGGGGGCTGGTTTGGGGTGTTGGACCTGATCTGCACCCACCACTGCGTTCAGGTAGGTGTCCATGCCACACTGCTGCAACACCAGCAGCGCCTCGGCGGTGTTGGCGCCGGTGCCAATGGCCATGGGTTTTTTGCCGTGGTAGTGTTTCACCAGGTCGAACAGCGCCGTTGGTTTGACAAAGCGCTGCACGTTGTCACGCACACACTGTTCCTTGAACTCGTTCATCTCGTCCAGGCTGGCCGAGACCGTGCAGTCAAACTTCTCGATCAGGAATGCCAACGTCTCCTTGGTCGGAACACCGGCCAAGGAGCGCATCAGCGGACCGTCAATGGGAATGTGGTAGGTGTTGAGTGTGGCTCTCCAGCTGAACTCGTGCAACTGGCCGCTGTCGACCAGTGTGCCATCCATATCAAAAATGAGAGCTACATAATCATCATACATAAGGGCTATAGGCAGAAACCTTTGTTGTCAGAGTCCCTGGTTCAGGTGGTAATAAGCCCCATTGTGACGCAGCTCGGTCTTGATGCCGCGCACCGTGGTGTCGGCACCGATCACTACCGCTTCAATGCCGGCCATCTCGGCCAGATCCACCGCCTCGTCGGCGGTGATGCCCTGGGTGTAGGCGCTGTGGTGGGCGCCGCCGGCATGGATCCAGGCCGCTGCTGCCACTGCCAAGTTCGGGCGGGGTTGCCACAGGGCTTTGGCCACCGGCAAGTTGGGCAACTCTTGTGCCGGGGTCACGGTGTCGACCTCGTTGATGATCATGCGAAAACGCGTGCCCATGTCGATCACCGAGATGTTGATTGCCGGGCCCGCTTTGCCGGTAAACAGCAGGCGTGCGATGTCCTTGCGGCAGCCGATGGTGTGCAAATGCACTTCCAGCTTGGGCTTGGCGGCGGCAATCGACGGGCAAACTTCAAGCATATGGGCGCCCAGCACTTGGCCGACAGCACCGAAGTTGTAGGTGTAGTCCTCCATGAACGAGGTGCCACCAGGGCGGCCCTTGGACATGACCTTGGCGATGCGCACCATGGCGGCTGTTTTCCAGTCACCTTCACCACCGTAGCCAAAACCCTGGCTCATCAGGCGCTGGGTCGCCAGGCCGGGCAGGTTGGTGGTGCCGGTCAGGTTTTCAAAACAATTGGTGAAAGCACCGAAGCCGCCCTCGGTCAGGAACTTGTGCAGGCCCAGTTCCAGGCGGGCTTCGTTCTGCAACATCTCAAACTGGTGGGCATCGGCCAGCAGGGTGGGCGACACCTCGTAGTCCGCCTTGTAGATCTCGATTTGCTGGGCCACTTGTGCATCGGTGATGGTGGCCACGGCGTCCTGCAGGTCACCCAGGCCAAACGCATGTACCTCATACCCAAACTGGATCTGCGCCGAGACCTTGTCGCCTTCGGTCACCGCGACCTGACGCATGTTGTCGCCAAAACGCGCGACCTTCAGGTTCTGGCTCTCAAACCAGCCCATGGCCACGCGGCACCAGCTGTCGATGTCGGCCTGCACACGTGGGTCGGCCCAATGCCCCACCACCACCTTGCGGTCTTGGCGCAGGCGGGTGCTGATGTGGCCGAACTCGCGGTCACCGTGGGCACTCTGGTTCAGGTTCATGAAATGCATGTTGATGTCGGCAAACGGCAGTTCGGCGTTGAACTGGGTGTGCAGATGCATATAGGGTTTGCGCAGCGCCTTCAGGCCCGCAATCCACATCTTGGCTGGCGAGAAGGTGTGCATCCACAGGATCACACCGACGCAGTTGGGCGCGCTGTTGGCGGCCTGGCAGACCGCCAGGATGTCGGAGGGGGACACCACCGTGTCTTTGGCCACGACCTTGATCGAGATGGCCTCGGAGGCACTCAGGCTGCTGGCAATGGTCTGGCTGTTCTCTGCCACCTGGGCCAACACACCTGGGCCGTACAAATGTTGTGAGCCGGTGATCAGCCAGACTTCTTTGGTATCGAAAACTTTCATGGAATGCTCCTCAAAAAATAGCTAATAGTCCAGGTATTTACTGGGCTTGACCGTAATAAGCGTTCTTGCCGTGTTTGCGCAAGAAGTGTTTGTCGATGATGGTTTGCTTCAAGGACCTGATGTCCGGGCGCAGGGTCTGGGTCAGGTAGGCCATGTGCGCCACTTCTTCCAGAATCACCGCGTTGTAAACCGCTTTGGCGGCGTCTTTGCCCCAGGTGAAAGGGCCGTGACCGGCGACGATGACCATGGGTGCCTCGTCCGGGCTTCGGCCAGCGAAGCAGTCGGTGATCTGCACACCGGTTTCTTCTTCGTAGTCGCGCGCAATCTGGGCGTCTGTGATCAATGCGGTGCAGGGGATGTCGCCGTAAACAAAGTCGGCATGGGTGGTGCCAAAGCAGGGGATAGGCCGCTGGGTCTGCGCCCAGGCCGTGGCAAAGGTGGAGTGGGTGTGAGTCACTCCGCCAATGCTGGCAAAGTGCCGGTACAAATAAGTATGGGTGCGGGTGTCGGACGAGGGTTTGAGTTTGCCCTCCACCACGGTGTTGTCGAGGTCCACAATCACCATGTCATCTGGTGTCAGGTCGGCATACGGCACACCGCTGGGTTTGATGGCAATGACCCCTTTGGCACGGTCGATTTCCGACACATTGCCAAAGTTGTAGACCACCAGCTTGCGCCGATCCAGCTCCATATTGGCCTCATAGGCCGCGCGTTTGAGTTCGGT
Organism: Rhodoferax sp. U11-2br; assembly: GCF_018619435.1. GTDB lineage: Bacteria > Pseudomonadota > Gammaproteobacteria > Burkholderiales > Burkholderiaceae_C > Rhodoferax. The sequence continues at coordinate 103,738 of NZ_JAHFZF010000007.1, read as the reverse complement.
GTAACTCATGGCTTTCCTTCGTTGACATAAGCGCCCAGTTGTTGGTACTGGGCGTAGAGCGGTTCATAGGCCAAAGCGGCTTCGGCATTGGGTACGTAGGTTTTGCAGACCGGTGATGCCATCACCGCCTGGGCGCTGGCCACATTGGCGTGTACCCCCCCCACAGTGGCGGCAAAGATGGCTGCACCCAAGGCGCAGCTCTGTTCACTCTCCAACACGTCGATCGGGCAGTTCCAGACATCGGCGCAGACCTGCATGACAAAGTCCGACTTCTTGGAAATGCCGCCAATCACCACCACGGCGTTGATCGCAATACCTTCTTCCTTGAAGCGCTCGATGATGGCGCGGGCCCCAAAGGCGGTGGCTTCCACCAGCGCACGAAACACCTGCGGCGCCTGGCTGCCCATCTTCAGGCCGGTGAGGGCCATGGCCACGGTCTGGTCGGCATCGGGCGTGCGTCGGCCATTGACCCAATCCAGCGCGGTGATACCGGTTTCTCCGACCGCGAGTTTGGCGGCCTCCACCCCCAGTGCCGCCAAGGTGTGGTCTTCAATCTCCTGGATCAGCTGGTGTTTGGTGGCCTCGTCGATCAAGCTGCTGCGCTGCAGCAAGTTGGTTGTGGGCCAGTTGACCAGGTTGCGGAACCATGCATACAGGTCGCCAAAGGCGGACTGACCCGCCTCCAGCCCCACCAGGCCGGGCATCACCGAGCCGTCCACTTGGCCACAGATGCCGCGCACCGATTTGTCGCCGATGTCGGCGTAGCTGGCCACGGTGATGTCACAGGTGGAGGTGCCCATGATTTTGGTCAACACACCCGGTTTGACATTGGCTGCAACGGCCCCCATGTGGCAATCAAAAGCGCCAAACCCGACCGCTGTGCCCACGGGCAGGCCCAGTTTCTCAGCCCATTCTGCGGTGAGTCGGCCGCACAATTGGTCAGCGGTGAAGGTCTCGACCGGTAGCCGGTCACGCAGACCGCTCAGCAGCGGGTCGATACCGGCAAAGAAGGCATCGGGTGGGTAACCCCCCCAGCTGGCATGCCACATCAGTTTGTGCCCGGTAGCGCAGCGCCCCATGCGCAAGGTGTCGGGGTGGGTGGTGCCGGTCAGGACAGCCGATATCCAGTCGCAGTGTTCGACCCACATATAAGCGGCCTTGGCCACCGCCGGGTCGGCGCGCATCACGTGCAAGGCTTTGGCCCAGTACCACTCCGAGGAGTAAATGCCACCCTCAAACTTCAGGTAGTTTTCCGGTGCATGGTTAGCGGCTGCAGTGATCTGTTGGGCCTCTTTGACGGCGGTGTGGTCCTTCCACAGGACAAACATCGCGTTGGGATTTGTGGCAAATTCAGGCAGCAAGGACAGCGCCACACCGTCGCGGTTCAAGGCGATTGGGGTCGAGCCGGTGGTGTCAAAACTCAGGCCCACCACTTGCTGGGCAGCACCCGCCGGGGCTTTTTGCCACAGGGCCTGCACGGCTTCCACCAAACTGTCGGTGTAGTCCAGCGGGTGCTGGCGAAACTGGTCTTTGGCGGGCGCGCAAAACAGGCCTTGGCTCCAGCGTGGGTAGTACACCACGGCACTCGCCACTTCTTCGCCGGTTTGCGCATTCACCAACAGCGCCCTGACCGAATCACTGCCGTAATCCAGACCCAATGCATAAGAGCTCATAAAACATCCAGGAATTGAAACATGCATGAACCGTGAAGGGACACAGACCCGGCCACACAGTGTGCGGGCCAGGGTGTCCGGTCACAGAAAAACAGCTCTTTGGCCTGGGATCAGCGGCATGCGCAACCGGTCAAAGGCCAAAGAGTGAGCGCATGATAGCCATGGGGGGCATATTGATCCAATAGAGATTAGGAGACTATTGATACCAATAAATACATGCCGCAGACCCGCAGGGAGCGGGCCGTTGTAGGGGCTCAGCTCAGGGAACCCGCACCTTGTGAGGCCTGGCAGACGTAGACGGTACCCGCTTCGCCAGTGGGTGATCGGTATTGCTCAGCCACGGCTTGGCGGACCGCTTCGACCTGGCTTGATGGCATCAATGCCACCGCGCAGCCGCCAAATCCGCCGCCAGTCATGCGGGCGCCACCGACCGGGCCAATGGCGGTTTGCAGGATGTCCACCAACTGGTCGACCGCGGGCGCAGTGATTTCAAAGTCGTCACGCATCGAGACATGGGAGGCCGCCATGAGTTGCCCCATCTGGCGTAAATCACCGGCAGCCAAAGCCACTGCGGCGTCGAGCGTGCGCTGGTTTTCGGTGACGATGTGCCGGGCACGGCGCAGCACGATCGCATCCAAATCCCCCGCCTCAGCCTCCAGCCGGGCCAGGTCCAGATCACGCAAGGCCTTGACGCCGTAGTGTTTGGCCGCCGCTTCACACTGCAGGCGCCGGGTGTTGTACTCACTGCCAACCAGCCCGCGGCGCACCCGGGAATGCACAATCATCACCGCCACATCAGCAGGCATCGGCACCGCCTGTGTGGCAAGTGAGCGGCAGTCGATCAGCAGGGCGCTACCGGCTTCCCCGCGTGCTGATACCAGTTGGTCCATGATGCCGCAGTTGCAGCCAACAAACCGGTTTTCGGCCCGTTGGGCAATCAAGGCCATGTCGGTGGGACTGAGCTCGCTGAACCCCTGCAGGGTTTTGAAAGCCTGAGCCACCGAAACCTCCAGCGATGCCGAGGACGACAAGCCAGCACCCTGCGGCACATTGCCAGCGAGTGCCAAATCGGCACCTTGCAGCGGCAAGCCTGTTTCCAGGAGGTACTTGACGACACCTCGTACGTAATTGGGCCAAGCGCCCTCAGCCAAAGGCAGGATGGGCTGGTCAAGGCGGAAGCTGTCGACTTCGCCGCCGTAGTCAGCAGCTACCACCCGCACGATGGCGTCGGTGCGTGCTCTGGCGGCGATTAGCGTGCCAAAGTTGATGGCGCAGGGCAGGACAAAACCGTCGTTGTAGTCGGTGTGTTCACCAATCAGGTTGACCCGGCCGGGGGCCTGCACCCAGTGTTGAGGTGGGCTGCCAAAGCTCGCTTCAAAGGCTTGTGTCGCGACGTGTTTCAAGGCTTGGGACATGTGGATGCCTCGCGGTAATGCAGGTCAGAGACCGCGCGCAGGCGCTCGGCAGCCTGTTCTGGCGTGAGGTCACGCTGCGCTTCGGCCAGCATCTCAAACCCCACCATGAACTTGCGCACACTGGCTGAGCGCAGCAAGGGGGGGTAAAAATGGGCATGCAACTGCCAGCCTTCGGTGCCGCGACTGTCATATGGGGCGCCGTGCCAGCCCATCGAGTAAGGGAAGGAACACTCGAACAGGTTGTCGTAACGGCTGGTCAGCTTTTTCAGCGCCAGCGCCAGATCGGCCTGCTGCGTCGCGTCAAGCTGGGTGATGCGCTGCACGGTAAAGCGTGGCAGCAGCAAAATCTCAAAAGGCCAGGTGGCCCAGAACGGCACCACCGCCAGCCAGTGCGTCGTCTGGACGACCACACGTTCACCACTGGCCGCCTCGCGTTCGGCATAGTCGAGCAGCAGGGGGCGCTGATGTTGGTTGAAGTAGGCACGCTGGTGCAGGTCTTCCTGATGCACTTCGCTGGGGATGTAACTGGTGGCCCAGATCTGGCCATGTGGGTGCGGGTTGGAGCAGCCCATCATGGCGCCCTTGTTCTCGAAGATCTGGATGCCTGGGTAGGTTTGAGCCAGCTCTTTGGTCTCGGAGATCCAGGTTTGGATGACCTGGCCAATGGCCGGCAAGGACAACTCCGGCAAGGACAGGCTGTGGTCTGGCGAGAAGCAGATCACCCGGCTGGTACCGCGGGCGCTCTGGATCTGGAACAGATCGTCCGTCGGCGGTGCCGCTTCGGGTGTGTCCGCCATCATTGCTGCAAAATCGTTGGTGAAAACGAAGGTGTGCTGGTAGTCAGGGTTGCGCTCGCCAGTCACCCGCAGGTTGCCGGCACACAAATAACACTGCGGGTCATGGCTGGGTCGCTCACTGCGATCCGGTGACTCCTGCTGGCCTTGCCAGGGGCGCTTGGCCCGGTGTGGCGAGACGAGCACCCATTGGCCGGTCAGAGGGTTGTAACGACGATGGGAATGGTCACTGGGGTCAAACATGGTCAGTTGTACCTTCAACAGTTGTCCAGGTACCTTGTTGCTGGCTGGACGCCAGCGCGGCGGTGACAAAGCGCAGACCTTGCAGTCCGTCACTGGCGTTGGGGAAGTGTGTGGACAGCGGGTCCACCGCCTGATGACAGCGGCGCGCGGCGATCGTATCGGCCGCGTCGGTGTACAGGTTGGCAAAGGCTTCGTGAAAGCCCTCGGGATGCCCGGCCACGATGCGTGAGGCTCGCGCCGCCAGCGGCAGGGTGCCGGGACCGTTGGGTGTACGTACCTGTGCTGGCGCATCCAGTGGCTTGAAGTGCAGCACTTGCGGCTGCTCTTGTTGCCACTCCAGACTACCTAAGGCGCCGCTGATGCGGATACGCAAGCCGTTTTCTACGCCTGCTGCGGCCTGGGTCACCCAAAAACTGCCGCGTGCGCCGTTGTTCAGACGCAGCATCGCGCCCGCGTAGTCGTGGGTCAGGCGATCCGGCACGATGCTGCCAACCTCGGCCGCTACCTGAGCTACCTCCAGCAGGGTCATGAAACGCAGCAGGTTGTGGGCGTGGGTGCCGATGTCGGCGAGCACCAGTGAGGGCCCACCCCGCGCCGGGTCGTCTTTCCAGGCGCGTCGGCCTGGTCCCGCCTTGGCGCGACCCCCTTGGACATACTCGACCTGCACCAGCCGGATCTCGCCCAGCTGGCCGTCCTGCACCATGGCCCGGGCCTGGCGCACCATCGGATACCCGGTGTAGTTGTGGGTCAGACAAAACACCAGACCGGTGTCTTGGACCTTCTGGTGAAGCGCCTGTGCCTCGGCCAGCGTGTTGGTCATGGGTTTGTCGCAGATCACATCCATGCCGTGGTCCAGCGCCAATATGGCCAGTGCGAAGTGGCTGTCGTTGGGGGTCATGATGGCCACCACCTCGGCACCATCAGCGCGCTGTGCCTCGGTCTCGATCAAGGCTTGTCCATTGGGGTAACTGCGCTCTGGCGCCATCCCGAGACTCAGCCCCGCGCTGCGGGCGCGCTCAGGGTCAGAGGACAGGGCGCAGGCGACCAGCTCAAAGCGGTCATCCAGCCGCGCTGCCTGGCGGTGCATGGCTCCGATAAAAGAGCCCGGCCCGCCACCAATCACGGCCAGCCGCAGCCGACGCCCCAACAGTTGCATTACCGTGTTGTCCGCCATCAGGTTATTTTTTCTTGTTGTAAACGTCGACACACACCGCCGCCAGCAAGACCAAGCCTTTGATGACCTGTTGCCAGTCGATGCCAATCCCCATGATGGACATGCCGTTGTTCATGACACCCATGATGAACGCACCAATCACCGCACCCAATACCTTGCCAACACCACCCGACGCAGAGGCGCCACCGATGAAGCACGCGGCAATCACATCCAGCTCAAAGCCGAGGCCTGCTTTGGGGGTGGCGGTATTGAGCCGAGCGGCAAAAATCAAACCGGCCAAGGCCGCCAGCACGCCCATGTTGATGAAGGTGTAGAAGGTCAGGCGTTCGGTGTTGATGCCGGACAGACGAGCGGCTTTTTCGTTGCCACCGAGAGCATAAACGCGACGGCCCACGGTGGTCTTGGAGGTGACAAAGTCGTAGACCAGCATCAACACCAGCATCACGATCAGCACATTGGGCAAACCACGGTAAGACGACAGCAGGTAGCTGAAGGCGGCAATCATGGCGGCAAACGCCAGATTCTTGAACAGAAAAAAGACGTAGGGTTCGTTGTCCATGCCGTGTTTGGCCCGGGCGGCACGGTCTTTCACTTTGGACAACAACAAGATCAAGGCCATGGCCAAGCCAAGTACCAGCGACAGGACTTTCAGGCTTTCACCCCCAAACGGGTCTGGAATAAAACCGGTGCTGAGCAACTGGAACTCGGGTGGAAAAGGGCCGACTGACGAGCCACCCAGGACCACCAAGGTGAGACCCCGAAACACCAGCATGCCCGCCAGCGTCACGATGAAGGCGGGTATTTTGTAAAAAGCCACCCAGTAACCTTGCGCGGCACCAATCACGCCACCAAGCACCAGGCAGATCAGGGCGGTCAGCGCAAAGTTGAGGTTGTATTCCACCATCAAAACGGCGGCGACAGCACCGACAAAACCGCAGACTGAGCCCACCGACAGGTCGATGTGGCCAGCCACAATGACCAGCAACATGCCCAGGGCCATCACGATGATGTAGCTGTTTTGCAGAATCAGGTTGGTCAGATTCAGGGGCTGGAAGAGGGTGCCATTGGTCATCACCTGGAAGAACCCCATGATGGCCACCAACGACATCAGCAGACCATACTCGCGCAGGTTGTTTTTCAAGAAACCCAAGCCTGGGGAGGCCGCTGCGGGTGGGGTGGCTTTTGAAGAGACGGTCGCCATGTCAATTTGCTCCTGAGGTCACAATAGAACGCATAATTTTTTCCTGAGACGCTTCGGCGGCGGTGAATTCCGCCACAAAAGCGCCCTCGTTTAGCACACAGATTCGGTCACACATGCCCAACAACTCGGGCATTTCCGATGAGATCATCAGAACGCATTTTCCTTGCTCGGCTAACTGCGCAATGATGGTGTAAATCTCATATTTGGCACCCACATCGATGCCACGCGTGGGCTCATCCAGAATCAGCACTTGCGGGTCTGAAAACAACCATTTGCTCAGCACCACCTTTTGCTGGTTGCCACCCGACAGGTTGACGGTGTTGGCAAACACATTGGGGCTGCGGATGTTGAGTTTTTTCCGGTAGTCCTCGGCCACGCTGTATTCCTCGCCCTCGTCGATGACCGAGTGTTTGGATACCGCTTCGAGGTTGGCCAGTGTGGTGTTCCAGGCGATGGTTTCTTCCAGCACCAGTCCGTAGCCCTTGCGGTCTTCGGTGACGTAGGCCAGCCCCGAGTTGATGGCCTTTTGTACGGTGCTGGTGTCAATTGGCTTGCCGTGCATCAACACCTCGCCAGTGATGTTGCGACCGTAGGTGCGGCCAAACACACTCATCGCCAGTTCGGTGCGCCCGGCACCCATCAGGCCAGCAATGCCGACAATTTCGCCTTTGCGCACATGCAGATTGACACCCTTGATGACTTCGCGGTCGGCATGTTCTTCATGGTGAACATGCCAGTTTTTGATCTCAAACACGGTGTCGCCAATATGCGGCACGCGTTTGGGGTAACGGTCCGCCATCTCGCGACCTACCATGTGTTTGATCACCAGGTCTTCGCTGATCTTGGTGCCCTGGGCGTCCAGTGAGGCTACCGTGGTGCCATCCCGCAAGATGGTGATGGCGTCGGCCACCTTGGATACTTCATTGAGTTTGTGCGAGATCAGGATGCAGGAAATACCCTGGCGTTTGAGTTCCAAAAGCAGCTCCAGCAGGGCGTCACTGTCGGTCTCGTTCAAGCTCGCTGTGGGTTCGTCCAGGATCAGCAACTTGACTTCTTTGGACAGTGCCTTGGCAATTTCAACCAGCTGTTGTTTGCCCACGCCGATGTTGGTGATCAAGGTATTGGGCGACTCTTTGAGCCCGACCTTGGCCAACAAGGCCTGTGTTTTGACATAGGCCTGGTTCCAGTCAATGATGCCGTGGCGCGCTGGCTCATTGCCCAGAAAGATGTTTTCAGCAATTGACAGCAGCGGCACGAGTGCGAGCTCCTGGTGAATGATGATGATGCCGCGGTGTTCGCTGTCGGCAATGCCGCGGAACTGGCAGTCCTGGTTCTGGAACCGGATGTTGCCTTCGTATTCGCCGTGTGGGTACACCCCACTGAGAACTTTCATGAGTGTTGATTTACCGGCACCGTTTTCACCCACGATGGCGTGGATCTGGCCAGCTTGGACCGTTAAATTCACATCACTTAACGCACGTACGCCGCGGAACGCCTTGTGGATCCCGCGCATTTCAAGAATCGGATCAGCCATATTGCCTCTGAAAATGAAAAAGGCCCTGCGCTTGTCTGCACAGGGCCTTCTACCCTAGCCTGGTCAACTACTTGAGTTGTTCTTCTTTGATGTAACCGCTACCGACCAGAATTTCCTTGTAATTGGACTTGTCCACACTCACAGGTTTCAACAGGTAAGAAGGGACCACCTTGACCTTGTTGTTGTAGGTCTTGGTATCGTTGATCTCGACTTTCTTGCCGCTCAGCATGGAGTCGACCATACCTGCCGCAACCTTGGCCAACTCACGGGTGTCCTTGAACACGGTGGAGTACTGTTCACCACGGATGATGGACTTGACGGACGGCACTTCAGCATCCTGGCCGCTGACAAAGGGCATGGTCTGACCACCACTGCCATAACCAACACCTTTAAGGGCCGACAAGATCCCGATGCTGATGCCGTCATACGGAGACAAAACAGCATTCAACTTGACCTTGCCGTAATAGGCGCTCAGCAGGTTTTCCATGCGTGCCTGGGCGGTGGCACCGTCCCAGCGCAGGGTCGACACCTTGTTCATGCCCGCTTGTTTGCTTTGCACGACCAGCTTGCCTTTGTCGATGTATGGTTGCAGCACGGACATGGCGCCGTCATAGAAGAAGTAGGCGTTGTTGTCGTCAGCTGAACCACCGAACAGCTCGATGTTGAACGGACCCTTGCCTTCTTTCAAACCCAGAGCTTTTTCCAATGACTGGGCTTGCAGGACACCCACCTGGAAGTTGTCGAAGGTGGCGTAGTAATCCACGTTCTTGCTGCCCACAATCAGACGGTCATAAGACAAAACTTTGACGCCTTTGTCGGCCGCTTTTTGCAAGGCGTTGGACAAGGTTGTGCCGTCAATCGCAGCAATCACCAGCACCTTCACCCCTTTGGTGATCATGTTTTCAATCTGTGCCAACTGGTTGGGAATGTCGTCGTCACCATATTGCAGGTCAGTCTTGTAACCCTTGGCTTGCAAGGCGGCCACCATGCTATTGCCGTCATTGATCCAGCGCGTTGAGCTCTTGGTGGGCATAGCGATACCCACGGTACCCTTGTCCTGGGCTTGTGCAAACGGTGCTGCAACGCCCAGACCCAGTGTCAAAGCGATGGCCAGTGCTTTTAAAGTTGTTCTGCGAGCTTTCAAAATAAGACTCCTGTAGGTGATCGACTATTTGTTGTCATGTCCTTGCCAGACGGCTCGGATGGCTCGGATCATAGGGACAATGCTGGATATATTCCAATATATTTTGTGCTTATTCCGATATCTAAAAGCGGATTGGTAGAAACCCTGATATGACAAATTACACCCATTGGCTCATCCGCGCACGCCTGAAAACCCGACAGCTGCTGCTGATCGTGGCGCTGGCCGAAGAAGGCAATATCCACCGTGCCTCACAGGTGCTCAGCATGACCCAGCCGGCCGCCTCCAAACTGCTGAAAGATCTGGAAGATGTGCTGGGGGTGCAGTTGTTTGAGCGGTTGCCACGCGGCATGCGCCCGACCTGGTATGGCGAGACCATGATCCGCCATGCCCGGGCTGCCCTGAACAGCCTGAACCAGGCCAACGACGAGTTGCAGGCCGCCAAACATGGTCAGTTTGGACAAGTCAACCTCGGGGCCATCACCGCGCCGGGGGTGGTGTTGCTGCCTCCGACGATTGCCGCCGTGAAGCAAGCCCATCCGCATCTGCGCATCACCATCCAGATTGAATCGAGCAATGTGCTGCTGGAACAGCTGTACCGTGGCACGCTGGATGTGATGATTGGCCGCTTGTCCGAAGAGCATGACACCGACGACTTGCGTTACGAATCGATTGCCGATGAGCCGGTCTGCGCGGTGGCCCGGCCCGCTCATCCACTGTTCGGCTTATCGCCGTTGTCGTTTACCGACTTGCTGGCCTATGGCTGGATCGTGCCACCGGTTGGCAGCGTCATGCGCCACAAATTTGACCTGATGTTTCAGGAGCTGGACCTGCAGCAGCTGAGCAACCGGATCGAAACCAGCTCTTTGCTGTTTCTGACCAAAATGATGCAGGACAGCGACATGGTCAGCATCATGGCGACCGATGTGGCGCGCTACTACGCCGACCACGGTTTGCTGCGCATCTTGCCGGTGGATTTGCCGTGTGAGCTCGAGCCTTTTGGCTTCATTACTCGGCGCGACAAACCCTTGTCACCGGCCGCACAGGTGCTGTTGTCCGCCTTGAAAACCTCAGCCCAGGCGCTGTATGGCAAACAGTTCGCGCCGGTGGCTGATAAGTACTAGTTCCAGCCCGCGTCCACCTTGAATTCCTGTGCGGTGCACATCGCCGCGTCGTCCGAGGCCAGGAACAGCGCCATACGCGCCACATCCGAGGCCTGGATCATGTCAGGCAGGCATTGGCTTTGCCGGATGGTGTGGATGTCTTCCTCATTGAGCCATTTGGACAGCTGGCGTTCGGTCATGACCCAGCCCGGAGACAGTGTGTTGATGCGGATGCGATCTGCGCCCAAGGTCTCAGCCAAACCCCGGGTCAGCCCATTCATCGACGACTTGGCAACGGCGTAACAGGGGTAGACACCACTTTTTTCCTGCCAGCCAGTGGAGCCAAGGTTGATGATCGAGCCACCGCCCAGGCGGCGCATGCCGGGTACCAGCGCCTGGATGGCAAAAAACGCCGGACGCTGGTTCACCGCCATGCGTTCGTCCCAGTAATCGGGGGTGACCGACTCCAGCGTGTGGCGGTCATCACTGGCGACGTTGTTGACCAGGGTGGAAAAGTCACCCAGATCGGACTGGGCCTGGGCTAATGCCGCTTGCAAGGCGGTGACATCGCAGACATCACAGCTGCGCCACCAGACCTGCCCCCAGCCCTGTGCCTCGACGCTGGCTGCGAGTTCGGCGCTCTTGGCGTCGGCAATGTCCACAAACGCCACCTGTGCGCCCTGTTGGGCAAAGGCGCAAACCATGGCAGCCCCGACCGATGTCGCCCCGCCCGTCACAAACACACGTTGCCCTTGAAGACTGGGGTAAACGGCCAAAGCTTTCTTCTGAGTCGACATGTCGTTTCCTGTATCAACAGGCAAGTATTGCAATTTCTGTATGTTAGACACTAAATAATTGATCCCAGGTGTAATGGATCAATTGTTAGCATCTTGGATGAAAAGAAAATTAACAGGCCCTGTGCCTGACGTGGCCCTGATGGGCCGGGTCGGGCTGGCCTTTTTGAGATCGTGATCCACCATGCACACCACCGAACACCCCATCCACTGGTTACACCATGCCAAGCAACACCTGGGCTTGCTGCCCACACTGGGGGGCGGTGTCGCAGCCTGGCAGCTGGATCGCGCGCAAGGCCCGCTGGACATCTGGCGCCCATGGGCTGGCAGCACTGACCGTTACACCTTGGCCTCATTTCCGCTGGTGCCCTGGTCCAATCGCATCAGCGCAGGTGGTTTCGAGTTTGACGGTGTCCATCACCCTATGGCACCCAACCGGGCTGGCGAGCCCTACCCGATCCATGGCGACGGTTGGCTGCAACCCTGGGCGTTGCACCAACCGCAAGACAACATGCTGGAGATGACATTGGAGTCACAAGCATTTGACGGCAACCCCTACAACTATCGGGCTTTGCAGCGTTTTGTGCTGATCGACGGTGGCATGGACCAGACGCTGACGGTCACCCACACCGGCCCGTCCCCCTTGCCATATGGTCTGGGCCAACACCCGTTTTTCCCGCGCTCGGCCAACACCCGACTGACGACCCAGGTGGAAGGGGTCTGGCTCAGCCGACCGGACTGCCTGCCGACCCAGCACACCAGCGAGTTCCCGCCCGGCTGGGATCCACGCTCAGGCATGGATGCCAATGGTTCACTGATCGACAACGCCTACACCGGTTGGTCGGGTGAGGCCCGCATCGATTGGCCAGAGCAGCAGTTGGCGCTGACCATGCGAGAGCCGAGCATACTGAGCCGGGGGCAAAACGACGGCATGTGCCTGTTGTACCGCTCGTCCATCATCTCCGCGTTCTGTTTTGAGCCGGTGACCCATCCGATTGACGCCTTTCACATGCCTGGGTTGCCGGGATTGAAGGTGTTGCATCAGGGCGAGAGCCTGAAGCTGCACCTTGAATGGCGTTTTGCCGAGACCGCGTCAACGGTTTGACGGTGTAGGCGAGGGGGATGTGCCTCGCTTTCAGTCGCGAAACTGTCGCTGGCACAGACGCTTGTTTGCGCCTAAGAGTGATCGCCGGTGACGCTGGGGCGGAGCTGAGTGCTGCGCCGGCCTGAGTCTGGTGGACGTGTTTTGAAAATCATGCCCGAGAGTTGCTATTTACCTGATAGCTGTCATCCCTTTTTAGATAAGGGTCTGAAGCTATTTTTGTGCCCAAACCTCTGGATCGATCAGGGCATACCCCAAGGCACATCGCAAGCCTCAAGGCAACGCGGCTTCCAACTGAGCCTTGTTCATTTTGGAGCGTCCGGCAAGGCCACGTTGGCGCGCCTCGTTACGAAGCTGCAGCAGCGTGCGGCCACCCGGCCCTTTGTGTGAGCGCAGCCCACCGCGCCGGCTGGCCGACATGTCCTTGATCGACGAGGCGCTGGCCTCGGTGGACTCACCATGTTGGGCCCGCTCTTTGTTGACAGTACGCGCGGCAATTTCCTCTGCCAATGGCTCGCTGCGGCCATGTGCCAGCAGGCTGTCCTTGATGTGAGTGTATTGGCGTTGGCGCTTGGCGCTCCATGGGTTCTTGGGCATGGGTTCTCCTCCGGTCGTGGGCGGGGTGTGTCGTGGCTAGGCGTCTTGTTGTCGTTCCAACTCGGCAGACTGCGCCGGGTCCTCCTGGCCTTCGGGAAAGTCTGAGGTGTCAGGCACAGGTGTCGTGGTCGTCAACACATCAGGCGCAGGCTCACAGAGCGGTTCCGGAGGCCTAAACATGTTCGCTACCGCAAGACTCAGCGGCCGCTTTGTCGCAGCGTTCTTGGCTCTTGGCCGTTTGGGTTGGGTGGGTGACATGCCCCGATTGGCGTTGATCAGCTCGGCCAAGTCCGTTCGTCAGCGCACCAAGGACGTCACCCAAACACAAGGGCAGGCAACCACCCGCGCGCAGTCCAGGCGCACAGGGTGGTTCCGCCAGTTGTGGACAAATACAGCAAGTTCCAACAGAATCAGGCAACGATAACAAGTTCACGCGGGTGACATCTCTCAAGCTTGGCAGCGAGCACGGCTGCTAAACCCGCTATTGGTCATTGTGTCGCTGGAGAACCGCATGTCGGTTCTGATCAATCCAAATCAATAAGCCCATGTCCAGTGCCGACTTGGGTCTGGTTTCCTGTCTGCTGCATTGCGCGTTCGTCCAACAGTTTGTAAAGGGGATAACCATGGGCTTTTTCAATAACATCAAAATCGCACCCCGCCTTGGCTTGGGTTTTGGCTTAGTTTTGTTGTTGCTGGCAGCCATCTCCGGCCTGGGGCTGAGTCGTATGAGCGACATCAACCAAGCCATGGAAGTGGTCACCCGAGTTCACAACCCCGCAACCAAACTGGCCAATTCCATGCGCCTTCTGGTTAACCGCACTGGTGCCACGATCCGTGACATCGTGTTGCTCAATGACGAGGCCAGCATCAAGGCGGCCAGTGAGACCTTGAAGACTCGGCGCGCTTTGTACGATGCGGAGGAGGCCAAGCTGCAGAAATTGTTCGACAGCAATGCCAAGACGACGCCTAAGGAGAAGGAGCTCTTCACCAAGATCAAAGAGTTAAAAGCCAAAGCGACACCTCTGATGAACACAGTGGCTGAACTGGGCGAGCAAAACAAAAACGATGAGGCGACAAATGCTTTGATGAAAGAGGCTTTGCCCGCACAACGTGCCTGGCTGGACGCTGCGGGTGAGTTGGCAGACTACGAGGGCACGCTCAGTGATGAAGCGGCCGTCTCCGCCGAGCAGGCCTACACCACGGCGCTCACCCTTGTGCTGGCCTTGAGTGCCCTGGCTTTGGTTCTTGGTGTTGTTGCCGCCCTGTTGATCACCCGCTCTATCGTGGTGCCAATCACTGGCGCCATGACAGTGGCCCAGACCGTGGCCTCGGGCGATCTGTCCTCACATATTGTTGTCACAGGCCGTGATGAAACCGGCCAACTGCTGGCGGCCATGAAAGACATGCAGGACAACCTGGTCAAGGTGGTCTTCTCCGTACGCACCGGCTCCGACTCTGTGGCCACCGCCAGCTCCGAGATTGCTCAGGGCAACAATGACCTGAGTCAACGCACCGAAGAACAAGCCAGCGCTTTGGAGGAAACTGCTGCCTCCATGGAAGAACTCTCCTCCACCGTCAAACAAAACGCCGACAACGCCCGCCAAGCCAACCAGCTGGCTTTAAGTGCCTCCACCGTTGCGGTGCAAGGTGGTGAAGTGGTGGCCCAGGTGGTGGACACCATGAAAGGCATCAATGAATCGAGTCGCAAGATCAGCGACATCATCAGTGTGATCGACGGCATCGCCTTCCAGACCAATATCCTGGCCCTGAACGCCGCCGTGGAAGCCGCCCGTGCCGGGGAACAGGGTCGTGGTTTTGCGGTGGTGGCCAGCGAGGTGCGCTCATTGGCGGGACGCAGTGCCGAAGCCGCCAAGGAAATCAAGATACTGATCAATAACAGTGTGGAGCGGGTCGAACAAGGCACGACCCTGGTGGATCAGGCAGGCACTACCATGACCGAGGTGGTGAGCTCGATCAAACGCGTGACTGACATCATGGGCGAGATCAGCGCCGCCAGCAATGAACAAAGCCAAGGTGTGGGCCAGATTGGTGAAGCCATCCAGCAGATCGACCAGGTTACCCAGCAAAACGCCGCCTTGGTCGAAGAAATGGCCGCCGCGGCCAGCAGCCTCAAGAGCCAGGCCCAAGATCTGGTGAGCACGGTGGCTGTGTTCAAGCTGGGGCAGGGGCAAGAGGGTGGATTCGCAGCACCGGCAGCACGCACCTCCGCCATCAAAGCACCCAAGGCCTTGGCACCCAGCAAGAAGGTCGTGGCCAAGCCTGCGTCTAAACCCGTCAACCTGGGGCACCACAACACGGCTGCCAGGGCCGGCAATGAGGAGTGGGAGAGTTTTTGATTGCCGGGCCTGTTGCGGGCAGCCGGCATAAACAAGTTAGTCAACAGACAGACAGCGGCACAAGAAACAACACTCAGCCTGCGTGCTCTCGACGCCCATTGACTTTTAGCAGAACCCCCGTGGCTGACCTATGTCTTTCTGACCTCAAACAGCCGCTGCAACACACAGAACACCAGCAGCAAGGCGCCAATCACGATGCGGGTCCACCAGGAACTCAGGGAGCCGTCAAACATGATCAGAGTCTGGATCAGACCCAGCGCAAGCACCCCAAACAGGGTGCCCACCACATAACCCACACCCCCGCTGAGCAGCGTGCCACCAATCACCACCGCCGCAATCGCGTCCAGCTCCAGGCCAATCGCATGCAGGCCGTAACCCGACAGCATGTAGAAGGTGAACACCACCCCACCGAGTGCCGAGCAAAAACCGCTCAGGCTGTAGACCAGCACCGTGGTGCGCGCTACCGGCAAGCCCATCAGCATGGCCGACTGCTCACTGCCACCAATGGCGTAGACGGTGCGGCCAAACTCGGTTGCATGCGCCATAAAGATGGCGGCCAGCAGCACCAACACCGCCAGAATCGCGCTCAGCGACACCGCCGCGTCCGTCCACAGGGGCACCCGTGTTTGCGCCAACGCGGTGTAGGTCTCGTCGGTGATGCTGATCGAGTCGATGCTGATCACGTAACACAGGCCACGCGCCAGAAACATGCCCGCCAGGGTCACGATGAACGGCTGCAGCCGGAAACGCTGGATCAGCCAGCCCATGAACGCCCCCAGACTGGTGCCCATCAGCAAGACCAGCGGAATGGCCAGCCCCAGATTCCAATGCTGGTGCTCCACCAGCTCGGCCAGCACCATGGTGCTCAGCGCCACCACCGAACCGACTGACAGGTCAATGCCGCCGGTCAGGATGACAAAAGTCATGCCCACCGCCACGATCACCAGAAACGCGTTGTCGATCAGCAGGTTCAGAAACACCTGGGCCGAGAAAAACCCGTTGTAAGACACCGAGCCAAAGGTGGCCATCGCCACAAACAGGGACACCGTGGCCACCAAGGGCAGGTATTTGGCGTTGAGCTTCATACGGCACCCCCAGTCGCTGCGGGTCGCACCACCCAGCCATGCACCGTCCGCCGGAAATCTGCCGACTGCAACAGCATCACCACAAACACCACCACCGCTTTGACCACCAGATTGATCTCGGGTGGCACACCAATCGAATAAATGGTCGAGGTCAGCGTCTGGATGATGAGCGCACCAACCATGGTGCCCGCCAGGTTGAAGCGGCCGCCGCTGAGCAGGGTGCCGCCCAGCGTCACCGCCAGAATGGCGTCGAGCTCCATCAGGTTGCCCGCGTTGTTGCCGTCGGCACTCTTGACGTTGGAGCTGATGATCAGCCCGGCAATGCCGGCGGTCAGCCCGCAGAAGGCGTAAACACACACGGTGATCAGCCGCTCACGCACCCCCGCCAGCCGCGCTGCAGCCGGGTTGATGCCAATGGCCTGGATGAACAGCCCCAGGGCGGTGCGGGTCATCAGCAGATGCACTGCCAGAAAGGTGCCCCCGGCAATGAACAAGGCAAAAGGCAGCCCCCACAGGAAACCGTTGCCAATGTAGAAATAAGGCGCGTAATACACGGTGACGATCTGCCCGCCAGTGGCCAGCTGTGCAATGCCGCGCCCGGCCACCATCAGGATCAGTGTGGCAATGATCGGTTGCAGGCCAATCTTGGCTACCAGCACACCGTTCCACAGTCCACAAAACAGCGCCACCAGCAAGGCGCACACAATGGCCAGCGGCATCGGGAAACGGCTGACATGGGTGGGCACGCCGTTGTTGATGACCAGGGTGCCGCCAATCATCAGGGCGGCGACCGAGGCACTGATGGCCACCACCGCGCCGACCGAGATGTCGATGCCACGCGTGGCAATCACCAGGGTCATGCCCAGCGCCACCAGCATCAGCGGGGCAGAGCGGTTCAGGATGTCGATCAAACTGCCGTAGAGGTGGCCGTCACGCCATTGCAGCACCCAAAAACCCTGGTTCAGACTGGCGTTGACCACCAGAATCAGGGCCAGCGTGACCAGCGGCCAGAACAGGGAATGCGACAGCAGGCGCTTGAAGAGGGGTTCAGAAGAAGAGGTGCTCATGCGTGCTCCGCAATCAGTGCGTAGACCGCATGGTCGCTGCTGCCAGCAGGCAACTCTCCGACCTTGGCGTGGTCACGCATGACCACAATACGGTCTGCCACCCGCACCACCTCGGACATCTCCGAGGAAATAAACAACACCGCCATACCCTGTTTGGCCAAGGTCAATATCTCGTTCATGATTTCTTGTTTGGCGGCAATGTCAATGCCGCGTGTGGGTTCGTCCAGAATCAGCAGCTTGGGCTGCGTGGCCAGCCAGCGCGCCAACACCGCTTTTTGCTGGTTGCCGCCAGAGAGCTGGCCAATCGGGGTGTCAACGTCCGAGGTCTTGATGCCCAGCGCTTTGACATAGTGCTGCGCCATCTCGGTCTGGCGGGCGCGGCTGATGAACGGCCACAAACCTTGGCGTGCCTGCAGCGCCAGCGCAATGTTTTCACGCACCGAGAGTTCGGCGATGATGCCCTCGGCCTTGCGGTCTTCCGGGCACAAGCCCAAACCGAGCTTGATGGCGGTGGACGGGGAGTCCATGTGCACCGTCTGACCGCTGAGCGTGATCTCTCCGGCATCGCTGCGATCCAGTCCGAACAGCAGGCGCGCCAGCTCGGTACGGCCGGAGCCCAGCAAGCCGCCGATGCCCACCACCTCTCCCGGGCGCACACTCAAATCCATGGGCTTGACACTGCCAGCGCGGGCCAGACCCCGTGTGCTGAGCCAGTCAGCCGCAGGCGCTGTGCCCGCTTGGTCTGCCGGTGTGGCGCCCAGACTGGCGTCCAGCTCGTGCCCGATCATGGCGGCAATCAGCGCGCCCTGTCCCAGTTCTTCGGCAGCGTATTCCCCCACCAGTTCACCGTTGCGCAACACCGTGATGTGGTCACACAGTGCGTACATCTGGCCCAGAAAATGGGTGACGAACACAATCGCCATGCCCTGGTCACGCAGCTGGCGCAGCACCACAAACAGGCGTTCCACCTCGTCGTCGTCCAGGCTGGAGGTGGGCTCATCGAGGACCAGCACCTGGGCCGAAATGCTCAGGCCCCGGGCAATCGCCACCATCTGCTGCACCGCCACCGAAAAACTCGACAGCGGCTGAGTTACGTCAATGTCCAGATTGAGCCGCTGCAGCAGCGCTGTGGCTTCTTGCTGCATACGTGCCCAGTCGATGGACCAACCCCCTAACGCGCCGCGACGCGGGTAACGTCCGGCAAAAATGTTTTCTGCCACCGACAGGTTGGTGCAGAGGTTGACTTCCTGGTAAACCGTGCTGATGCCCAAGTGCTGCGCGTGCAGCGTGGACGTGGGGCGAATGGGCTGGCCGCGTAAACGGATCTCACCGCTGTCTGCCGGGTAAACCCCGGTCAGCACCTTGATCAGGGTGGATTTGCCAGCGCCGTTTTGCCCCATCAGCGCATGGATCTCACCCGCAAAAAGTCTCAGTTTGACATTCTGTAATGCCTGAACCGCGCCAAACTGTTTGTTGATGCCACTGAGTTCCAGCACCGGGGTGTTTTGGTCCCGACCCGATGCTGGCTTTGTGATGTCTGTTTTGCTCATCCCGTTCCCTCATGCCAGACAAGCCGCCAGGGCGGCTTTGTCTACAAACGGATGCGCAGCACCTGCCGCGCACCGCTGTAATCACAACGACCGGTCAGTATTTCCGATTCGGGAACTCTTTGGCCGCCACTTCCATCGGGAAGATGCCTTCCACCGTCACGATGCGACGTGGCAGGGTCTTGCCAGCCATCAGGTCCTTGACCGCCGACATCAGCTGTGGCCCGAGCAAGGGGCTGCATTCCACCGTCACGTCGAGTTTGCCAGCCATCATGGCCTCAAAAGCGCCCTTGACCGCATCCACCGAGATGATGGTGATGTCTTTGGACGGTTTCAGACCGGCTTCTTCAATCGCCTGGATGGCGCCAATGGCCATGTCATCGTTGTGTGCGTAGAGCACATTGATCTTCTTGCCTTCGGCTTTCAGGAAAGCTTCCATGACTTCCTTGCCCTTGGCGCGGGTGAAGTCACCGGTTTGTGAGCGGATGATCTTGATGCGAGGTTCGGCCTTGATGATTTCTTCAAAACCTTTCTTGCGGTCGATGGCAGGGCCCGAACCCACGGTGCCCTGGAGTTCAACCACGTTGATGTCCCCCTTCATGGTTTTGGCTTTTTCCACCAGCCAGCGGCCAGCTTTGCGACCTTCTTCGGTGAAGTCCGAGCCCATGAAGGTCACATACAGGGAGGTGTCTTTGGAGTCGACCGAGCGGTCGGTCAAGATGACGGGAATCTTGGCTGCCTTGATTTCTTTGAGCACCGTGTCCCAGCCCGATTCAACCACGGGCGCAAAGGCGATCACATCCACTTTCTGGGCGATGAAGGAGCGCAGGGCCTTGATCTGGTTTTCCTGCTTTTGCTGGGCGTCAGAGAATTTAAGGTCAATGCCCTCTTTGGCCGCTGTTTCCTTGATGGAGTTGGTGTTGGCGGTACGCCATTCACTTTCTGCACCAATCTGGCTGAAGCCCAGCACAATCTTCTTTTCAGCAAATGCGCTCATGGGGGCCATCACCACAAAGCTGGCTGCTACCAGGGTGGCAAGCAGGGAACGCCGATTATTTTTCATGGTTTCTCCATAACAATTGGATTGAACGGGAAATAGAACTTGAGGCACCGCCCGTACTCGGTGACCCATGCTGTCCCTCATTTTGGGGTTCTCATGGTACGTCCGCGCAGCCTGTCTGGGGGGGATATCAAGTGATAGAGATTTGGCCAATATCAATATGTAAATTCGCATTGGGGTAAACCCGCTAGCGGCTGAAGCGTGCAGATGGACGATTTTTGACCCGTGTTGGTGTGAACAGCGTGCAGCGGCAGATCACCCCCTCGCCCAGGGGTGTGCCCGACTCAGGCCCCCGCAGCGGGCGCCATAAGGTCTACCAGCGTTGGTGCACGAGCGCCTTGGCATAGCGGCTGTAGATGTCGGCCAGAGCCTGCATGGTGGCCTCCGTCAAGGGCGGCAGGTCGGCCGCTGCCATGTTGTCCGCCACCTGGCTGGCGCGTTTGCCACCGGGAATCGAGCAGGTCACTGCCGGGGTCATCTGGATCCAGCGCAAAGCCATCTGGGCCATGCTCCAACCCTCGGGCACCAGGGGCCGCATCGCCTCGACCGCCTGCAGGCCCACGTTGAAATCCAGCCCGGAAAAGGTCTCACCTCGGTCAAACGCGGCACCTTCGCGGTTGAACAGGCGGTGGTCATCGGACGCAAAGCTGGTTTGTGCACTCATCTTGCCGCTGAGCAGGCCCGACGACAGGGGCAGGCGCGCCAGGATGCCCACGCCGCGTTTCTGCGTCTGTTCAAACAGCAGTTCGGCTGGGCGCTGGCGAAACAGGTTGTAGATGATCTGCACACTTTGCACGCCAGGGAACTCGATGGCTTTGAGCGCTTCTTCCACCTTCTCGACACTCACGCCGTAGTGGCGCAGTTTGCCCGCCTTGACCAGGTCATCCAGCACGCCGAAGACCTCGGGCATGTAAAACACCTCGGTGGGCGGGCAGTGCAGTTGCAGCAGGTCAATCGCTTCGGTGTTGAGGTTGACCAGGCTGCGCTCGACAAACGCGGTCAGATTGGCCCGGTTGTAGCCGGAGGCCACATGCGGGTCCAGGCGTCGCCCGGCTTTGGTCGCCACATAAAAGGGCTCGCTGCGTTCGCGTCGTAATTGCGCCAGCAGGCGCTCGCTGCGGCCATCACCGTACACGTCGGCACTGTCAAAAAAGTTCACCCCCAGGTCCAGCGCAGAGTGCAGCGCATCCATGGACTCGTCGTCATCCACATCACCCCAGGTGCCACCAATGGCCCAGGCGCCGAAGCTCACAGTCGAGATGTTCCAGCCGGTGCGGCCAAGGGGACGGTATTGCATACAAACTCTCTTTGAATGGTCTAGAAAATGGCCGCCACCCCGTGGCTGTCAGCTGGCGGGAGGGCTGGGACAGCGGGCTTGTATGTTAGCGCTGACCGGGGTGCGGGTTGCGCTCGACGCCGTCACGTGTCCTGCTGCCCTGGTGAACAGGCGCGGGCCAGGTGCCATTGGATTTGGCCGGATCGCTTTGAAATGAATAGCTGTGAGCCCTTTTTTTGTATAAGGGCTAGAGGCCAATTTGGCTTAAACACTGCGGCAGCGGTTGTTCTGCCAACAGGGGCTTACTCGTCGTCGTCTGCGTTGCCACGCAGCGCCGCCGGGTCGGCGGTGATCGGGCGGTAGATTTCCACGCGCTGGCCGGGCTCCAGCCGCGCCTCGAGCGACACGGTTTTGCTGAAGATGCCCACTTTCTGGGTGCTGAGGTCCAGCGATGGAAAGCTGCGGGTGATGCCGCTGAGCTCAATGGCCTCGCGCACGGTGGCGTGTTCGGGCACCTCGATCTCCAGCCAGGTTTGCCGATCCGGCAAGGCGTAGGCGACACTGACCTTCATGATGCGGCGGCCAGGCTGGGTGGTGTTTCTGCTGGCGCGGTTTTTGGCTGTGGTGCCTTTTGGCGTGCGTCCAGTGTGCGTTTGGCGGCAATCATCAACCCCAGCACAATGAAGCCGCCCGCGGGCAGGATCATCACCAGCGCCCCGTCGCCCGGGTACAGGCGCGTCTCCAGCACACCCAGGGCGGGGCCGAGCAAGTTGGCCGCACCGGAGAACACCGTGCCACTGCCACCGATCTCACGCAGGGCGCCCATCAGCGTCAGCGCCAGCGTGAAACCCGCGCCCATCGCCAGCCCGTCCAACGCCGACAAAGCCACGCTGTTTTTGCAGGCAAAAGATTCGGCCCGCCCGAGGATCAGGCAGTTCACCACAATCAGCGGAATGAACAAGCCCAGCACCTTGTGCAACTCGTGCAACCAGGCGTTCATGGCCAGGTCCACAATCGTCACCAGGGTGGCGATGATCAGCACAAAGGCGGGGATACGCACCTCTTCAGTGATGAGGCCGCGTAACAGAGCCACCAGCGCGTTGGAGGCAATCAGCACCGCCATGGTGGCCACCCCCATGCCCAGCCCCTGGGTGGCGGCCGAGGTCACGGCCAGTGTGGGACACAGCGACAACATCTGGCTGAACACCACATTGTTGCGCCACACGCCATCGACGAGGATGTCACGAACTTGACTCATGGTTGGGCCTCCTGAAGCAACTCGTAACGGTGGGCAGCAAACAGCCGCAGCCCGTCGCGCACGCCCTTGACCACCGCGCGTGGGGTGATGGTGGCCCCGGCAAACTGGTCAAACGGGCCGCCGTCTTTTTTCACGGCCCATTTCTCTTCGGGCGGGTCGACCAAAGACTTTCCGGTGAAACGGGTGATCCAGTCGGTGCGGCTCACTTCAATCTTGTCACCCAGACCGGGCGTTTCTGTGTGGTGCAGCACCCGCACACCCAGCAGCTTGCCGTTTTTGTCAATGCCCAGCAGCAGCCGGATGTCGCCGCTGTACCCGGTGGTGCTGGTCTCGAAGGCGACCCCGGTGATCTGCTTGGCTTGGCGCGCCCGGTACACCAGGACCGGCGCACCATCCACCAGCAACTCCAGGGTGTCGCCCGCCGGGTTGTTGTCGTGGATGCTGGCCGGAATCACCTGCTCCAGCGAGTGGCGCAAGTCTTCCAGCGCACTTTGTTCGATCGGCGTCTTGGTCAGGCTGTAGGCCACTGTCAGCAACAAGGTGGCGGCCAGCGAAAAGCCGCCCAGAACCACGGCATGTTTGCCACCGACTTGTTCCATGAGCCGACCCAAACGCTCGGACAGAGAGACCGGGAGAGCCGACGATGTGATGTGGTCGGTGCCGTTCATATGTGGATCTTGGGTTGTTTCTTGGCTTCCAGCGACTTGCCACGCCGACTGCGGCCAAACACGCGGGGGCGAAAACCCCGGTCAATCAGCGGCACCATCGCATTCATCAGCACCACCGCAAAAGCAACCCCTTCCGGATACGCCCCCAGTGAGCGGATCACCCAGGTCAGGGCACCAATGCCCGCGCCAAACAACAGCTGCCCACTGCGTGATACCGGCGAGGTCACGTAGTCGGTGGCGATGAAAAACGCACCCAGCAGGGTGGCCCCGGACAGCAGGTGGATCGGCATTGAGGCAAAGCGGCTGGGGTCCACCCCATTGAAGACCGCCGCCAGGGCTGCCAAGGTGCCCAGCATCGCCACCGGGATGTGCCAGGAGATGATGCGCAAGGCCAGCAGCAACAGCCCGCCAGCCAGCAGCAGGCCGGCCGAGGTTTCGCCCATCGACCCCGGTTCGCGGCCTATGGCCAGCTGTTCAGGGGGGGGCAGCTGCTCGGTGGTTTTGGCCACGGAGATGCCGCGTGAGTGTTCGGTTTTGAGCACACCCAGCGAGGTGGCCGCACTCATGTGCTCCGGCAGTGTGCTGTGGCCCGCCACATAGGTCAGGGCCTGGCTGAAGGAGGGGGCGTTGGCGCTGCCCAAGGGGGCCGGTGCCACCCACACCGTGAGCTGCACTGGGAATGAAATCAATAGCACGATGCGCGCCACCATCGCGGGGTTGAACATGTTTTGGCCCAAACCGCCAAACAGGTGTTTGCCCAGCACAATCGCCACCAGCGACCCCAGGAATCCGATCCACCATGGCGTCCAGGGTGGCAGGCTCAAGGCCAGCAACCAACCGGTCAGCAGCGCCGAGCCGTCCGCCAGCCGGGCCTGCACGGGTTGGCCCAGCAGCTTCAACATCAGCGCCTCTGCCGCCAAGGCCGTGGCCAGGGTGATGGCAAACAGAAAGATGGCAGGCCAGCCAAACAGCCACAAACCGTAGGCGGTGGCCGGCAGCAGTGCCGCCATCACCCACAGCATGGTGCGGCTGATGCTGTTGACGGTGTGGGTGAATGGCCCGGCCCGTGTGGCCATGGTGATCATGTGGATTCCTCCAGCTGGCTGACAGGTGTATCTGCTGCGTTGGCCTGGCTCGCTGCGGCAGCGGCCTTGGCCGCCTTGCGCGCGGCGGCGGCGGCTTTTTTGGCTTCCGCCTCACGGGCGGTGCGTTCGTTGCGGGCCTGAACCAGTGAACGGATGCGGTCTTGCCGACGTGCGTCACGGTCCAAGGCGTTCAACTTGCCATTGGCAAAGCTGAAGTAGTGCGCCAGGGGAATGTGTGACGGGCAGATGAACGAACACGACCCACAGGCAATGCAATCCTGGCTGCCGATGGCTTTGGCCCCCTGCAAGTCGCCCCGTTTGATCAGCTGTGCCATCTCCACCGGCACCAGTCCGGCGGGGCAGGCCGAGACACACTTGCCACAACGGATGCACGGAGATTCTGGCCCTTCGTTGATCTCGGCGGCTGTCAGCGCCAGCACACCGCAGGTCCCTTTGACCACCGGCGCGTGCACCGATGGCAAGGGGGTGCCCATCATCGGGCCGCCGCCGATCAGCAGGGTGGGCACCGGGCGCAGACCACCACAATAGCTCAGCAGGTCTTCCACCGAGGTCCCCAGCGGCACCTCCACATTGGCGGGCTCACGAACCCCATGTCCGGAGACCGTGACCACACGGCTGATCAATGGCTCACCACGCCGGATGGCGCGACTGACCGCCCGCGCCGTGGCCACGTTGTGAACCACCGCACCGACCTCGGCGGTACGTTTGTCGGCCGGGGTTTCACGCCCTGTGACCGCCAGCAACAAGTGCTGCGCCGACCCCATTGGAAATCGGGTGGGAACCGTTGCCACGCGGATGCTGTTGTCGGCCTTGGCGGCCTCGCGCATGGCCTTGAGCGCTTTGGGCTTGTTGCCCTCAATGGCAATGATGACTTGTTCCACAGCCAGGGCGTAGGCCATGATGCGCACCCCGTCCACAACCTCATTGGCCGCTTCTCGCATCAGCCGGTCGTCGCAGGTGATGTAGGGCTCACACTCCGCGCCGTTGATCACCAGGGTGTCAATGCTGTGTTTGTAACGCATGTCGAGCTTGACAGCTGACGGAAATGCGGCGCCACCCAGGCCCACAATCCCGGCCGCCGCCACGCGATCACTGAGTTCCTTGGGGGTTGCCGGCAGGGGAAAGTCGGCCGTGATGGGCTGGGCCAGCTCGGCCCAGCGGTCCTCACCGTCGCTCTCGATCACCACGCTTAGCTGCGTCAACCCGGAGGGGTGCGGCGCCGTGCGGTCTTCCACGGCGATCACCTTGCCCGAGGTCGAGGCGTGCACGTTGGCAGAAATGCCGCGCCCGGCGCGGCCAATCAGCTGCCCCTTGCCGACCCATTGCCCCACTTGCACCGTGGGCTCCGCTGGGGACCCGACGTGTTGCTGCAAGGGGATGCACACCTGTTTGGGGGTGGGCATCAGCACGATCGGGTTTTCACTGCTCAGTTCCTTGCGGTAGCTGAGCTTGACCCCGCCTCGAACCTGAAAGAGTTTCATCGCTGTGTCCTCTCAGCCTGCCGCCACGGCGTCTTTGGCCGTTGGTTTGGGCCAATGCCAGGTGGCAAGTGTGGGCAGCACCGGCTTCATCACGATGGCGTTGGTCGGGCACTCGGCCACACACAGGCCGCAGGCGTAACAGGCCTCGGGCAGCACGGTGTGCATCTGTTTGGCCGCACCCACAATCGCGTCCGAGCCACACTTGCGGATGCAGCGGGTGCAACCAATACAACGCGCTTCTTCCACCCACGCCACCGTGGGCAGGGCCTCGTCTGAACCGTCCATCACCAGCCGCATTCCCAGCAAATCAGCCACACGTTGTGCGGTGGAGGCACCGCCGGGTGGACAGGCACTGGGTGCGGCGCGACCGTCCACCATGGCGGCAGCGGCCTGTTTGCAGCCTGCAAAACCACATTGGGCACAGTTGGAGCCTGGCAGCAGCGCGGCCACCGCCTCGGCGCGGTCATCCACCGGTGTCGACAAATAACGTGACGCCACGCCCAGAATCACGCCCAGAACTGTGCCCAGCAAACCAATGGCGCCCACCGCCTGCGCGGCATGGCTGAGTGCGGTCGAGTCCATCAGTGACCTCCCAGTCCGGCAAAACCCATAAACGCCAGCGACAAAACCCCGGCGGTGATGAAACCAATCGGTGCCCCCTCAAAAGCCTTGGGCACCTCGGCCAGGGCCAGGCGTTCACGCAGGCCGGCAAAAATC
Organism: Rhodoferax sp. U11-2br; assembly: GCF_018619435.1. Taxonomy (GTDB): domain Bacteria; phylum Pseudomonadota; class Gammaproteobacteria; order Burkholderiales; family Burkholderiaceae_C; genus Rhodoferax. The sequence goes on along the minus strand of NZ_JAHFZF010000007.1, from coordinate 77,345 downwards.
ACCAGCACCAGACCAAAACCCGAGGCCGCACCAAAGCCGCGCAGCAGGCTGGCGACAAAGCCGTGACCGGCCTGGATCGTCAGCAGCGCAATGCCCAGCACTGCGCAGTTGGTGGTGATCAGCGGCAGGTAGACGCCCAGCGCCTCGTACAGCGGCGGTGAGATGCGCCGGATCACCATCTCTGTGAACTGCACCACCGCCGCAATCACCAGGATGAAGGTCATGGTGCGCAGAAAGGACAGGTCCAGCGGCGCCAGCAGCAGCGCCTCGGCCACCCAGACAAAACCGGTGGAAAGGGTCAGCACAAAGGTGGTGGCCAGCCCCATGCCAATGGCGGTATCGATGCGCGAGGACGTGCCCATGAACGGGCACAGGCCTAAAAATTTGGCTAACACCACGTTGTTGACAATGGCGGTGCTCAGCAGCACAAGCAAAAAATCATGCATCACAGACCTCGCTGCTCAACCACGGGAATGGCCACCCGGCGCAGGGACTGCGCGCCGGACGATGCACACGCCGAGTTCGCCGCACTGCTGGCGCGCCCCAGCACCACCGGCACCAGCGCCTCACGCCAACGCCGCGCCAGCACCCGTGCCGCAGCCACACCCAGCAACAAACCTGCCAGCGCCGCGACCACCGCCACCGTGTCACCTGCCGCTTGCAGGGCACTGGCGGCGACCAGCATCGTCAGCAGCGGCAAGGCATAAGCGGTCAGAGAGGCGCGTGTCAGCGCACGGCGGTCCACCCCCACCAACACCTGGTCACCCAAGGCCAGCAGGGGCTGGCCTGGCCCCAGGTCGCGTGGTACACACCAACTGGCGCCGCGTTTGGCCTTGCCACTGCCACAGGCACTTTGGGTGGCGCAGCTGCCGCAGGCCGCTGGCGCCTCGGTGGCCAGCCAGACCCGGTCACCGTCGACACCAACCACGCGGGCCAGGCTCTCGATCAAGGCTTCATCGGGTGGGTAGGGCGTGTTCATGACAGCGCACTGACCTGGCCGGCGTGGTTGATGCAAATGGCACGGCAACCCGGTTGGGTGTGCAACAAGGCCAGCCGCGCTGACACATCGGTGCTGGGAATCAGCGCCAGCGCGGTGGACAAGGCGTCCCCTTGCGTGGCTGTGGGCGCCACCACCGTGACGCTTTCATAAGCGGGGGCGGTGCGACCGGTGCGCGCATTGATCAGGTGGGTGTAGAGGCCAGCGTCGTCCAGCCGGGTGCCATAACCACCGGAGGTGGCCACCGCTTGGTCCAGCACCGACAGGGTGTGGATGGCCCGGTTTGGTTCACGCGGGTCGGCCAAACCAATTTGCCAGGCCGAACCGTCGGGTTTGGCCGCCACCGCGCGGGGTTCACCCATGTCGACCAGCATGTGGCTGAAGCCGTGGCTGCGTAATACCGCGCTGCAGCGGTCGGTGATGAAGCCTTGCGCCACGCCGTTGAGTGACAGCGCCATGCCGGGGCGGGCCAGTCGAACCTGGGAACCCGTCAGCTGAACACCCTGCCAGCCCACCAGGGAACGGGCCTGTGCCACCCGGTCTGCGGCCGGTGGCGCGGTGTTGGCGCCGGTCACAAAATGCTCAAAGTACAGGCGCCACAGCGGCTGGATGCTGGGGTCAAACACGCCCTTGGAGGCCGCCGCCATTTCCAGCGCGGTGCCCAGCAGCGACACAAATTCGGGTGGCGCATCCTTGAGTTGGCCGCTGCGGTTGAGCTCGGAGATCAGCGAGTCAGCGCGAAACAGGCTGAACATGGCCTCCAGTCGGTTCACCTCGGCCAGCGTGGCCGACAGCGCGGCCTGTGCGTGCGCTGTGTCACCCCCATGGTGAAGGGTGACCGAGGCGGGCGCACCCATGGCCAACCCCTGCCACTGCAGCGGGGTGGCATGGGCGCCTTGCTGAACGCGCCAGGCCAGCAGCGGCACAGCCGCTGCCATCAGCATCAGGCGGCGCCGGGTCAGCAGACCCTGCCGGGGCGCAACAACAGCCTGACTGACAGCCGTGACAGGGTTAGAAGGGCGGTGGGACACGGTGGCTCCTTGGGGCTTGTCGGGGGGCGTCAGGCCAGGGCGTGGCGCGGCAGCGATGACTTGAGGCTGTCCAGCGACACATGCTGGCGGCCGTTGACGTCCTGGAACACCTTGAACACCTTTTCCTGTGCCGGGGTGGACTTGACAAAGTCGTTGTAGGCCTTGACCAGCTGTTCGCGGTACGCGGTGTACAAGCCCACTTCGTTGCTCTCGGCCAGCAGGTTCTCTTGGCGGATGTACTGGAAGAAACGTTTGAGGATGTGCAGGCGGCTGACGTTGACCACACTTTGCTCAAACGGCACCCCAAAGTAATGCAGGAAGTCCTCGGCCGAGGAGAGGGCTTTGAGCTGTTGAAGAAAGGTTTCCATGGGGCGTCCTCCGGTGTGACTGTGGGTGGGCAGTGGTGCGTTCGGTGGTTTAGGCTGCTCTGGCAAAAGCCAGAGGTGTTGGCCGTGCCAAAGACTCCAGCAAAAAGCCGCGCAACTCGTCCGGCGTGGCTTCCTGCTTGACCCGCATGGCATGGTCGCGGATGCGCCCGAGCAGGCGGGCGGTCAGGGCGTCGTCGTCCAGCACCACCCCCAACTGGCTGTAGGCTTGGCGCACAGCCTGGGAGCCCGAATGTTTGCCCAGCACGGTGCGGCGCTGGCGACCCAGCTCCGACGGGTCAAAACTCTCGTAGGTGGAGGCGTTTTTCATCAGACCGTCGATGTGGATGCCGGACTCGTGGGTGAATACGGCCTCACCCACAATGCTTTTGTTGAACGCCACCTGGCGACCCGAGGCGCGTGCCACCAAGTGCGAGATGGTCACCAGCGCTTGTGTGTCAACACCGGTGCAAGCGTGGTGCAGGTGGCGCACCCCCATCACCACTTCTTCAAGGGCAGCGTTGCCAGCGCGTTCACCGAGACCGTTGACGGTGGTGTTGGCATGGGTGGCACCAGCGCGCAGCGCGGCGAGAGTGTTGGCAGTGGCCAGGCCCAGGTCGTTGTGGGCGTGGATTTCGATCTCGATGTCGACCGCGTCGCGCAGGCGGGCGATGGCGTCATAGGTGGTGAACGGGTCGAGCACCCCCAGTGTGTCGGCAAACCGGATGCGGCTGGCACCACAGGCCTGCGCCCGGCGTGCCACCAGGGCCAGAAAGGCCGGGTCAGCGCGCGAAGCATCTTCGGCGCCGAGCGACACCGTGCGGCCGCTGGCCACCGCCTGGCTGATCACCCGCGTGACTTGTTCAATCGCCCAGTCGCGCGTCTGGCTCAGCTTGTGCTGCAGGTGGATGTCCGACACCGGAATCGACAGGTGAATGATCTCCGCATCACAACGCAGTGCACTCGCCAGGTCAGTCTCGGTCAGGCGGCCCCAGACCATCAACCGTGCGGGTAACTGGAGGGCCGCGATGGCATTGATGCAGGCGATCTCTTCCTCACCCATGGCGGGTATGCCAACCTCCATCTCGGGCACACCCGCTGCTGAGAGCGCGGTGGCAATCGCACACTTCTCGGCCACCGTGAACGCGACACCGGCGGTTTGTTCGCCGTCGCGCAGGGTTGTGTCGTTGATGATGGGGTTCAGAGGCATGGTGTCGCTTCCTTTGCCTACCTCTTTGCAAGGCTTATGCCATCTGCTTTTGCGCCCTTTTCAGCCATTTAGCCCGGTTGGCGGGCCCATTTGTCGGTTCTTGGTGGCACTTTCAGGCCAGCTGGCCGACGGTGCTTGTCGGAATTGTGGTGTTTCGCACAGAGCGTGGCTGCGCAGCAACACGCAGTGGTTCGGCGGCGGATGGGCCCTGGATTGCTGCGACTTCCATAGTGCCTAGCCCTTGATTTATAAGGGCTAGAAGGTGATTTAATTCGCAAACTGGGCCACCGCCCGACAGATGCGATCAGGTCTGCCCCTTCTCCACCCACTTCTGGACCGTGGGCGCCTGGTAGCTGGCAAAACGGTCCAGCAGCACGTCGGGTGTTGGCTCAACCATCAGGGTGCTGCGGTGCGCTGGCCGGACAAACTGCTCGGCCACCGTGTGGTCCAGAAACGCGGTCAGACCGTCGTAATAACCCGCCACATTGAGCAGGCCACAAGGTTTGGCATGAAAGCCCAGTTGCGCCCAGGTCCAGACCTCGAAGATTTCTTCCAGCGTGCCGATGCCGCCCGGCAGCGCAATGAAGCCATCTGACAGATCGGCCATCAGGGTTTTGCGCTCGTGCATGGAGCGGGTGACATGCAGCTCGGTCAGCCCGGTGTGCTCGATCTCCTTGCGTTTGAGGGCTTCGGGAATCACACCCACGGCGCGCCCACCCAACTGCAACACCGAGTTGGCGATCAGCCCCATGATGCCCACGCTGGCGCCGCCGTAGACCAGGCCCAGGTCGCGGTCGACCAAAGCCTTGGCCAGCGAGCGCGCACCGTCTGCATAGGCCTCCAATCGGCCGGGGTTGGAGCCGCAATAAACGCAAATATTTTTCATGTTGAGATGGTTAAAAAGATGGATGGTTGTGAGCCATCGGTGATGTGTCGGTGAATTTTCGCAGCGTCAGACTTGGCGCGACTGTGCCAGGGCAATGGCCGCCTGTATGGCCGCCCGCGCCTGCGGGCTGTTTTTCCAGCAGGTGGAGCCAACGATGTCGGCGGCTGTTGAAACGATATCCAGCGCGTTGGCTTTGGCCAGATGCCCCAATGATTCAAAGCCCATTTGCTCCAGCCGGGCGACCACCGTGGGGCCAACCCCTTTCACGGCCAACAAGGCGCTGCGTTCTTCGAGTGGGAAAGGCATGAGGACGGCGCTTCAGTGTTGTGACAAGGCCTGCTGCACGCTGGGCCAGATGATGGCTTGCGCCACGATCACCTTCTCGCCATTGAATGTGGCTGCAGGTGAACCATAAAGCTGGTAACCGAGCGCCAGCGCCTCACTGACGCGGCGGCAAAACGTCGCGTCGTCGGGTCCGGTGAGCAGGCGATAGGTGGGTAAACCGTCAGGTGGTTGCGTGGGTGTTTGAGGTGTCGGCTTCATGGGGGGATCTTGGGGGCTGAAGCGGCAGTTTGCCAGAAAAGCTGTTGCCCAAAGCCCCCGTGATGGGTGCTACCTAGTTCATAGCCTTTTACCCAGACAACACAAGGTCTGGAGGCTGAAAACGTTCACAAATCCCGGCCATAACCCGCCACCCGCGTTTGACCGGCTTCAGGCCACCCGGTTGTTGCCCCAAGCCAATCTGCGCATCGCTGTCAGCGCTGATCTCCAGCCAGCCGGAGCAGGGCACATAAAACACGCCGCCGCGCAGAAGGGGTGTTTGGGTGGTCAGCGAGGTGTGGTCCAGCCACACCCGACTGATGACCCGTACCGACCCTGAGGCCACGGTGATGACGGCGCCCCGCTTGAAGTGGGCGGCATGAGACTGCCCGCGTGAAAGCCCCATCGGTGTATTGGTTGTCTGCATGGTCTAGCCCCTGTGGTGCTGTGGTTGGCGGTCGTCGACAGCCCGACGTCCTGGTCTGAAAATCGTAGTGGGCAGGGGCAAAAGACAACAGCCACAGACGGGCTGTATCTGGACCATGACAGCGCGCCAATTGGGCATCTGTTACGGTACGTTTTCAGCTTATCTGCATCTGTTTTCTGCAGACCGTATCAAGGATCATGGCGCATGGACACACCACATCTGTCAACCCAAGCTCCCTTGCCTCCGCTTTACCAACGGCTGGCTTCACATTACCGCGGCGCCATCCATGCCGGTTCGCTGATGCCGGGCGACCGCATGCCCTCGTTGCGGGGGCTGATGCGCCAGCACGACATCAGCCTGTCGACCGCCATGCAGCTCAGCCGCCATCTGGAGAGTGAGGGTTGGCTGGAAGCGCGACCGCGCTCGGGTTACTTTGTGCGTCGGCCACTGCGCAGCACGCTGGCGGCGGTGACGGAGCCGCGGATGGACCGCGCCCCTGATCCGGCGCAGTACGTCGGCATCCACGCCCGGGTGTCAGACTTTGTCGCACGCGGTCGGCTGCACATGGTCAAAACCAATCTGGCGGTGGCCCGCTGCGCGCCCGCGCTGTACCCTGGTGAGGCCCTCAAACAGGCCGCCATGCGGGTGTTGCGCAACAAGCCAGACATCCTGGTGTCCGCCACATCGCCCAGGGGCAACGCCGAGTTCCGTGCGGTGCTGGCCAAACGCGCCATGGCGCTGGGTATGACGCTGTCGCCCGATGATGTGCAAATTACAGCCGGTTGCATGGAAGCGCTGAACCTCGCCTTGCGAGCGGTGGCAAAAGCGGGCGACACCATTGCTGTGGAGTCCCCCTCTTTTTACGGCCTGCTGCAGGTGCTGGAGGCCTTGGGCCTGCGTGCGCTGGAGATCCCCACCAGCCCGCAAACCGGCATGTCGATTGACGCGCTGGAGCTGGCCATCCAGACGGATAACAGCATCAAAGCCGTGGTGGTGGTGCCGCACCTGCAAAACCCGCTGGGCAGCATCATGCCCGACGCGCACAAGCAGCGGCTGGTGCAGTTGTGCCAGATCAGCGCCATCACGCTGATTGAAGACGACACCTACAGCGAGCTGGTCAATGAAGGCAAACGCGGTGATGCGCCGCCGCGCGCCATGAAGTCATGGGACACCACGGGCAACGTGATTTACTGCGCCTCGCTGCACAAAATCCTCGCGCCCGGCATGCGGCTGGGCTGGATGGCCGCCGGGCGCTGGCAAGCCAGGGTCGAAATGCTCAAGTTCACCCAAACCCGCAGCAATGAAGAGTTATCACAACTGGCGGCGGCAGACTTCATCGCCTCCCCCGCCTACGACCGCCATCTGCACCGCTTGCGCGCCACCTTGCAGGTCCAGCGGCAACACACGGCGGAAACCATTGCCAGCCATTTCCCAGCCGGTACCCGACTGACCGTGCCCGAGGGTGGCTTGTCGCTGTGGGTGGAGCTGCCGCAGCAACTGTCGAGCAAACGGGTGTTTGATGCGGCCTTGAAGGAGCAGATTCTGGTCAGCCCCGGCCTGATGTTCTCCAACTCATTACGCTTTGACGCCTTTCTGCGCATCAGCTGCGGCTGGCCGGTGGACAGGGAGGTGGAGCAGGCACTGAGGCGGCTCGGGCAGATCGTGACCCGTCTGTTGTGAAGCACCTACCCGGCCATGGTGGGGCACTGTGTTTACTAATCGTGGGCTTTAGGCGGCGGATGATTCTTGAGGGCCAGACGCGGATCTTGGTGAATGTCAGCTTTCCGGCACTTAGATGGATCAGCCGCACCGTTGCGCCCATCAAAATGCATCCCGGGTCGGGCGCCGCCCCCCCCCCCCCCGGGAATTGAGTAGCGGTTGACTCTGGAGTCCAATCCCATGAAACATGGAGTATGGACTTCGAGCTCGCGGTCACTCGTGGCCTCAATTTGCCCTTTTGCGCATATCGAGCAGTTGCGTTTGCAGGAGCTGAATCTCAGTCTCGATCCTGGCACGTTCGGCCTCCAGATCAATGACGTTGGATTTTTCTTCCAGACTCCACCATTGCAGAGCATCTTCTGGAAGATGGGTCTGCACAGTGAGACCTTTAGACTTCGCTCTTTCGGTTAGCGCTACAGCCAGTGATTGACGCTGCCGGTCTTCGCCATGCTGCACAAAGACTTCATGTCCTACCAAGTTGAATTTGCCGCCACGTTCCCATACCAGCCAGGTCAGCAGATCATTTTGGTCGGCGTGGGCAGAGTAGCCATTGATCTTGCAAATCTTGGCACGGATATCTGCGATCTCGATTGATGTTTGGTTGGCAAGGGTCATGAAGCCGGTGTCTCTCAGTCGTTCACTCAACGGGACATGAGCAATCGCAAACAGCTGACCTCCAACAGTTTTCGCGGCACAGTAGCCCGTCATGGCAACTGTTGTCGTTGCAGTCTTCAGTAGGCCTGATAGCCATTGGACGACTGGACCTCCTTCGCATGTGCCTGAACTGGTGACAATGACAGTCGGCCCGTTGAGTGTTCCCTTGCGCAGTCGTTTGGCCTCTGAGGCGCTTGAGAATATCGGGCGCCAGTTCCGGGCTATGTGGTTGCCCCTGGATACTGATGCCAAGCGATCCGTCGCATTCAGCGTCATGCTAATGATATTCTGTCCCTCCGTTATGTCTTGCGGATCTTTGTCATCCAGACCGAGGCTGCGGTAGAACTGTTTGCCTAGCCAACGTGGTCGCACCTTCCCCTTGTGGCTGCGGTCGGTCCGCGCGAAGGCCTCTGCAAAGACGGGATTCACTTTTGAAGCCAGCGGTGAGTCGAACAGGAAGGTCAACCTGTCATATTGACCATTCGCCTCGGCCACCAGCCAGTGGAGGTCAAACATCAGGTCCTGTGTTCTGGCGATGGAGAAGGCGGGAAGAATCAGAGTGCCGTTACTTTCCAGTGTTTCATCCAGCAATTGACGCAAGGACCAGCGACGTTGGTCTTCGCTGTGCTGAAGCGGATTGCGTACCACGGCGCCGTATGTGGATTCGACGACTGCGTAGTTGCTGGGAATGCTGGTCTGCATTGGGAACCGGGTCAGTGGCAATGTTTCGTGGTTCTCCTGGCCGGGTCCGATATCCCCAGAGAAGTGGATACTGCGTTGCCCCTGGCCAGGGGCACCCCATGACACCACCACCGACACGGCGCCAACGATGTGTCCGGTGCGAAGAAATTGCAGGAACAGATCGGTATCCACCGGAAGGTGTAAACCAAATGCCTTGTCTGCTCCCGGCTCTTTCCAGCGGATCAGATCTATGTGCTCGGCGCTGTAGGGCAGTGTCGAATGGCGAATGGCATCCTTCAGGAGTTCTGTGGCCAATAGCTGGGTTTCTTTGGTGCAGTAGATAGGGCCTGTGAATCCCTTGCGGTACAGGGCCGGAATCAGGCCGCTGTGATCCATGTGCGCATGAGTGAGCACGACGAACCGGATATCCTTTGGGTCAAAAGGCCAGTCTGCCTCGTTCCACGCGTCCTGTGTGGGCTCTCCCTGCTGTATCCCGCAGTCGACAAGAAAACTCCAGTTACGGTTGAGGTCGCGCATCCAGGTGCATGAACCGGTGACAACGCCAAGGGGGCCTAGGAATCGGACTTCCATGATGATTTCCTTTCTCTTTCTGATGGTTGATGAAAATCTTTGAACCATTCAGCTTAGGATTCGGTTGTGCTTGCTCTCATGGGTAGTGTTCCATCCAATGTCAATGAGTTTCACGACAGTGACGTTGATGTCCTTTTTCGCGCTGTATTTCATATCCCTGTTCCCTTTCAATCAAGCGTTCATATATTTCGATCGCGTGCATGGCCGAGCTAAACTTTCACCAGCACCGCACTACGATCTGTCTTCGCGAGTTGCAACTGTTTGAAGGTCTGCAATCTCGCTTGAGATGAACTATCGCAAAGATCGAATTTCCAGAATACGTTTTTCAGGGAAGGGAAAAAACATGTCTGTTCTTGACGCCGCCTATGCCACTGTCCACTAGGATGGGGCAGAGGACACCTCTGTGATTGCAGAGCGGATGGGACTTGGAAAACAAGTCCTGCTCAATAAAGTCAATGTCAACAACACGACACATCATTTGACGCTGTTAGAGGCTGTCAAACTGATGCAGGTCACCAACGACTTCCGCATCCTGAGTGCGCTTGCCGCTGAGTTTGGCGGCATATACGTTCCAAGACCCCAAGCATTGAATGTAAGCGCCGATCAACTGATTGGTGACATCAGCAATATGTCATTGAAGTTCGGGACGCTTATTCAGGAGGTGGCAAAAGACATTGTCGACAGCAGAATCACTCCCAACGAAATGAAAAGTATTGAGAAGCAAGCCAACGACTTGCGCGTCGCACTGGAAGTGCTATTGGCTCATATTCGTGGTGTTCACAAGCAAAAAACGCCGACAAAAAAACACTCGCAAGCCACAAGCGAGCCCATGCATCTTCAGTATGACTGTACGCACGATTGATTTTTGCCAATGCCCGGCGTGTAGTTAACCGCATTCTTGAGTTGGTCGACGATGAGAGGGCGCACCTCATGCCTGATTCGTTCACCACGGTCATTCAGGCTCTGCGCGCCGCAGCTAACGGCCGCTTGAATCCGCCCCGCATAGGCGACCTCGGCAGGCGCGCCTCATTTGGGTAACAAATCGGAAGTTCGCTATTAGGCACGCATTCCACGAGTATGGAGGGCCGCCTTGGGTCGATACCTATCTCTAACGCTGGGAAACCGATTCGCTGCCTGGAATTCAAACCTTCCCCACACCCCCCCCGCCTGGAGTACCGCATACCAAAGCTGTCAACATACTTCTCAATTAATAGCTACCTACCCTTTATTCACCTGGGCTAGAGGCCAATTTCATCCGAAAGTGCCTGGGATGCCATATCCATTCGCCGCGCCGTCTTTGTGCGTGAGCAGGTAGTTGCCATCTGGGTTCAAGCTAGCGTTCAGGTCGCCGTCGGGGTAGTTCGCCGCAACAGAGCATTGGGGGCGCTCATTGCGCCTGCTCTTACCGGTTGTTCGCCGCCAACTTGAGTCCAAACCCAATCAGTGCCAAACCGGCCAGCCGGGTCGCTATCTTGCGAGCCGAAGGCAGGGCTTTCAGGCGGGCAGCCACCACATTGCCGACCAGAACCAGCCCGGCCTGGTAGAGCAGACTGAGCACGGTGACATGGGCCATCATGACCGCCAGTGTTAACGCTGATGCCTGTGGCTGGATGAACAGCGGAAAGAACGCGACAAAAAACAGGATCACTTTCGGGTTGGTCAGGCTCACGGTGAAGGCTTGCCGAAAGTAGACCCGTGGCGAGCTTTGTACTGTCTGGGAGACGGGTGCGGTGTTGACCTGCGTGCGCAGCAGTTGCCAGCCCATCCAGCACAGGTAGCCCGCGCCAAACCACTGGAGTGCCGAGAACAACATCGGGTTGGCCTGCATGGTGGCAGCCAGTCCGGCCACGGCGGCGAACATCATGATGAAGTCACCCAGCAGCGTTCCCAGCACGGCGGCCAAACCCACTGCGATGCCGTGGCGAGCGGTGGCATTCAGGATGGCGATGGCGCCCGCACCGGGAACCAACTGGAAGACAAGCACGGCAAGCACAAAGCTGGTGTAGTTCTGGATGTCAAACATGGCGATCAGGTGGGTGTAGAGGTTAGGGAAGGGTCGCCTCATCTTAAACCGTCTGCCCCGGCAGCGACAAGCATTCACTATGTTTGTGATAGCTATTGGTGCCGTATGGGAGAGGGCTACAGGGCGATTTGGTGGTGGTTTGTGCGTGCCGCCAGCGCTTTCCTGGTGGGCCAAAGGCCGTGCCCCGCAGGCAGTGGGTTTGCCTGGGGGATGTGACTTGCAAAACAGGCCCTTGTGAGGCCCAACTGCGCAACACTGGCTCGTGACCAGCTTGCTGGGTGCTGTGGATGACAGATGCCTTCAGTGTAGGCCGCAGGCCGGGGCAGAAGATTGCGTTTTTGCCTTGAGTTACTTTGAATTTGGCATAACATGCTTCAATTAAATCCAACATTGGCAGAAACATGAAGATTGATCGTTATGACCAGCAAATCCTCGAAATTCTGCAGGCCGACAGCCGCATCAACAACCAGGAGTTGGCGGACCGCATTGGCCTGTCGCCCTCTCCGTGCCTGCGCCGGGTGCGTGCGCTCGAAGAGTCGGGGCTGATTGTTGGTTACCACGCTGAGCTGGATGCCAAGAAACTGGGTTTGTCGCTGACGGCGCTGATCCACATCTCGATGGACCGGCACACGCCCGAGCGTTTTGTCAATTTCGAGACCACGGTGAGTTTGTTGCCTGAGGTGCAGGAGTGTTTGCTGATCACCGGCCAGTCGGCCGACTACCAGCTCAAGGTGGTGGTGCGTGACATGGACCACTACCAGGCGCTGCTGCTCAACAAAATCACCCGCATCGAGGGTGTGACCGGTGTGCATTCCAGCTTTGTGCTGCGCCGGGTGGTGAGCAAGATGGCGCTGTCGGTGGCCAGTGGTGCGGAGGTTTAGGCCGACGTCCCTCGCGGTACGGGCCTGTCGCCTGGGCTAGGTGTTGCCGCGCTCACCTCATGGGCTGGACCGTTTGGCCTTGGCGCGGCTTTCCTCTGCCGGTTGCTCTAAAGTTTGAAGCAGCAAAGACAGGCGGTGCTCCAGTGCAGCCAGGTCGGCGGGCTTGAGCGGCGCCAGCAGGCGGTGCTCGTTGTCCACATGGGCTTTGACCGCCTGGTTGATGAGGTCCAGCCCCGCGTCGGTGAGTTGAACCAGCGAGCTGCGCGCATCGTCCGGGTTGGACACGCGCATGATCAATCCGCGAAGTTCGAGCCGCTGCATGCGGTGTGTCATCGTGCCTGAGGTGACCATGAGTGTGGAAAACAGCGTGGTGGGTGCCAGGCGGTAAGGTGCCCCCGAGCGGCGCAAGGCCGCCAGCATGTCGAACTCCCAGACACTCAAATCGAACTGGGAGAACACCTCTTCTACCTTGCGCGTCAGCAAGGCGGTGCAGCGGTTGAGCCGACCAATGATGCCCATGGGGCTGACGTCCAGATCAGGCCGTTCACGCTGCCACTGGACAAGGATGTCATCCACCGCATCCAGCGAGCGGGTGGGTCGGATTGAGGCCATGGGGAAACCTTGTATTTGTCTTGACATCAAGATTTTATGCTAAGATTTTTATCTTCAATTCAAGATAAATGGCGCATTGACCTCGCACCGGAAAGTACCTACACATGCATCTCAGACCCACTCGCCCGCAACCCTTTGTTCCCACCATGCCAACGGCATCACCGGTGGTCAGCGTGCCAGCCCGGCGCCAGTCTGGCGGTTGGCTGGATGTGTTGTTGACCGCGCTGGCGCCCTTGATCTGGGGCTCCACCTACATCGTCACCACCGAGCTGTTGCCACCGGAGCGGCCGTTCACCGCCGCCGTGTTGCGGGCTTTGCCAGCGGGCCTGCTGCTGGTGTTGTGGTGCCGACGCTGGCCTGCTGCCCACAGTTGGTTGCGGCTGCTGGTGTTGGCTGCGCTGAACATTGGCTTTTTCCAGGCCATGTTGTTTGTGGCTGCCTACCGCCTGCCGGGCGGTGTGGCTGCGGTGGTGGGGGCGGTGTCGCCGTTGCTGGTCATGGGCTTTGTCTGGGGGGTGGACAAGCTGCGCCCCTCGCGCACGGTGATGGCGGCGGGCAGCGTGGCGGTGGCGGGCATGGCCATGTTGCTGGTGGCCCCCGGCACGGTGTGGGACCCGCTGGGTGTGGCCGCCGCCTTGGCGGGCACGCTGAGCATGGCTGCGGGCACCTTTTGGTCACGCAAATGGCAGACCCAGTTGCCGGTGTTGGCTTTCACGGGGTGGCAACTGTTGCTGGGCGGGCTCATGCTGCTGCCCGTGGCTTTGTGGGCCGATCCGCCGCTACCCAGCCTGACAGCTCACCATGTGCTGGGCTACGCCTACCTGTGCATCGCTGGGGCCCTGGTGTCTTATGCCTTGTGGTTCAGAGGCGTTGTACGCTTGCCTTCGGTGGCGGTGGCCTCGTTGGGTTTGCTCAGCCCTGTGGCGGCTGTGGTGTTGGGGTGGGCCTTGCTGGGCCAGGCCCTGGCTGGCTGGTCGCTGGTGGGGATGGTCACCGTGCTGCTGTGTATTGGTGTGGTGCAGTGGTCCGTATCGCGGCCCAAAAAGTAGGTGCTGGTGCACCTGCCACTTGATTGCTGTGTTTTGTATAGCAACTCATCCTGATTTGATCAGGGGTAAGTGCCATTTTGATCTGGAAACCGGGAGCCAACCCGGGCGCACCTGCACGGCAGGTGTGCCGTGCTCAAAGCATGGTGTTGATGTGGAAAATTGCTAATAATGTTAAATTTAAGCAATAAACTGTCTTAAAAATTTATCAACGTGGCAAAAACGCAATCATTCACCCCGGCTTCAAGCCTACGATAACCATCACTGTCCGTTATCGTTTTCAGAGGAACTTGCTCCATGTTGTCCAACCCCGCCACCAAATACCGCGCCTTTCCCACCATCGACTTGCCGAACCGCCAATGGCCCTCGCGCAGCATCACCCAGGCGCCGATCTGGATGAGTTCGGACCTGCGTGACGGCAACCAGTCGCTGTTTGAGCCGATGAATGCCGAGCGCAAGATGCGCATGTTCCGCACCCTGTGCCAGGTCGGGTTCAAGGAGATTGAGGTGGCTTTCCCGAGCGCCTCGCAAACCGACTTTGACTTTGTGCGTAACCTGATCGAGGGTGGCCACATTCCCGACGACGTGACCATCGAGGTGCTGACCCAATCGCGCGAACACCTGATCCGGCGCACCATCGAGTCCCTCAAGGGCGCACGCCGCGCCATCGTGCATGTCTACAACGCGACCTCACCGGCGTTTCGTGAGATTGTGTTTGGCATGAGCAAGGATGAAATCAAGGCGTTGGCGGTGTCCTCCGTGCGCCTGGTCAAGCAGTTGGTCGCCGAGCAGCCACAGACAGAATGGGTACTGGAGTACAGCCCGGAGACCTTCACCGCCACCGAACTGGACTTTGCACTGGAGGTGTGTGACGCGGTCACCGCCGAGTGGGGCGCCACACCAAGCAACAAGGTCATCCTGAACCTGCCCACGACGGTGGAGATGGCGACACCCAATGTGTATGCGGATCAGATCGAGTGGATGCACACCCACTTGGCGCGGCGCGACAGCGTGCTCATCAGCGTGCACCCGCACAATGACCGTGGCACCGGTGTGGCCGCTGCCGAACTGGGCCTGATGGCGGGCGCCGACCGGGTCGAAGGCTGCTTGTTTGGCAACGGCGAGCGCACCGGCAATGTGGACATCGTCACCCTGGCGTTGAACATGTACACCCAGGGCATTTCCCCGGGCTTGGATTTCTCTGACATCAACGCTGTGGCCCGCACCGTGGAGCATTGCAACCAGCTGCCGATCCACCCACGCCACCCGTATGTGGGTGACCTGGTGTTCACCGCCTTCAGCGGCTCGCACCAGGACGCCATCAAAAAAGGCTTTGCCGCCCAGCAGGCTGCCGGACCGGACGCCTTGTGGAATGTGCCCTACATGCCGATTGACCCGGCTGACGTGGGTCGCAGTTACGACTCGGTGATCCGCGTCAACAGCCAGAGTGGCAAGGGTGGTGTGGCGTATCTGATGGAGGCCGAATTTGGTGTGGTGATGCCGCGGCGCTTGCAGGTGGAGTTCTCGGGCGAGGTGCAAAGTTACACCGACAGCCACGGCGGCGAGATGACGGCACAGGACATCTGGAAACTGTTCGAGAGCACCTATCTGGACGCCCCCAGCGCGTCGATGCATTACGTGGAGCACCATTTGTTTGACCATGCCGCGCCCGGCAGCAAGACCCGTGTGCAGGGCATCCGCATCGGGGTGGAGGTGAACGGCCAGCCCATGTTGCTCACCGGTGAGGGCAATGGCCCCATTGACGCGGCGGTGCATGCGCTCCAGGGCGCCGGTATCCAGGTGCAGGTGCGCAGTTATGAAGAGCGCTCCACCCGCGCCAGCACCCACGCTGGGGACGCCCAGGCCTGCGCTTTTCTGGAGCTGGTGTCCGGCGCCGGTGGCCCTGAGCGTTTTGGTGTGGGCATGGACACCAACATCGTCACCGCCTCGGTCAAGGCGCTGCTCAGCGGGGTGAACCGGCTGGGCTTGGTTGCTGCGCTTGAGTTGGAGGGTGAAGCGGCCTGAGGGGTGGGCTGAGGTTGCCCTCAGATGGGCAGCTGCGGTGCAAAGACCTCAATGCTCCCGTGCATGGTTGCGGGTGTGTTTGGGCAGCTCGATGGTGATGTCGCTTTCGCCCAGCTTGATACAACAGGACAGGCGCGATTGCGCCTCCAGGCCCCAGGCGTTGTCGAGTTGGTCGTTTTCGTTGTCATCAGCCTCAGCCAGCGAATCGCCGCCCTTGCGCACATAGACATGGCAGGTAGAGCAGGCCGCCACCATCTCGCAGGCGTGTTCAATCGCCACACCGGCCTTGAGCAGGCCTTCGCACAGAGACTTGCCGGGTTTGATGTCGATGTCCAGCCCCTGCGGGCACAGTTCGGGGTGGGGCAGCAGGCGGACTCTGGGCATGTGGTGTTTTGTTTGTGGTGGTGGGTGACTCTGGCGGGCGGCTGGGGTTCAGGCCAGGCTGTCCATGCTTTGTCCGGCCAGCGCTTGGCTGATCGACGCGTTCATACGCCGGGCGGCAAATTCATCGGTGGCTGAACTCAGCGCACTGGTGGCACGGCGCAGGTCAGCCAGCGGCGCCTCGGTTTCCAGCATCTCGCCCACCCGGTACATGGCCAGGTGAATGGCCTGGATTTCCGGTGCAGACAGCAGTGCGGCGTCGGCGTGCAGTGCGGCTTCGGTGGCGTCGAGCAGGCGCCGGGCGTCCACCTGCGCCTCGCGCAGTGATCGCAACTGCATGTCTTCCTGGCTGGCGCTGATGGCGTCCTGCAGCATGGCCGAGATCTGGGTGTCGGCTAGGCCGTAGGTGGGTTTGACCTCGATGTGCGCCTCGATGCCGCTAATGCGTTCACGCGCGCTCACCGACAGCAGCCCGTCGGCATCAATCTGAAAGGTCACGCGGATGTGCACCGAGCCCGCCACCGCTGGCGGGATGCCACGCAACTCAAAGCGTGCCAGCGAGCGGCAGTGCGACACCGATTCACGCTCACCCTGCACCACGTGCAATGACATCGCCGTCTGGCCGTCTTTGAAGGTGGTGAACTCCTGCGCACGCGCCACCGGCAGGGTGGAGTTGCGCGGGATGATTTTTTCAACCAAGCCGCCCATGGTCTCCAGCCCCAAGGACAGCGGGCACACATCGAGCAGCAGCCAGTCGTCACCACTGCCGTTGCCCACCAACACATTGGCCTGCAGCGCGGCGCCAATCGCCACCACTTGGTCGGGGTCGATGTCGACCAGCGGCTCGCGTTGGAAGAAATCACTCACCGCCGCACGCGCCAGCAGCATGCGCGTGGAGCCGCCCACCAGCACCACACCGTTGATGTCATCGATGCCCAGTTTGGCGTCGCGCAGGGCGCGCCGGGTGGCAGCCAGGGTGCGGTTGACCAGCGGGGTGCCCAACTCGGCAAACTGGCTGCGGGACAGGATAGCCTGTTGCGTGCTGCCGTCGGCACCGGTCAGCGCCAAAACTGCTGACTCGTGTTGTGACAGTGCCTCTTTGGCCTGGCGCGACGCCGCCAGCAGGCCACGCTGCGCGCCGGGTGGCAAGGCGGCCAGGCCAGCGATGCCATGCTGGGTACAAAACCACTCGGCAATGGCGTGGTCAAAGTCGTCCCCCCCCAAGGCGGAGTCGCCACCGGTGGCCAGCACCTCAAACACGCCTTTGCTCAGGTGCAAGATAGAGATATCGAAGGTGCCGCCACCCAGGTCGTAAATCGCAAAGGTGCCTTCGGCCGCTTTGTCCAGCCCGTAGGCAATGGCGGCTGCAGTCGGTTCGTTGAGCAGGCGCAGCACATTCAACCCGGCCA
Source organism: Rhodoferax sp. U11-2br (assembly GCF_018619435.1). Lineage (GTDB taxonomy): Bacteria > Pseudomonadota > Gammaproteobacteria > Burkholderiales > Burkholderiaceae_C > Rhodoferax. The sequence goes on along the minus strand of NZ_JAHFZF010000007.1, from coordinate 59,867 downwards.
GTTTGGCCGCGTCTTTGGTGCCCTGGCGTTGTGCGTCGTCAAAGTAAGCCGGAACGGTGATCACCACCCCGGCCAGCGGCCCACCCAGCGACACTTCGGCGCGTTCACGCAAAGCCGTCAAAATTTCTGCCGACACCTGCACCGGCGAGCGTTCGCCGCTGACGGTGTGGATGCCCACCATGCCTGGTCCGTCGGTAAAACGGTAGGGCAGGCCAGCGGCTTGGGTCACGTCCGCCAGGCTGCGGCCCATGAAACGCTTGACCGACACAATCGTGTTCTCGGGGTCGTCCGCTTGGGCGTCCTGTGCCTCGCGCCCCACCACAATGCCATTGCCCGGCAGGTAGCGCACCACCGATGGCAACAGCAGCGCACCGTCTTCATCAGGCAGCGCCCGCGCCTGGGCACTTTGCACCGTGGCAATCAACGAGTTGGTGGTGCCCAAATCAATGCCCGCCGCCAGCCGATGCTTGTGTGGCGCGGCGCTTTGACCGGGTTCGGCAATTTGCAACAAGGCCATGACTTCTCCGTTAGACCGAGCCGACGACCACTGCCAGTGGAGGCAGCAGCAGGCCCAAGCCAGAAACACCGCGGGACTGGCTTTGCCAGACCACTGGTGTTGCGCCATTGAGGGGGCTGAAGGCCGCGGCTCCAAACCTGCCTGCGCAGGTTTGGACGTGCCTGCAGTGACGCAGGCTGCGACTGCGTCCCCCAGCGCATACGCGCAGCGAGCAAGCAACGGGGGGGGACGTCATACCGTGAAACTCTCACCGCAACCGCAGTTGGCCTTGGCGTTGGGGTTGTTGAACTTGAAGCCTTCGTTGAGGCCTTCGCGCACAAAGTCGAGTTCGGTGCCGTCGAGCATGCTCAGGCTGCGCGGGTCCACAATGACTTTGACGCCATGGTGCTCAAAACAGGTGTCATCGGGGTTGGTGGCGTCGACAAATTCCAGCCCGTAGGCAAAGCCGTTGCAGCCGCTGGTTTTGACGGCCAGGCGCAGACCCAAACCACTGCCTCGCTTGGACAGCGACTTCTGCACATGCCTGGCCGCTGCGGGGGTGAGGGACACACTCATGGCAAACCTCTCAGACCGAAAACGAACTGCCACAGCCACAGGTGGTCTGGGCGTTCGGGTTGTGGATGATGAAACGTGAGCCTTCAAGGCCCTCCTCAAAGTCGACCCGCGCACCCATCACATACTGCAGGCTCATCGCGTCCACCACCAGCGTGACCCCTTCGGTGACGGTCAGGGTGTCGTCCGCGGCCACGGTGTCGTCAAAAGCAAACCCGTAGGAAAAGCCCGAACAGCCGCCACCGGTGACGTACAGGCGTAGCTTGAGTTCGGGGTTGCCCTCTTCCAGAACCAGCTCCGCCACCTTGGCCGCCGCTGCGGGTGTGAATTCGAGCAGGCTGGGCATGTCGCCCACAGACACGGGGCTTTCAGTGAGTAAGGCCGCTTGCATAGTGAGTCCTTTGCTACAAAAGTTAAAGTGGGCAAGGGTTCAGCGGGTGCTTGATGCACACGCAATCTGCTCTGACACCAGGGTGGCCGCACCCGCCGGGTGCCGGGCGCGAAAGTCCGCCACCGCCGCCTTGATCGCGTCTTCGGCGAGGATCGAGCAGTGGATCTTGACGGGGGGGAGCGCCAGCTCTTCGGAGATGTCCGAGTTCTTGATGGCCAGCGCTTCGTCCAGCGTGCGCCCGCGCACCCATTCGGTCACCAGGGAACTGGATGCAATGGCCGAGCCGCAACCATAGGTCTTGAACTTGGCGTCTTCGATCACGCCCTGGGCGTTGACCCGGATCTGCAGGCGCATCACATCACCACAGGCGGGAGCACCCACCATGCCGGTGCCCACGTTCTCGTCGTCCGCCTCGAACGAGCCGACGTTGCGCGGGTTTTCGTAGTGGTCCACCACCTTGTCGCTGTAGGCCATGTGTGTTCTCCTGTTGTCCGTTGAGGGGGGTGTTCATTAATGCGCTGACCATTGAATAGAGTTCAGATCAACACCCGCTTGCACCATGTCCCACAGCGGGCTCATGGCGCGCAGCCGGGTCACCACTTGGGTCACCTGCTCAATGGCGTAGTCGATGTCCTGCTCGGTTGTGAAACGGCCAATCGAAAACCGCACCGAGCTGTGGGCCAGCTCGTCACTGCGGCCCATGGCGCGCAACACATAACTGGGCTCCAGGCTGGCCGAGGTGCAGGCCGAGCCGGACGACACCGCCACCCCCTTGATGCCCATCAGCAGGGATTCACCCTCGACATAGTTGAAGCTCACATTGAGGTACTGCACCGCACGCTGGGTTTCGTCGCCGTTGAGGGCCACGGCCTCAAGCTTCTGGCAACCGGCCCACAGGCGGTCGCGCAGGGTTTTGATGCGGGCGTTGTCAGCAGCCATGGTCTCGCGCGCCAGCCAGAAAGCCTCACCCATGCCCACAATCTGGTGGGTGGGCAGCGTGCCCGAGCGCAGGCCGCGTTCGTGGCCACCACCATGCATCTGGGCGTCAATACGCACTCGGGGTTTGCGCCGCACATACAGCGCACCAATGCCCTTGGGGCCATAGATTTTGTGGGCTGAGAGCGACATCAGATCGATGGGCTGCTGCGCCAGATCAATCGGCACCTTGCCTGCGGCCTGCGCCGCATCCACATGGAATAACACACCTTTGGCGCGGCAGATTGCACCAAGAGCGGCCACATCCTGGATCACCCCGGTCTCGTTATTGACATACATCACGCTGGCCAGCACCGTATCGGGGCGCAGTGCCGCCTCAAACACCGCGTGGTCCAACAAGCCGCTGGGCAACACCGGCAGCACCGTCACCTCAAAACCTTCACGCTCCAGCTCGCGCATGCTGTCGAGCACCGCCTTGTGTTCGGTGGCCACGGTGACCAGGTGTTTGCCTTTGCTTTTGTGGAAATGGGCCGCGCCTTTGATCGCCAGGTTGTTCGACTCGGTGGCGCCCGAGGTCCAGGCGATTTCGCGCGGGTCGGCATTGATCAGCGCACACACCTGTTCGCGTGCCAGCTCCACCGCCTCGTCGGCTGCCCAGCCATAGGCGTGGGAACGGCTGGCCGGGTTGCCATAAATTTCGGTCAAGTACGGCACCATCTTGGCCGCCACACGCCGATCCACCGGGGTGGTGGCCGCGTAGTCCAGGTACACAGGCTGGGCCGAGCGGGTGGCGGGCTTGGCTTGGCGGGACTCTGACATGGGCTGCTCCAAAAAAGGGGTGACAGCCCCCGTCCGCAATTTCGGTGCCACGCCAAATGGGCGCCTGGCAGGCACTTTGGGCCTGTGGGTTTGTTGTTTTTGTCAGTTGGCGCCAGTCAATGTCGGCGGCCTTGTCATGTTTGTCGTGAACGCTCGCCATCACCGCGCAACCGGCTGGCAAAACCCTGTTGCTGGTGCGTTTATTGCTTGAACTGGTGCCAGGGCCTGTGCAGAGGTACCGCATTGCGTCACACGGAGTTTCATATGGTGAACACACAGACAAATGACTCTCAGCGCGAGCTGAATGCGATCTATGAAGTCAGCAAGACATTGGCGATGTCGCTGGACGTGGCCAAGACCTTTCGCGAGGCGCTCAATTACCTGATGCACGCTTACGACTGGCGGCGTGCCTTTGTGGTGCTGGGCGAAACCGAAGGTGGCTTGCACGGTTTGTGCGCCGTGGGCTTGACCCGTGAGGAGCAGCAGCGCCTGCACTTTCAGTCAGGCGAAGGCATTGTCGGGCGGGTGTATGCCAACGGCATCCAGGTGGTGGTACCCAATGTGCGTACCGAGCCGCTGTTCCTGAACCGCACCGGTGGCGCCGATCAGACCCCTGACATCCCGATTGCGATGCTGGTGACCCCCATCAGCGCCGACCGGCGCACCTTTGGTGTGCTGGCCATTGACTGCCTGAACCCGGGCGAGCAGCGCAGCTTCTCCAACGACCTGCGCCTGCTCAAGATGGTGGCCACCCTGATGGGCCAGGCGCTGCTGCTGCACCGCAGTGTCGCGGCGGCCCACGACTCCCTGCAGGACGAGGTGCGCCGCATGAGCAAGGAGCTCAAGCCGCTGCACCAGATCGACCAGGTGGTGGGCCTGTCCAAACCGATGCAGCAGGTGTTTGAGCAGGTGCACCAGGTGGCGCCATCACGCACCACGGTGCTGCTGCGCGGTGAAAGCGGCACCGGCAAGGAGGTGATTGCCCGCGCCCTGCACAACCTGTCGCCCCGCAAACGTGAAGCCTTTGTACGTGTGAACTGCGCCGCGCTGACCGAGTCGCTGCTCGAGAGTGAGCTGTTTGGCCACGAAAAAGGCTCGTTCACCGGTGCCCAGGGCCAGCGCAAGGGGCGTTTTGAGATGTCACACGGCGGCACGTTATTTCTGGACGAGATTGGTGACATCTCGCCGTCCTTCCAGGCCAAGCTGCTGCGGGTGCTGCAGGAGCGCGAGTTTGAGCGCGTGGGGGGCTCCACCAGTGTCAAGGTCGATGTGCGGCTGATCCTGGCCACCAACCGCAACCTCGAGCGCATGGTGCAGGCCGGTGAGTTCCGCGCTGACCTGTACTACCGCATCAATGTGGTCAGCATCCAGCTGCCGCCGCTGCGTGAGCGCCGCGAAGACATTCCCGCCATGGCCAAGCTGTTTCTGGACCGCTTCAACAAGGAAAACGGTCGCAACACCCAGTTCAGCCCGGCCGCCATGCGCGTGCTCACCAGCTGTTACTGGCCCGGCAATGTGCGCGAGCTGGAGAACTGTGTGGAGCGCACCGCCACCATGGCGCACGACGATGCCATCACCAACCTGGCCTTCCCATGCCAGGGCAACGGCTGCCTGACCCAGGTACTGCACCACATCGAGCGGCTGGACGCCGTCACCCCGCAGCGCATCAGTGAGATCCCGGTGGTGGAAGGTCCGGTGCCCGCCCGCGCCGTGCCACCCGCACCGGCCGCTACTGCTCCAGACAGCGCCCCTGCCGAAGATGTGGCCAGCGCCAGCAGCCCGGCACCTGCCGCAGCGCCCGACAACGACGGCAAACCCGAGGGTGAACGCGAGCGCCTGATCTGGGCCATGGAGCGCTGCGGCTGGGTCCAGGCCAAGGCAGCCCGGCTGCTGAAAATCTCACCCCGCCAGATGGGGTATGCCTTGCAGAAAAACGGCATCGAGGTGCGCAAGTTCTGAGGCTTGGGCTCAAGGCTGTTTTATAAGCAGAATTGGCCTCTAGCCCTTTTTGAATAAGGGCTGGCAGCTATTTTTTACGTAGTTTTTGAACGCTTGGCTTTGCGTGGCGCCAGGCGGACAGGGCCCCACCGCAGGCTGGACTCACCGTCCGGGTACGCGTGGTGGCTGGTGTGATCCGTGTTGCGCCTGACGGCCTGCTGCGACCCAGTTGGCACCATGCTGCGTGGGTCCGATATGCAAGATATGGTGCTCACCTTTGATCACGGCGGCCACGGCTGCCATGATGGCGGCGATGTCTTCCTCCGGCGTGTCTTGGCTCGTCACCGATGGGGCTGGCGCTTGGGGCGTGGTGACTTTGACCTTGTCAAGCTTGCGGCGTGTGTCCAGCCAGGCAGCGACGCGGTTGAGCAGCGGAAAGCCGGTGAGCAGCAGCCCGATGAATGAAATGATCACAAAACTCAGCAAAAAGTCGATCAAACTGAGGATCAGGGCGCCTTGCAGCGTGTCGGGGATCAGGGCGGTCGTCATGAGGGATGCTCCTTAAACCACGCCAATCAGCGCCAGCATGATGCCGCCCGAGATCGCGGTGCCAAACACCCCCGCCAGGTTCGGGCCCATGGCGTGGTAGATCAGGAAGTTCTTCGGGTTTTCCTCATGCGCCACGATGTGTGAGACCCGCGCCGCAATTGGCACCGAGGCGATGCCGGCCGAGCCGATCAGCGGGTTGATCTTGACCTTGAGGAACAGGTTCATGATCTTGGCCGTGACCACGCCCGAACCGGTGCCAAACATGAAGGCCACCAGGCCCAGACCCACGATCTGCAGCGTCTGCCAGGTCAGGAATTTGTCGGCGGCCATGGTCGAGCCAATGGCCACCGTCAGGATCAAGATGATGACGTTCATCAGGCCACCGGCCGCGGTTTTGGCCAGGCGCTCGGTCACACCCACTTCTTTGAGCAGGTTGCCAAACATCAGCATGGTGATCAGGGGCGCCACCGGCGGGAAGAACAGGTTGACCACAATGGCAATGACCACCGGGAAGGCGATCTTTTCGAGTTTGGTGACCTTGCGCAGATCGGCCATGCTGATTTGGCGCTCGGCCTTGGTGGTGAGCAGGCGCATCACGGGTGGCTGGATCATCGGCATCAGCGCCATGTAGGAATACGCCGCCACCGACACCGGCCCGAGCAGATGGGGCGCCAGTTTCATGGTGACAAAAATCGCCATCGGGCCATCGGCACCACCGATGATGCCAATGGCACCGGCCTCGGCCAGGCTGAAGCCCAACAGCTTTGCCAGAATCAGCGCCACAAAAATGCCCAGGTGGGCACCCGCACCCAGAATCACCAGCTTGGGGTTGGCGATCATCGGGCCGAAGTCGGTCATGGCACCCACGCCCAGAAAGATTAGCGGCGGAATGATCAGCTTGGCCACACCTTCGTAGGCGTAGTGGAACAGGCCGCCTTCTTTCACCACGTACAGCAGTGCTGAGATCGCCTGTCCGCCCGGCACATCGTCCGGCGGGCCGGGCACGTTGGCGACGATGCACGAGAAACCGATGCCGATCAGCAGCAAGGGTTCGTAGTGTTTGGTGATCGCCAGATAGATCATGGTCGCACCGACCAGGATCATGACCAGATTACCCAGGGAGAAATGGATCACCCCGGTCTGGTCGAGCAGGGCGTGAAGGAAAACCGGTAGTTGATCCATGGCAGCTTCCATCTGTCCGGACGAATCAGCAACGGCTTTGTGAGTCGAACTGCCGCATCCGGCGTTGTCAAAAGTGACGCGGTGAGAATAGGGTAAACCCTAGAGAGTATGGGGGGTTCACTCTGTCCGGTGTTTGCGTTAGGTCAAGTCGCGCCGGGGTCAGGCAGCGGGCAGCTTGTCATTTGTTTCAGGCGGTGCTTCGCTTGAATGTGATGGGCACCCTGCTGGGTGAACGCCCGTTGTTTGGACTCGAAAGTGTGAGAGGCTACTGCGCAGCTTAGACATTAAAAGTGGCCTGAAACCCTTTTGGATTAAGGGCTTGTAGCTATTGATTACGAAGTATCTTTGGCTTTTGCCTGCTGGGTTAGCGTGGCGCCAGGCGGGCGGCGGGGTTACCGTTCTCCGGCCCCCTCGCGGGCGACGGCATGGGTGGGCTGCTTGTTCGGGTGTCGCCACCCGTGTTGGTGTGCTGTCTGCGTCATCACGCGAATGGGTTCTGCGCCCGGCAACCCCACCACCCGCCTTCAACACATCTGGATGCTGCGAAGGTGGAGACAAGTCAGCTTGATGCTGTTAGCGGTCGGAGGCGACGCTCTATCCCGGTAACTAAATACGCAGGGTTGACGTTGGCACAGTCTGTCTTGCACGAAGCAAGCGCCGTGAAGAGGCAATCTGTTGCTGTGTGTCCGAGACAGGCAACCAGTTAACCCGAAGTGTCAAGGAACGCGCTCAGGACCGTATGAGCGCGCGGGGTCGTGAGTAGCCCGCTACAACTCCGTCGTGGCCACTGTTCCTCGCCGGATCTCATAGATCACCTCGCCCTGCTCTTGTCCTGGTACAGGGTCTGGAAAGTCAGGAAACACCGTATCCACGAGGTGAAAACCTGCTTTCTCCAAGACCCGGCGCGACCCTAAATTGACCGTCATCGTCTGAGCCCGTACACAATCGAAGCCCCATTGATCGAAGGCAGCAGCGATCAAGGCCTTGGTTCCTTCCGTCGCATAGCCCTGACCCCAAGCCCAGAGAGACAGGCGATAACCGAGCTCAGCAGTACGCAGACCTTTGTGGACACCTTCGTCAAAGAAACCAAACCAGCCAACAAACCGCCCTGTTGCACTTTCATGTGCGGCGAGAACCCCTGCTTCGGTTCCTCGGGGCGTCAGAAAATCGCTGTCCGCTAGGCCCTCTTCAGGCACCGGGCGCCCACCGTTGAGGTACTGCATTACTTCTGGACTCGCTTCTAACGACACCAGATCGTCGCGATCTGCCGGAGTCACCGGGCGAATCGCAAGGCGAGTCGTGTTCAAACGAAAGTCAGAGAGCATAGTTTGTGATCGAGAAAAGGACATTTAAGGTTGTATAGAACTGGAAACTATAGCCCGCTGGACCGCGTGCTTGAACGCCCGCAAGCGCTGCATCTCGGTCGTCTGCCTCTTCTTGCCTTTGGATTCCTTGTATCGAGTTCCAACCCCTACCCATCTCCTGCCACCCACAATGGTCAAACCATCTGAGCTTGTCCCGGTTTTCCAAGCCAGAGCGTCACGAAGCGCACACAAGGCGGGATCGATCCCATAAAACAAACCATCCAGGCCCGAAAACCTCCTGCTTCACCAGATTCCGGCAACACGTGATGGACTTCAAATGTCATAGCAGCCTTGCGGGACAATAGGCGCATGACAGCTGACATCCACACTTTGCTTTTGGTCATTGTTCTAACGGGTACCGTGCTGGCCTTGTCGGTGGCTGTGGTGGCGCATCAGGACCAGCGTGATGGCATGCGGTACTGGGCTGCCGGGCTGGGGGTGCACATTGCGTCTTATGTGTTTCTCAGCCAGGTTGGCAACCTGGGGCAGTTTGCTGGTTTGTTGGTGGTCATTGTGCTGCGGGCCAGTGCCTGGGCCTTGTTTGCCGAAGGCTTGTTTGAGTTTTACCGGCGGCGCGCACCCCGGCTGCTGATCTGGGGCCCGGTGGTGGCCGAGACGGTGGCTTTTGTGCTTCTTTTTGAGCACGCCACCTACCGGTCGCTGGTGGTCAGTTTGATCTCGGTGTTCCAGGGCGGCTTGGCTTTGGGGTTGATGTTGCAGAGCCGTCGCCACACCCCGGGGCGTGGCCAGTACTTTCTGATGACCGGGCTGGTGATGGCCATGGCGCTGCTGAGTTTTCGGGTGCTGGAGGTGATGCGCACCGGCTTGGTCGGGATGCTCGACACCACCGGTAGCAATCCGGTTCAGGTCATCAGTTTGCTGGGGGTGTTGCTGACCCTGGTCCTGCTGTCGATTGGTTTTGTGCTGATGTCCAAGGACCGATCCGACGACCAGAACCGCCAGCTGGCCACCCAGGATGAACTCACCGGTCTGGCCAATCGCCGCCATCTGAACCATGTGCTGGCCCAGGAGTGGGCCCGGTTCAAACGCTCGGGTCAGCCGTTTGCCTTGGTGATGATCGACATCGACCACTTCAAACTCTACAACGACCACTATGGCCACCCGGCCGGTGATGCCTGCCTGCGCCAGATTGCGGAGGTGATCCAGTCCGGCATGCGCCGCGCGGGAGATTTGGCGGCGCGTTATGGTGGCGAAGAGTTCCTGCTGATCCTGCCCAACACCCAGGCCCAGGACGGCCTGCGTCTGGCCGAGGCGGTGCGCCAATCGGTTGAGCGGCTGAACCTGCCCCACGCCAAGTCGCCTTTGGGGCGGCTGACCGTGAGCTTGGGGGTGGCGGCCATGGCGGACGCGCATTACGCGGACGCGTCCGGCCTGCTCAGTGCGGCCGACGCCGCGCTCTACATTGCCAAACAGGAAGGCCGCAACCGGGTGCGGTTGGCGCAGACGGGCAAACACACGGCGTCGGCACCCGGCAAGCTGGTGCAGCTGGTCTGGCATGCCAGTTATGAGAGTGGCTACGCGGTCATGGACACACACCACCGCAAACTGTTTGCCGAGGCGAACGACATCCTGGGGCTGATCCTGTCCGGGCAGAACGCAGCCAGTCTGGCCGACCGGATGGATGCTTTTGTGGCCGACATCGGGGAGCATTTTCTGGAAGAAGAAGTGCTGTTGTTCCAGTCTGCTTATCCCGCTGCGGCTGAGCACGCCAAACTGCACCGTGAGCTGCTGGCCCAAGGGCACACGCTGGTGGCGCAGTTCAAGAGTGGCCACTTGTTGATCGGCGACCTGTTTGTGTACCTGACCCAGGAAGTGGTGGCCCGCCACATCCTGTCCGCTGACCGCGAGTTCGTCAGCTTCCTCCATACCAAGGCCTGAACCCCTGTCCGGCGCTGTGTCAGCTTTGTCGCATCACTGACAAGCCGCCCGCAAAGTAGCTCTGGCCGCGCCGGGTCGGGTGTGTCACAACCGACAAAATCCAGCCAAAACCCGGTGTTTTGGCGTGGCATGGATATCGCTAATCAAGCCCAAAGCGGTCACGGTCGACCGCATGAAGGGTTTCCATGCCAACAAGCGCGCTCACCGGTAACCAACCCGGCACGACCTATGTCAGCATGGGTCAGCTCAAACCTCTGAAGATCAAGCTCGAACTGGCCTCAAACGGTGGTGGCTGCAGTACCACCGGGGGTGAGGGCAAGGCCAGTTGCGGTTCGTCCGACGGTCCGCAGGACATGCCGGCCGAGGTCTGGGACAAGGTCAAGAACCACCCCTGTTACTCCGAGGAAGCCCACCACCACTTTGCTCGCATGCATGTGGCGGTGGCGCCAGCCTGCAACATCCAGTGCAATTACTGCAACCGCAAGTACGACTGCAGCAACGAGTCGCGCCCGGGTGTGGTGTCGCAAAAGCTCACGCCCGAGCAGGCTGTGAAGAAGGTGGTGGCTGTGGCCAGCGCCATCCCGCAGATGACGGTGCTCGGTATTGCCGGCCCTGGCGACGCGCTGGCCAATCCGAAGAAGACCTTTGACACCATGCGCATGCTCACAGCGAGGGCACCCGACATCAAGCTGTGTCTCTCGACCAACGGGCTGGCGTTGCCCGACCTGGTGGACGAGATCTGCCAGCACAACATTGACCACGTGACGATCACCATCAACATGGTGGACCCCGAGATCGGCGCCAAGATCTACCCTTGGATTTTCTGGAACCACAAACGGCTGACCGGTATCGAGGCCGCTACCGTGTTGCACCAGCGCCAGATGCTGGGCCTGGAGATGCTCACCGCACGTGGTGTGCTCACCAAGGTCAACTCGGTGCTGATCCCCGGCATCAATGACCAGCACCTGATGGATGTGAACCGCGAGGTGAAAAAACGCGGTGCGTTCCTGCACAACATCATGCCGCTGATCTCCGAGCCCGAACACGGCACCGTGTTTGGCCTGACCGGCCAGCGCGGCCCCAGCGCCCAGGAACTCAAAGCGGTGCAGGATGCCTGCATGGGCGGCGCCAACCTGATGCGCCACTGCCGCCAGTGCCGCGCCGACGCGGTGGGCCTGCTCGGTGAAGACCGCAGCGACGAGTTCACCCTAGACAAGCTTGATGCGATGGAGGTGGTCTACGACCTCGAAAAACGCAAGGCCTACCAGGACAAGGTGGAGCAGGAGCGCAGCGCCCAGCAGGCCGCCAAACAGCAGGCCCTGGCGGCGTCTAGTGCGCTGCAGGCCGCGCAGGACCTTACCGTGCTGGTGGCTGTGGCCACCAAGGGCGGCGGGCGTGTCAACGAACATTTTGGTCATGTGACCGAGTTCCAGGTCTATGAGGTCTCAGCCGCCAAGGCCCATTTTGTGGGTCACCGGCGGGTGGACCAGTACTGCCAGGGCGGCGCCGGTGACGACGAGCAACTGCCTTCGGTGGTGCGCGCCATCAACGACTGCCACGCGGTGCTGGTGGCCAAGATCGGCGCCTGCCCGCGTGACGAGCTGATGTTGGCCGGGGTCGAGCCGGTGGACGCTTATGTCGGTGAATTCATCGAAAAAGCCGCGCTCGACTGGTTCAACGACTACCGCGCCCGCGTGGCCAGTGGCGCCGTGTTGCACCAGCACCGTGGTGACGCCGCCATCCGCCAGGGCGCCTACACCGCATTGGCCGCCTGACCCTTTTTTCATTAGCCAACCCGACAGGAGATTAGCCATGACCCACAAGATCAACACCGACATCTGCACCTCGTGTGACGCCTGCGAGCCGGTGTGCCCGAACGCCGCCATCCGCGTCAAGAGCGGCATCTACGCGATTGACCCCAAGAAGTGCAACGACTGCGAAAGCCACTTTGACGACCCGCAGTGTGTGGCCATCTGTCCGGTGGACGACTGCATCACCGAAGTCTGACGCCATTTTTCTGAAAGCACCCCGCCATGTTGCCCAACCTCACCGTCACCCCTGCTGCAGCCAAATTCATCAACCGTGTTGTGCGCTTTTCTGGCCTGGGCGCAGGCGCAGGCCTGCGGCTGGCGGTCATGCCGGGTGGCTGCTCCGGCTACTCCAGCGACTTCAGCGCCCAGCTGGCGCCCGCTGCCGACGAGCAGCTGTGTGAGGTGGGCGGTGTGCGCCTGTTTCTGGCGGCTGAGAGTCGTTTGTTGCTCAATGGCCTGACCATGGACTTTGTCGAGACCGCCACCGAGTCGGGATTGAGTTTCACCGACCCCAACAAGGAGGCCTGCGCCTGCAGCAGCGCGGGCGCCCCTCAGGCGGGTGTGACACACATCAACATCAGCGCGATTGGCCGGGGTCGCCCGGTGGTGGCGCCTGTGCTGCCGTCCTGACGGCGGCCCCCACACCATGCCTGCGGACCGCCTGCAGTTTGCCAATGACCTGGCGGTTTTTGCCGACGGGGTCATTGGTGGCGGCCTGAGCCCGCAGGTCGAGGCACTGATCACCGAGGCAGGGCGTTGCCGCGACAAGCCACAACAGGCCCTGGCCCTGCTGGAGCAGGCGCGTGTCGCCGCGCCCCGCCACCCGGCCCCGGTGATTGCTTTGTATCGCTACTATTTTTATAGTCATCAGATCAATCAGGCAAAGGGCATGGGCGAGAATGCCTTGGCCATTGCGCGCACCGCGCTGGGGCCAGACTTTGGCGATGTGCCACCCGGTGACGAGGCCACTCGGCACAACGCTGCCGTGCGTTTTTACCTGTTCACCCTCAAGGGACTGGCCTACCTCAACCTGCGCCTGGGTGAGCTGGACGAGGCCCGGCTGATGCTGGGTGAGTTGCGCCGCCTGGACCCGCAAGACCATGTGGGTGCGGCCTTGTTGTGGCATGTGTTGAGCCGCCATGAACACGGCACACCGGTGGATGCACCAGCCGACTACCCGCTGCGTGGCTGGGGGAGTGCCACCCCATGAGCTTGCTGCTGAGCCCCACCCCCCACACCGAGGCCGCAGACAGCGCACACCTGTCCGACACCGACATCTCGCCCCAGGATTGGCAGGGTGGGCCGATCCACTGTGCCGCGTGTGAGTTTGTGTCGCTGCGGCCTTTGCCACACCGGCAGGGTTGTGCACCGGGTCACGCCTGTATGCAGGATGTGTATGCACGGCGTATTGACCGTTTTTTCCGTTGGCATCCTGAGCTGGCCGATGGGCAGCTGGCGCACCCCTATTTCGAGGTGCGGGCGATTGCTGCGCGTTATGTCAGCGTCTTCCGGCTGGGTGGTCTGGTGGATGACCCCGATGAAACCGTGCGCATGCAGGTGGCGATGCGCCTGCCATTGACCCAGCTGGCGCGGCTGGCCGATGACCCGCACCGCGAGGTACGCATCCGGGTCGCGCATCGGCTGCCCGCGGCTGAACTGGCGCGTTTGCGCCATGACCCCGACTACGGTGTGCGTGAGCGGGTGGCACAGCGGCTGCCGCTGGCGATTTTGCCAACCATGGTTCATGACCCCGATCGCTCGGTGCGCCTGTGTGTGGCGCAGCGCCTGGCCATGCCAGCCCTGCTGCGTTTGGTTGACGATGCCGAGCCCGAGGTGCGCCGTGTGGTGGCTGAGCGTCTGCCGGTGCCGCTATTGTTTCAACTGGTGCACGACACCGACTGGCGCGTGCGCTGGGAGGTCGCCCAGCGCGCCGATCCCGCGCTATTACAGCAGCTGCAGGACGACCCGGATGAGGAGGTTCGCGCGGCCGTGAAGGCACGCCGTGAGGTGGTAGGGGTCATTGAAGGGGTTGAGCATGGCTGACATCAACCGTGATGACGACGAGCTGGAAACCGCCTACCCGCCGCGTTTCAGTTTTGGCGAGCGGGTGGTCGCGCGTTCGGTGGTGCGCAACGACGGCACCTACCGGGGTTACGACATCGGTGACGTGCTGGTGCACAAGGGCGACATCGGATATGTGAACAGCATCAACACCTTTTTGCAGCAGTACTACATCTACGCGGTGGACTTCATCGAGTCTGGTCACCGCGTGGGCATGCGTGCTAAGGAGCTTTGCACGCTCGACAAGTTACCACCCGAGGTGCTGGCGCAACTGGGCGACAAAGCCGCCGCATTGGCCACCCTGGGCTCGGCCCAACCCCTGGAGGACACACCATGACTGAATCCAATTTGCCGGGTCTGGAACCGCGTGCCCCCGCCTACGCCTGGGGCCAGCGGGTGATTGCGCTGGACGATCTGGTCAACGACGGCAGTTATCCCGAGCGTGAACCTGATGCCTTGCTGGCTGCGCGTGGCACGGTGGGTGAGGTGGTCAACATTGGCCATGCACCCGAGCTCAATGAGCCGGTGTATCTGGTGCAGTTTGCCGACTGTGTGGTGGGCTGCCTGGAGATCGAGCTGGTACCGGCCCCGCCGGGTCTGCTGCCAGAAACCGAGGAGCCGGTGTGACCACCGACAGCGCGGTCAAGGTGGCGCCCGGGGCCCAGGTGCTGGACCTGATCCAGCTGCGCCTGCAACGAGCCCTGCGTGAGCGCCAGCGCTACCGGTATGTCACCCCGCGTGTCACGACCCAAGGCGAGGGTTTTCTGATTCAAAGCCCTTGCTGCTCGCGCCATGTGGACCCGCAGGGTGGGGTGATCGACATTGCCTTGCTGATGCCCATGACTTGTGGCCACTGGAGCCTGAGTTCGCGCGACCATGCGATCAGTGCCTGGGTGCCGCAGCTGCAAGACCAGCCCTTGGAGGTCTTGCTGGAGGCGCTGTGTGTGGATACCGAGCGCGTCTTCTGGCTCTGAGGCCTCGGCTGTTTCTGCCATGATTTACCTCGACCACAACGCCACCACCCCCCTGGCCCCCGGCGTCATCGCTGCGATGCTGCCGGTGATGACGGGTGTCTGGGCCAACAGTTCGTCACAACACGGCCCCGGGCAAGAGTCCAAACGGGTGCTGGCCAGTGCCCGTGCCACCGTGGCCCGTGTGCTGGGCTGCAAGCCGGTGGAGGTGATCTTCACCAGCGGCGCCACCGAATCCAACCACCTGGCGGTGCGTGGTCTGCTGACGGGTGCTGCGCCCGGCCGCCAGCGGGTGTTGTTCAGCCGTGTTGAGCACAGCGCGCACCTGCGTTTGGCCAAGGCTTTGGCTACGGACGGGGTGCAGGTGGATTTCATCCCTGTGCTGCCCAGTGGCCAGCTTGATCTGGTGGCTGCCAAGGCGATGCTGGGCCCCGATGTGGCGCTGGTGTCCTTGATGGCGGCCAACAACGAAACCGGTGTGTTGATGCCGGTGGCCGAGATGGTAGATCTGGCACATGCGGCGGGTGCGCTGCTGCACCTGGATGCCACCCAGTTCATTGGCAAGCTGCCTTTTGACTTTGCCCGCAGTGGGGCTGATGCGGTGTCGCTGTCGGCCCACAAGTTCCGTGGCCCCAAGGGTGTGGGGGCGCTGCTGCTGCGCCAGGGGGTGCCGCTGGTGCCGCAAAGCCTGGGCAGCCAGGAGCGCGGTCGCCGGGGCGGCACTGAGAACCTGCCTGGGATTGTGGGCCTGGCCGCTGCACTGGAGTTACTGGGGGATCTGGCGGCCGAGGCGGCGCGGGTGGCCGAGCTGCGCGACAGACTGGAGGCTGGCCTGCAAGGTGCCTTGCCGAGCACCGTGGTGTGGTGCCAGGGCCAAGCGCGCCTGCCCGGCACCAGTTATCTGCGTTTTGGCCGCCTGTCGGTCGATGTGGTGCTGCAGCGCCTGGAGCGCCTGCATGTCGCCGCCTCCAGCGGTGCCGCCTGTTCCTCGGGTGGCAGTGAGCCCTCGCATGTGCTGCGCGCCATGGGGGTGCCGGGCGATGAGGCGCTGGCGGCCGTGCGGTTCTCGCTGGGTGCCACCACCACGCCGGAGGATGTGGCCTATGTGCTGCGCGAATTGCCACCCCTGCTGGCCCCGCTGCTGCAGGACGAACTGACGCTGACCTGAAGCCCCCAAACCCTTTTAAACCCACCAGGACCCACACCCATGAAACTCATGATCCGCAAAGACAGCAAAGGCACGTTGACCGGTTATGTCGCCAAAAAAGACCTGGAGGAACCGATTGTGGCCATGGCCAATCCCGGCATGTGGGGAGGGGTGGTGACCCTGGGCAACGGCTGGCAGTTTGATCTGCCCGAGATGCCCGCCGACACCCCGCTGCCGATCACGGTGGAGGCGCGCCGCCTTGCCTTGATAGAAGACGCGGGTGATTGACGATGGCCATCACCCAGGACGATTTACACAGCGCCGCGCAGCTGTTGGCCTCGGCCGCCAGCGTGCGCGAGGCGGCTGCCAGTTGGCGCGCCAGTCACCCGGAGCAACGTGTGGTGGTGGTGGACGCGATGGACATGCGGGGTGAAACCGCCGCGCTGCGCTGTGGTGCGCGCAGCATTTACCTGGCCACCTCCACCGGGCATTGCTGGGCCATCACCGAGCAGCCCGAAGAGGCCACGGCGCTGATCCTGACGCAGGATTGACCCACGCCATGGACATCGACGTCATCCCCCTGTTTGAGCCCGAATGTGGCACGCGCGAGCTCGATCTGGTGCGCGCGGTGTTGCAGTCTGGTCGCTGGGGTGACGGCCCGATGGTCCAGGCGTTTGAGTCTGCTTTTGCCAACTGGGCCGGGCGCAAACACGCGGTGGCGGTGGGCAGCGGCACCTTGGGCTGCTGGATCACCCTGCGTGCGCTGGGCATCGGCCCCGGTGACGAGGTGATCTGCACCGCCCACACCTGGCACCAGGTGGCGCAGGCCATCACCCTGGCCGGGGCCACGCCAGTGTTTGCTGACATCAACTACTGGACTGGCAGCCTGAGCCCCGAAAAAGCCGCCCTCAAGATCACGCCCCAGACCCGTGCGGTGCTGGCAGGTAACACCAACGGCCACCCAGCGGCCTGGGACGCATTGCGACAGCTGGCAGACGCGCATGGCATTGCCCTGATCGAAGACAGCACCGAGGCCCTGGGCTCGCGCTACCAGGGGCGGGCCGTGGGCAGCTTTGGTGATGTGTCGGTGTTTGATTTCTCAGCACCCTGTGCCTTGTGCACCGGTGAGGGCGGCATGCTGGTCACCGATGACGATACGCTGGTGCATGAGCTGCGTTACCTGCGCCAGCGTCGCTTGGTCGATCGTGCCTCGGTGTCGGTCGGCGCACGGGTGCCCCTGCAGGCGGGCATGAGTGAACTCACCGCCGCACTCGGTCTGGCGCAGCTGGCTGGGTTGGATGATCGGCTGGCTGCGCGCCAGCAGGTGGTGGCCTGGTACCACGAGCAGATGCAGAGTTTTGAAGGCATCAAGCCGCCCTACATCGGCCAGGGCGTACACGAGGTGCACTGGATGCTCTACGTGGTGCACCTGGGCAAACGTTTCTCGGGCAGCACACGCGCCCAGATGATGGATGACCTGCTGTCCTGCGGCATCGAGTCTGCCGCCTACAGCCACCCGTTACACCAGCAGTTTTATTACATGAACACGAGCGAGACCACTGGGCAGCCGCGTGGTCTGCTGATCGACACCGAACGTATCGGCGACCGCGCGCTGGCGCTGCCTCTGCACACTGGGCTGGACGAAGAACAGGTGCAGTACATCGTCAAGACGCTCAAGGACACGGCTTCCAATGTCGGCGCCGGTGCGGCGATCTATTGATGAACACCCCCGTTGCTTGCTCGCTGCGCGTATGCGCTGGGGGACGCAGTCACAGCCTGCGTCACTGCAGGCACGTCCAAACCTGCGCAGGCAGGTTTGGAGCCGCGGCCTTCAGCCCCCTCAGGGGGCCATGCCAGCGGCCTGGCAAAGCCAGTTCCTCGGCATGTCTGGCTAAGAAACCCCCTTCTGTCACTATTGAAAGTACTTTATGACTGATCTGATCAACGACATTGCCAGCCAGCTGGCCACCGGCTCGGTCATCCCTTACATGGGGCCAGAGATGTTGTCGCTGTGCAGCGATGTGGCGGTGCCGAAAACTCCGCTGGCGCTGGCCGAGAGCATGACGGCCAAGGTCAGTGTGCCGCACAAGATACGCAAGCGCCTGACGCAAACCGCCCAGTTCATCGAGAACTTCAAACACCGCAAGTCGGTGGTGCACCTGATGAACGAGGCTTTTGCCACCACACCCAGCCCCTCGGCCCTGCAATTGGCGCTGGCCAGCAGTGGCGCCAAGCTGTGGGTGGATACCTGGTACGACGACAGTTTTGCCAGCGCGCTGGTGCAGAGCAGCCAGTCCTGGGTGCAGGTGCAGGGGCTGTCGCAGTCCGAACACTTTGGCCAGTGGACCGGTGCCTACGCGGCAGACGGCACACCGCTGGCCGAGCTGTCAGATGCGCCTGGGCGTCTGCTCTACAAACCCTGGGGTGCACACAGCCCCGCAGGCAACTACCTGGTGTCGGACAGCGACTACGTGGAGGTGTTGACCGAGATCGACATCCAGACGCCGATCCCGCCCCAGGTGCAGACCTGGCGCAGCGGGCGCCACTTTCTGTTTCTGGGCTGCCGTTTTGACGACCAACTGACCCGCTCGTTTGCACGCCAGATCATGAAACGCTCCAGCGACCAGCATTGGGCGGTGTTGCCAAACGAGCCGACCCGCATGGAAGCGCGTTTTCTGGAAGAACAAAACATCATCCGTATCCCGATGCCGCTGGCCGAGTTTGCGCCGCTGTTGATCGGCGCGATGCAGCCCAGCCTGGCAGCGTGAGGCCCGGCGACGCTTTTCTATCCAGCCACACACCGGGCGCCTCCATCCGGATAATTTTGAAAAAATCGGCCTCTGGCCCAATACCTAAAAGGGCTGATAGCTCTGTTTTCTAGAGCATCCGGGCGGCCTTGGTGCCTGGCGCCGGCTGTCAAACCTGCATGTGGTCACGGCGGGCCAGGCTTGGGAACAGTTTGAGCCAAGATGCTGCGATCAACACGGTGCCAGCACCTCCCAGCACGACGGAGCCCACAGCGCCAAACAGGGCGGCGGTGGCGCCTGACTCGAACTCCCCCAGCTGGTTGGAGGCACCGATGAACATCGAGTTGACCGCCGACACCCGGCCCCGCATCTCGTTGGGTGTCTCCAACTGAACCAGGGTGGAGCGGATCACCACACTGACACTGTCGGCCGCACCGGTCACCACCAGGGCCATCAGTGACAGCCCAAAATGGCTGGACAAACCAAACACCAGGGTGGCAACACCAAACACCGCGACCGCCACCAGCAGGTGGCGCCCCACATGCCGGGCCAATGGCCAGCGCATGATGGCCAGCGACATACACAGGGCGCCTACCGCCGGTGCCGAGCGCAAGACCCCCAGACCAACCGGGCCGGTGTGCAGGATGTCGCGGGCATAAATCGGCAACAAGGCGGTGGCTCCCCCAAGCAGCACCGCAAAGAGGTCCAGAGAGGTTGCGCCCAGGATCACCTTGTGTTGCCAGACAAACGAAAAACCGGCCAGCACGGTTTGCCAGGTCGCGTTCAACGGGTTCACCTGATGTTGGTAACGCACCATCAGGGCCAGTGTTGCCGCTATCAGCAGCAGCACGGCACAGGTGACATACACCGTGGTGGCACCGTTGGTGTACAGCAGCCCTCCCAGCGCGGGCCCACCAATGATTGCCACCTGCATGCCGCTGGAGCTCATGGCCACCGCGCTTTGCAACAGGTGTTGCGGCACCAGTTGTGGCACCAAGGCTTGTTGGGCCGGCATCTGAAAAGCCCGCGCCACCCCGAGCAGGATCGAGATCCCCAAGATCAACTCGCGCGAGGCAAAGTGGAACTGGGTGGCAGCAATCAACACCAAGGCCACCATGCCCTGGAGCCCCAGGCATGCCGCAAAGATGCGGGCACGATGGAACCGGTCGGCCACATGCCCGGCGGGCAACATCAGCAGCAGGGCGGGCACAAACTGGAACAGACCCACCAGGCCCAGATCCCAGGCACTGGAGGTGATGTCGTACATGTG
This sequence comes from Rhodoferax sp. U11-2br, assembly GCF_018619435.1. Lineage (GTDB taxonomy): Bacteria > Pseudomonadota > Gammaproteobacteria > Burkholderiales > Burkholderiaceae_C > Rhodoferax. The sequence continues at coordinate 39,713 of NZ_JAHFZF010000007.1, read as the reverse complement.
CCAGGCCACCGCCACCATCAGCATCTGATTGGCACTGACACCCGCCAGACGGGCGAACCAGAAACGCATGAACGGACGTTGGGAAAACAGCTTGCGGACGTGGGTTTGAGACATGGGTTGAGCTTACCGCAGGCGCCAGAGGGACCTCTCTGACGATCAGCTGAGGCATGACGCGCTGCCTTGTCCCCAAAAGGCGGGACCAAAGCTGTGGACAAGCTGCTGAACAACTGCCAGAACCCGCGCCAGTCCTGGCTTGGCGGAGGGTGCTTAAAAACCAGGCAAAGGTCATAACGGTGCCCCCAAACACCTTGATGTGCTGACAAAGCAGTCGACCGAGTTCAGGGCATGCGAGGTTTTATGGGTGCCTCACCGCCCCGGGACAGCCACTAAACTCAAGTGCCATGCAAGAACCTTATCGCTCCCAGCTGTCTTTGCCATTGAGCCCCGCCCTGGTGGCGGCCATGGCCAAAATGACAGATGCCATTGGCAGCGCCCACTGGTTTGACGCGGTACTCAATTTGCTGGGTACGGTTTGTGCCATTGATTCCGGTGGTGTGATGGTCTACCACCGTGCGCAGCGACCGCGCCGGATCGTGCATCGCTTCAACCCGCAGGAGCGGGCTCTGCCAGAAGATGCCTACCTGTCCGGGCCGTATGTGTTGTGCCCGAATTACCAGCTGTTTGCCCAGGGTTGCCCCAGTGGCATCTACTGGCTGCGTGATATTGCCCCCGACGACTTTTACGAGAGTGAGTTCTACCGGGTGTTTTATTCACAGATTGGCTTGTCGGACTCGATTGACCTGCTGTGGCGCATCAACGAGGACACGGCGTTGAACATTTTCATCGAGCGCAGCATCCGTCATGCCAAGTTCGAGCTGGAGGACATGGTTGCCATCAACATGTTGCTGCCGCTGATTTTTTCGTCCGCTGCCAAGCACCATGAGCTCACGGTGGCGACTTCACAACGTGACATCGACACCCTGACCCACCGCAAGGTGCAGAGCACCATCGAGAACTTTGCCAGTTCGCTGCTGACACAGCGCGAGCGCCAGGTGCTGTTCTACATGATCAGCGGTTATTCATCGGCGCTGACCGCGCAGCGGATCAGCACCACCGAAGGCACGATCAAGATCCACCGCAAGAACATCCATCGCAAGCTCGACATCAGCTCCCAGGCCGAACTGTTCTCCCTGTTCATCAACTGCATTCCGTATGCGGTGCCTGACGGGCAGGCCGACCCGCTGGAGGCCTACCAGAGTGTTCCGCCACCCAACCGCCGTGCGTTTTTGCTGGAGGCGACACCGCGCCAGTGACACCCATTGCCAGGTGCCATTCGGCCACCGAACTGATGCCCTATCGGTGATCGGTGATCGGTGATCGGTGGCTCTGGCGGGTGGCGGGCCGTCTATCCCCCAAGGGGTAGAGCAAGCCGGTGCCGGGTGTGACAGGTCGCCGGTGTTGTTCAACAGGGGATAGATGGCGGGAGGGTAGCCCGTGTGTGGCCGAAAAACCTTTATTCTTGTTCCCACCAAGACCCTGGGCGTCTGCCATGGTCAATGCCCCTTTTTGATGAGACGGACTCCCCATGCACCAACTCCGAAAACCCTATCTGTTGTTCCTGGGCGATGTGGCGCTGAAATCTGACGCCAAAACGGCGTTTGGCCTGCGTGACTGGTGCCGCTCGGATGTGCTGGGTGAGTGGAGCCTGCCCGAGGCCACGGTCAGCCTGGACTTGCCCAGGTTGTCACCCGCTGAGGCAGCGCGCCAAGGCGCCGGGTCGATTGTGATTGGTGTGGCGGCGGTGGGTGGTGTATTGCCACCGCAGTGGCTGTCGGAGCTGGAGGCCGCGCTGGAGGCAGGCCTGGACGTAGTGAGCGGTCAGCACTCCCGCTTGAGTTCGTTCCCCAGCCTGGTGCAGGCAGCCCAGCGCGGCGGCGGGCGGCTGATTGATGTGCGCCACTCGGACCAGAGTTTTCCTGCCGGTACCGGCAGAAAACGCAGCGGCAAACGGGTGCTGACGGTTGGCACCGACTGCGCCCTGGGCAAGAAATACACCGCCCTGGCCTTGACCCAGGCCTTGCATCAGCAAGGTGTGGCAGCCACCTTCCGGGCCACCGGTCAGACCGGTGTGATGATTGCCGGTGCCGGGGTCGCCATTGACGCAGTGATTGCCGACTTTGTCGCGGGTGCCGCAGAACAGCTCTCGCCGGACAACGCGCCCGGCCATTGGGACGTGATTGAAGGGCAGGGCGCGTTGTTCCACCCCGCCTATGCCGGTGTAACGCTGGGCCTGTTGCATGGTTCACAACCCGATGCCCTGGTGCTGTGCCACGACCCGTCGCGCGACACCATCGAAACCTACCCCGACTTTCCCATCCCCGATCTGCAGGTGGCGATTGATCGCTATGTCGAAGCGGCGCGTTTGACCAACCGGGAGGTGCGTTGTGTTGGCCTGAGCATCAACTCATCGAGCCTGTCGGATGCCGACTGGGCCAGCTACGCCAGCGCCTTGTCAGCGCGCTTGCAGTTGCCGGTGGTGGACCCCTTGCGTGGGGGTGTGGCAGTTCTGGCCCAGGCCTTGTTGGCGCCATGATGCACTGCGACACCGTGATTGAACGCTGGGAGATGATCGAGCCCTTCGAGATCTCGCGCGAAGTCATCACCCACCAGCCGGTCATGATCTTGCGTTTGCAGGACGCATCGGGCCACAGTGGTTGGTCTGAGGCCGCAGGTATCGACTACGAGGGTGAAACCCCGCAGAGTATGGTGGCGCAGATCGCAGCGCTGCAAGATCGCTTGCACGATGGGCTCAGCCATCACGAGGTGGCTGAGATTCTGCCTGCTGGTGGTGCCCGCAACGCCCTGGATTGCGCGCTGTGGGACTTGCGCGCCAAACAAACGGGTGTGCCGGTGTGGCAGGCAGCTGGGTTGCCACCCTGGCAGCCGGTCACCACCGCCTTCACCCTGGGCCTGGGCGACGAGGCCACCACCCGGCGCAAGGCCCGGGAAGCCTGCGCCTACCCTTTGTTGAAACTCAAGGTGGACGCCCAGCGCCACCTTGATGTGGTGCAGATGGTTCGCCAGGAGCACCCCAGCGCGCGCATTGTGGTGGATGCCAACCAATCCTGGACGGTGGACCTGTTGCGGCAACTGCTGCCCTCACTGGCAGCCGCCGGGGTCGAACTGGTGGAGCAACCCCTGCCCAAGGGGCAGGATGCCGAGCTGGCTGGCTTGTCCTCACCGCTGCCCCTGGCAGCGGACGAATCCTGCACCGATCGCGCTTCTTTGGCGCAACTGGTGGGGCGTTACCAGTACATCAACATCAAGCTCGATAAATGTGGCGGGCTGACCGAAGGCCTGGCTTTGGCCGATGAAGCGGCCCGGCTGGGCCTGGGCCTGATGGTGGGCAACATGTGTGGCAGCTCGCTGGCGATGGCGCCAGCCTTTGTGCTGGCGCAGCGTTGCGCCTATGTGGACCTCGACGGCCCCTTGTTACAAAAGAAAGACAGCGCTCACCCGATGCGCTACAGCCACGGCGTGATTCAGGCGCCCGAGCCGGCGCTGTGGGGCTAGTACCGGGGCGTGTGCAACGCCGCTCCGCTGTCATGGCTTGATTCACCCGCCTCAAACGGCGGGTCTTGCTGCCGGTTCGACATGAACAAAGTGTGCGCCGAGTGCCGCCGCTCGTGCGCTGGATCGACCATTCCATCGCCTATTCTGCCGCTCCGAATTTAGGCCAACAACGCCATTTGGGCATTCCTACACTGCGCCGCATCCGAGGTCAGCTTCAACGATCACGGCCATCAAAAGGAGTAGTAGTTATGTCCATCAGCAACACCCTAGACGGCGGCACGTTCCGCCCCGTCGCCGAGTCATCCTGGACGGCCCACGACAGAACATGGGTTCTGGGCCTGTTCGCAACCGCCATTGGTGCGGGCACCTTGTTCCTGCCGATCAACGCAGGTTTGGGCGGTATCTGGCCCCTGTTGGTCATGGCTCTTCTGGCTTTTCCGATGACGTATCTGGCGCATCGTGGTTTGATCCGTTTTATTCTTTCCTCATCCAAACCGGGCAGTGACATCACCGAGGTGGTGGGCGAGCATTTTGGCCCGATGGCTGGCAAGCTGATCACGCTGCTCTACTTCTTCACGATCTTGCCCATCTTGTTGCTCTACGGTGTTGGCCTGACCAACACGGTCGAATCCTTCATGGTGCACCAGATGGGCATGGCAGCCTTGCCACGTGTGCTTCTGTCGTTTGTCCTGACGGCAGGCTTGATCGGCATTGTCTGCGCCAGTGAGCAGATGGTGGTGCGTGTCATGGGCTGGCTGGTCTACCCGTTCATTTTTGTTCTGATCGGCCTGGGCTTGTTCCTGGTTCCCGAATGGAATGGCGCGGTGCTGCAAGGTGTGCCGTCGGCCAGCAAGTTCAGCGTGACGCTGTGGCTGAGCATTCCGGTGCTGGTGTTCTCTTTCAACCACTCGCCGGTGATCTCTCGTTTTGCGGTGGCGCAACAGCTGCAATACGGCAACAGCGCGGTCAAAAAAGCTGATCGCATTGAAAAATATGCCGCTTTGCTGATGGTGGTGGTGGTGATGTTTTTTGTCTTCAGCTGTGTGTTTGCACTGTCTCCGGCCGATCTGTCCGCAGCCAAAGACCAGAACATTTCTATCCTGTCCTACATCGGCAACAAGTTCCAGAACCCCTACGTGGCCCTGATCGCGCCGATGGTGGCCTTTATTGCGATGTCCAAGTCCTTCCTCGGCCATTACCTCGGTGCACGTGAAGGCCTGAACGGTTTTATTGCACAACAACTCGAAAGCCGCAACAAGTCTGCCAGCACCAAGACCATCAACCGCTACAGCATGTTGTTCATGTTCGTGACGATCTGGGCTGTGGCCACACTTAACCCGAGCATCCTGGGCATGATCGAATCCCTGTGCGGCCCGGTCATTGCAGCCCTGCTGTTTGTGATGCCGATGTATGCGATCCGCAAAGTGCCGTCGATGCGCAAATATGCCAACAACCCGACCAATGTCCTGGTGCTGTTCATTGGTGCCGTGGCGATGTCGGCGATCTTCTACTCCCTGCTCGGTCTCTGATCGTCAACCAACGCTTCCTTTTGCCTTTGCGCCCCAAGCCAACTGGGTTGGTGGCGCAGGCAAGAGCCCCCGTTTCAAACTGGAATTCACACCATGATCAGCATGTTTCACCTCTACAAGGTCGGGATCGGCCCCTCCAGCTCCCACACCCTGGGCCCGATGAATGCCGCCAGGCGTTTTGTGGATGATCTGCGCGGGCTGGGCAAACTGGCCCAAGCCACTTCGGTCGTGATCGATGTGTATGGCTCGCTGGCCCTGACCGGGCTGGGCCACAAGACCGATGTGGCGCTGCTGCTGGGCCTGATGGGTGAGCTGCCCGACACCATTGATGTGGGCGCCATCCCCGGCCTGATTCAGAAGGTGCGCAGCACCCAGCGCATCCAGCTGGGGCTGGATGGCCCCGAGGTGGATTTCGGGCGCACGGCCATGACCTTCCACCACTCCAACCTGCCCAGGCACGAAAACGGCCTCACCCTGAAAGCCTTTGCGGGAGAGCGCCTGTTGCTTGACAAAAACTACTACTCGATTGGGGGTGGTTTTGTCATCGAGGATGGCTGCGCCACGAACGCGGATGACGCAGAGACCGCTGCCCCGTATCCCTATACCAATGCCGCAGAGCTGCTGGCCCAATGCCGCCGAACCGGTCTGTCTCTGTCTGGTCTGGTGTTGGAGAACGAGCTGTGTCTGCACACCCAGCAAGAGATCAGCAGCTACTTTGGCAACATCTGGGCGCGGATGTCCCAGTGTATGGAGCGCGGCATGAAGACCGAAGGTGTGTTGCCCGGACCGTTTCGTGTGCCGCGCAGAGCGGTGGCGCTGCACCGGCGTCTGAGCTCGGCCGGGCCACTGTCCAAAGACCCGATGAACATCATCGACTGGGTCAATATGTTTGCACTGGCAGTGTCTGAAGAAAACGCCGCTGGTGGCCGGGTGGTCACGGCGCCGACCAATGGTGCCTGTGGCATCGTGCCGGCGGTGCTGGCCTACTATGACCAGTTCATCCACAAGCTCGACGAAGACAGTTGCAACCGCTTCTTTCTGGCCTCCGCCGCCATTGGGGGCTTGTTCAAACGCAATGCATCGATCTCCGGTGCCGAAGTGGGTTGCCAGGGGGAAGTCGGGGTGGCGTGTTCGATGGCTGCCGCCGGTCTGGCCGAATTGCTGGGGGGCTCGCCCGAGCAGGTCTGCATCGCAGCAGAAATTGCCATGGAACATAATTTGGGCCTCACCTGTGACCCGGTTGGCGGGCAGGTGCAAATCCCCTGTATCGAGCGCAATGCGATGGGTGCGGTCAAGGCCATCAATGCGGCGCGCATGGCGCTGTGTCGTACCAGCGAACCGATTGTTCCCCTCGACAAAGTGATTGAGGTGATGTTTGAAGTTGGCAAAGACATGAATCCCAAATACCGTGAAACCTCCTGTGGCGGCTTGGCCCTGAAAATGTTGGCACCGATACCGTCGGTGGCAGCTGACCCCGAGCCCGAGTGCATTTGCTGGGCGCCTTGACACAAGCCGCTGCCTCACCCGTACCGCAAAGGGTTCCGCGTTGAACTTGCAATCGATTGCCTCACTGTCGGTCTTGCTGCTGCAGCAGATGTGCGTCTATCTGGTGGTGGCGTATGCGCTGAGCCGGACACGCTTGTTCATCCCACTGACCCGGGCCAGCATCCGCTGGCCCCACCGGATCGCCTGTTATGTGATTTTCTCGGCCTTCTGCATCATGGGGACCTTGCTCGGGCTGCCCGTGGTCAGTGGCAATGCCATCGCCAACACTCCGGCGATTGGGGCCGTGCTGGGCGGTTTGCTCGGTGGGCCGGTGGTGGGCCTGGCGGTTGGCATTACGGGGGGGCTGCACCGCTACACCCTGGGCGGCTCCTTTGGTCTGGCCGCCTCCATTGACATCGTGATGCAAGGGCTGGCGGGTGGCCTGACCCACCGCTATTTGATCAAGCGTGGCAAGACGCGGCTGCTGTTCAGCCCCTTGCTGGCCGGTGGGTTGACCTTTGTCACCATCCTGATCGAGTTGGGCATTGATCTGGCGCTGTCGCGACCATTCGACGAAGCGCTGCAAATCGTCACCCTGATTGCACTGCCCGAACTCATTGCCAACTCGGCCGGTGCGGCGGTGTTTGTCAAGATCCTGCTGGATCGGCGCGACAGCATTGACCGCCAGTCGCGCGCGTTCTCGGCCAAGGCGCTGGAGATCGCCGCGCATGTGGACGGCGTGTTGCGCGATGGTTTCGACCAGGAAAACAGCATGCGTGTGGCGCGCATCATTTATGAACAAACCGGTGTCGGTGCGGTGGCCATCACCGACCGCGAGAAAATCTTGGCTTTCATCGGCATCGGTGCCGACCACCATCTGACCGGCACCCCGATTGCGTCGCAGCACACCCTCCACGCCATCACCTGCAACGAGGTGATTTTTGCCGACGGCAATGAAGTCCCGTTCCAGTGCTCGCTGAGCCCGCATTGCAAGCTCGGCTCCTCGCTGGTGATCCCGCTGGTGGGTGAAAACCGGCAGGTCATTGGCACGATCAAACTCTACGAGCCCAAAACCCGGATTTTCTCCACCATCAACCGCACGCTCGGTGAAGGCATTGCCAAGCTCCTCTCGAGCCAGATCCTGGACGGACGTTACGAGCGGCAGAAGAGCCTGTTGCTGGAGTCAGAGCTCAAGCTGCTGCATGCGCAGGTGAACCCGCACTTTCTGTTCAACACCTTGAACACCATCATTGCGATCACCCATGACGACCCCGCCAAGGCGCGCGCCTTGCTGAGTGACCTGGCGGTGTTTCTGCGCAAAAACCTCAAGCGCCCCACCGAGGACGTGGTGCTGTCCGAGGAAATCGAGCACACCAAGGCCTATCTGGGTATCCAGTTGGCCCGCTTTGAAGATCGGCTCTCGGTCGAGATCGACATCCCCGAGCTGCTGCTGGGAGTGCATGTGCCCGCGTTCACCCTGCAGCCGCTGGTCGAGAATGCGATCAAACATGGGACCGGGCAAATGATCAGCGTCGGACGGATCAGCATCCGGGCCCATCAGGACGGGCAGGCGATCTTCCTAGTGGTGGAGGACAACGCCGGCCTTTATGATCCCCAGCCCGGCGGTGGCGGCCTGGGCATGAACATCGTGGATCGACGCATCAAAAACCGCTACGGTGAGTCCTTTGGTGTGACCATGGCCTGTGAGCGCCAGGTGTCGACCCGTGCCACTGTCCGCATCCCCATGGAGGCTTTGACCTGAGATGATGACCGCCCTGATCGTTGACGATGAACCCTTTGCACGGCGCGAGTTGCGGCGCACCCTGGAGCCCGCCAAGGACATCCAGATTCTGGGCGAATGTGGCAATGCCATCGACGCCCTGACACGTATCCATGTCGACAAGCCGGATGTGGTGTTTCTGGATATCCAGATGCCGCAAATCACCGGCATCGAGATGCTGGGCATGCTGGACCCGCAGACCATGCCGCAGATTGTTTTTCTGACCGCTTATGACGAGTATGCGGTGCGGGCGTTTGAGAAAAACGCGTTTGACTACCTGCTCAAACCGGTCACCGCCGACCGCCTGGAGCTGACGCTGGAGCGTTTGCGCAACAGTTTTTTCAGGCAGGATTTCAGCGTGCTGCCCGAGGCTAACCATTTGCGCCAGATCCCTTGCTTCAGCCAGAACAGCGTGATTTTTGTGAAGGCGAGTGATGTCGAGTTTGTCGAGGCACGCAGCACCGGCATCTATGTGTCGGACCAGGACGGCCAGGAACGCCCCACCGCCTTGCGTCTGAACATCCTGCAGCAACGCACCAAGCTGCTGCGCTGCCACCGGCAGTACCTTGTGAACATCGACCTGGTGCACAAACTGCAATATTTGGAGAGTGGCCTGGCCGAATTTGTCACCCGACGTGGTCGTGTCATTCCCATCAGCCGACGCCTGCTGCCTGAGATCAAGGAACGCCTGGGCATCAGCTAGGCGGTGGGCCAGACCGCGCCTGGCCACGCTCTCACTGCAGCTTGGTCAGCAGATCCAGCGTGGGGTAACCGTCCTGCGGCAGGCCCACACTGCGCTGGTACGCGCGAATGGCACGGCGTGTGGCTGGCCCCATCACCCCGTCGGGTGGTCCGCTGTCAAAGCCATGCGCGCTGAGGGCGGCCTGCAAGGCCAACAACTGTGTGCGAGACAGGGCTTGTACATCGCGTGGCCAGGGTGTTTGTACGCCAGGGCCGCCCGCCAGTTGTTGAGCCAGCAAACCCACTGCCAGCGCGTAGCTGGTGGCGTTGTTGTAACGCAGGATGGCGCGAAAGTTGGCACCGACCAGAAATGCCGGGCCGCGTGCCCCAGCCGTCAGCAGGATCGCCGCATCGGGCAGCTCGGGCAAAGGGCGGCTGTCCAATGACAGCACTCCTTGTTGCTGCCAGGCCGCGCTTGACTGACGCAGCTCACCATCGGCGCGTGCCAAGTCAAAGCCTGCCGGTAAACGCACCTCAACCGCCCAGGGCTGATTGACCTGCCAGCCGGATTTGGCCAAGAAATGGGCGGTTGTGCCCATCACATCGGGCAGGCTGGCCCAGATGTCACGGCGGCCATCGCCGTCAGCGTCCACCGCATAGGCCAGGTAGTTGGAGGGCAGCAGCTGGGTCTGGCCCATGGCCCCGGCCCACGAGCCCAGCATCTGGCTGCGCTCGACCTCGTGGTTTTGCAGCATCTTCAGCGCCGCAAGCAATTGCCCGCGCGCCCAAGGCCCGCGCCGGCCTTCGAAGCCCAGTGTGGCCAGTGCGTCGATGCTGGGGATGTCCCCCATGAAACTGCCGTAGTTACTCTCCATGCCCCAGATCGCCACAAGGATCTCGGCCGGCACGCCGTAGCGGCTGGCTGCGGCGTTGATGTCCGCGCGCGATTGCTGGAGCTTGTCTTGACCCCGCGTCACACGCTGTTTGGACACCGCGTTGTCAAGGTAGTCCCACACCGTCCGGTTGAACTCGGGCTGGGCGCGGTCGAGTTCAATCACCCGTGGCACAAAGCGAACGGTGTCAAACGCACGGTGCAGCGTGGCCTCGTCGACGCTTGCGGTGCGGGCGCTTTGGCTGAACTCAGCGACCCAGTGCGCAAACTGCTGGGCATGTACGTCCAGGTCTGCCGGTTCAGCGTTTGCCGCAGTGGTCTGCAGGGCTGGTGCTGCGGTTTTGGGTTCGGTGGGTAGGGGTGGCGTGGTGCACGCGGCCAGGGCCAGGCAGGCCAGCAAGGGGGAAAGCCAGCGGGATGAAGGAGCGCAGGACGCCGTGGAGCGCAAGAGGGTGTTCATGCCCAACATTGTCCGCGCTCCATGTCACCACATCCGCGCCGGTGATGCAGCGCCCCGTCCAGGCCCGTGTTTTCGGCAGCTTGGAACTCAGGGCACACCCGCGCTGACGATCAGGTTGAACACCTCGCGCAGCAGCACCAGTTCACTCATGGCGCTGCTGCGCAGCAGGCTGATCGGTTTGAACTCGCCGCCCAGTGCCTCGATGGCTGCCTTGGGGGCGTCGCGGGTGGTGAAACGCAGCAGGTGGATACGCACCGGGCCGTCCTCGGTGGCTGCCCAGTGGTTGAACTCCTGGACACGCTCCAGCGTGGCGGGATCAAAACCGCAGCAGTCGATGACCGCCTGCCGCACTGCCTGACCCGAATACTCGGGCGTGATGACCGTCGGTGAGCGCATCGGCACGGCCTCGCCCGGCAGGGCAGAGGGCCACAGCAAGGTCTGGTCCCAGCGCGGGAACAGCAAGGCCGCGCTGTAACTGTCAAAGTGGGTCAGGATCACCCGGTTGTGGACAAACAGGTCGGTGGGCGCCATGGGGGTGTGGTCGACAGGGGTTGTATGAGAAACCATGCTGTAGCCCTTATGAATGTTGGGTAATGTGCTATGAATTGCAGTGCATGCTGCACTGAATGCCGTCCTGCCAAGGTGACTTGGTGTGGCCCCATGCCACAGGCCAAATGCGCAGACGGGGGGTGTCAAGCAAGAACTGTGGCAGCGCCGCTTTGTCGGTTTTGTCGCTTGTCACCCATTGACGGGTGCATCGCTGGCGTGGTTCAACGGGCAGGTCTCAGGCGACCCTATTGCTATGAAAAATGAAGCATATAGCCCTTGTTTATCAAGGAATGCAGCCTTTTTTGTTGATAATCCAGGCGCTAACCAATCAGCGCCACCGCCTTGATCTGCACCCACACCGGTTGGCCGGGGGCCAGACCCAGGCCAGCGGCCGAGCGGTGGGTCAGCCGGGCGATCAGCGGTGAGGTACCCAGCTGCAGGCGCAGCAGCATCAGCGCCGGGTGGTCATCTGGCGCTAGCTGGTCCACCGTGGCGGGCAGGCAGTTCAGGATGCTGGTATCAAACACCGGATGCAGGGCAACGCTGACATCACGCGCCAGAATGCGCACGCGCACCGCGCTGCCCAGGGCGTGGCCACCGTCACGCACCCACAGGCTGCCGCCCGGAAAGCTCACCCGCGCCAGGTGCCAGGTGGCATCACGCTCGGCCACGGTGGCCTGGAGCACCACACCGGCGTCTTCACCGAGGCGGATCGGCAAATCCAGCCGCGCCAGCGTGTCACCGAGCGGCCCGCACGCCAACGCCCGGCCACCTTCAAGAGCGACGATGTGGTCGGCCAGCCGCGCCACCTCGTCGGGCGCGTGGCTGACATACAGCACCGGAATGTCGAGTTCGCTGTGTAGGCGCTCCAGGTAGGGCAGGATCTCCTGCTTGCGTTGTATGTCCAGCGCCGCCAGGGGCTCGTCCATCAGCAGGATGCGCGGGCTCAAGGCCAGGGCGCGTGCGATGCTGACACGCTGGCGTTCACCACCTGACAGGTGCTCGGGCTGGCGCTTCAGTAGCGGGCCAATGCCCAGCAGCTCAATGGCCGTCTCCAGGTTCACCCGCTGGGTCCCGACCACCCGGCGCAGGCCGTAGCGCAGGTTGCCCAGCACCGTCAGGTGTGGGAACAGGCTGGCCTCCTGGAACACATAGCCCAGCGGGCGCTTGTGGGTGGGCAGCCAGTGGCTGTCGTCTTGCCAGACCTCGCCGTTGACCAGCAGTCGCCCCTGCGGTGCGCGTTCCAGCCCGGCGATGCAGCGCAGCAGCGTGGTTTTGCCAGATCCTGAGTGGCCAAACAGCGCGGTCACCCCGCGCGCGGGCAGGTCCAGGTCCACGTCCAGCGTGAAGCCCGGCCAGTCGATGTGAAAACGCGCCTGAATGCCCGCCATCTCAGCTTTCTCGGACAGGTTTTGGCCGCCGCGCGTAGAGCGCCAGCAGCACAACAAATGCAAACACCAGCATCACCGCCGACAGGCGATGGGCGTCCAGGTACTCCATGGCTTCGACATGGTCGTAGATCTGCACCGAGGCGACGCGGCTCACGCCCGGGATGTTGCCGCCAATCATGAGCACCACCCCAAACTCACCCACGGTGTGGGCAAAGGTCAGAATACACGCAGTCATAAAACCGGGCCGCGCCAGCGGCACCACCACGGTGAAAAACGCGTCCAACGGCGAGGCACGCAAGGTGGCGGCTACCTCCAGTGGGCGCTCGCCAATTGCCTCAAACGCGGTTTGCAAGGGCTGTACCATGAACGGCAGCGAATAAAACACCGAGGCCACCACCAGCCCCCAGAAGGTGAAGGGCAGCAACCCCAGCCCCAGCGCCTGGGTGAGTTGCCCCACCACACCATTCGGCCCCATGGCCAGCAGCAAATAAAAGCCCAGGACCGACGGGGGCAGCACCAGCGGCAGCGCCACCACCGCGCTCAGCGGCCCTTTCCACCAGGCTTTTGCGCGCGCCAGCCACCAGGCCAGCGGCGTGCCCAGCAGCAGCAGGATCAGTGTCACCGTGCCAGCCAGGCGCACGGTCAGCCACAGGGCTTGTAAGTCAGCAGGGGTCAACAACATGTCGTCAGCTTAGCGTGTTCGCAAGAGGGCTTATGCAGCGTGGTTCATTCCTCGGGCGCAAAACATTTAGCGTGGTCAGCGCATTCCCCACAGCTGGGTGCCGGGCACAGGTAAATGCCCTCGGTGCTGCAGTAGTGGCGGTAGATGAATTTTTTCCACTTCATGTCACCCACATTCAAAGCCGCCAGTGTCGGAAAGGCCAAGCGCATCAGGGTTGATAGTTCAGTGCGGTTGGCCAGCCCCAGGTCCTGCCACAGGTGGTCGCGCCCGCTGCAGGCGCAAGCCACAATGCGCGCCAGCCAGACTTCAGACACCTGGTTGCCTGCGCGGTGACCCAGTAGCAGCTGGTGGATGTCGTCAAGCTCTAGTGAATCTTTGCCGGGGCCGTCTTGCAGCCGTATCGGTTCACCTGGAAAGTACCTGTCCCAGAGTGCGGCGAAATCCGCCTGTGACAAACCCAGCGTGGCACTCAGCACCCCTTGGTTCAGGGCGCGCCCCACCAGCAGGCTGGCCAGCACCACACGCAGCGGGTCGGCGGAGGCTGATGCAGCGGCAGGCCGGGCCAGCAGCTCGGCCATCAGCACGGTGCGGTGATCCAAGGGGGTGTTCATGGGCGGGCTCCGAACACCACCTGCACATCCCTGGGTGGTGCCCAGTAAGGTGAAGATGTCACCAAAAAGTCGACCCCGGCAGCCACATAAGCGGCTGCGTTGCCCGCGTGGATGCCACCGGCAGCGGCGAGCAAGGGGCGGGTCGGCAGTTGAATCTCTGCCAAAGCCTGGCGGCAGGCGGCCACCGCCTCAGGCGTGAATTTTTCGAGCTGCAACACCTCGGCACCGGCCTGCGCCCACACCAGCGCCTCATTCACATTGGCCACCTCGACCGCGAGTTTTTTCTCAGGCTGGGTCCGGCGCATTCGCTTGATGGTTTGCACCGGGGACTCGTTCAGATACAGCCGATGCTCGGCAAACACCAGAATGGTTTCCGACAGGCCCAGCCGGTGCAGGATGCCACCACCGGCCCTGACCGCCTTGGCGGACAAGGCTTTGGTGCCCGGCACATTTTTGCGGGTGCAGGCCACGGCCAGCCCGTTGGCTGCGGCCACGATGCTGGCGGTGGCGCTGCTGATGCCGCTGGCCCACTCGACCAAGGTCTGGGCAGTTTTCCAGGCGCGGTGCAGGTCAGCGACCGGGCCGTGTGCCTGCAACAGCAGTTCACCCGCCTGGGCCACTGCGCCCGACGGCAGCACCCGCGTGCCCTGGGCACCTGCGAGTTCAAACAGGCGACAGGCTTCTTCGGTGCCACACACCGTCATGGCCTGGCGTGCGTGAAAACTGAGCTTGCCCATGTTGGTACCGATGCCCAGGCTGTGGGTGGTCAGGTCGCCAAAAGGCACATCGTCCTGCAGCAGGGTCTGTAGCTGGGTGTCGTTCAGCGCAGGCATGAAAGGGGTCTCTTAGTGGCGCGAGAACAGGTCACGCAGCTTGCACAGTGTGGTGGTGATGTCAAAGCGGGTGTCGGCCAGGGCTTCCCCGGCCAGGATTTTGCTCAACGCTGTGCGCGGATCGCTCTCTCCGGTCAGCAGCACTTGTGCGCCCCATTTCTCCATGTGGCGGATGTAGCCGTCGCCTGCGCTGGCGGCCACCACCACCTCGACCCCATGCAAGGGGTGTGGTCCGTCATCCTGGAAATGGTGCGGCAACTGAGCCTTGGTGAGCTGGATGTACTGCGGCTCGGGCAAGGGGGCACCGGGCTGGCAGTCGTACACCAGCCAATCGGTGGCTTGCCCGGCATGGCCGGACACCTGGGTACCGTTGGCCTTGGTGGCAATGGCAATCTTCATGGCCTGACATCCTTGTGAAGTACATCCTGCATCAGCCTAGCCAGTTTCATGCCGACCACGCGGGGCCTGTCAGGACAAGGCGTAACCAAAGGTTTTGATGACGGCTTTGGCCTTGTCGGATTTGAGGTACTTGATCAGCGCTTCTGCCGCTGGTTTGCCTTTGCCCTTGTCCAGGATCACCGCGTCTTGGCGGATGGGTGAATACAACTTGGCCGGCACCACCCAGTGTGAGCCTTCGATCTTGCCGTCCACCAGCACCTGTGACAGCGCGACAAAACCCAGCAAAGCATTGCCGGTGCTGATGAACTGGTGGGTCTGGCTGATGTTTTCACCCATCACAATTTTGGGACTCAGGCTCTCATACACACCAAGCGCCTGCATGGCCTGCACTGCCGCCAAGCCATACGGGGCGAGTTTGGGGTTGGCCAGCGCGAGGTGGTCAAAGCCGCCGTTTTTCAGAACCTGGCCTTGGCTGTCCACAATGGCCTGTTTGGCCGACCACAACACCAAGGTGCCAATCGCGTAGGTGAACTGGCTGCCCGCCACAGCGGCGTTTTCCTTTACCAGCTTGGTGGGGGTTTCGTCGTCGGCCGACAGCAACACCTCAAACGGTGCGCCATTCTTGATCTGGGCGTAAAACTTGCCGGTGGCGCCATACGAAGCCACCAGCTTGTGGCCGGTGTCCTTCTCAAAATCGGCAGCGATCTGTTTCATCGGCGCCGTGAAGTTGGCGGCCACTGCGACCGAGACCTCGTCGGCATGGGCGCCAACGGCGGCACAGATCAGGGAGGCCAGCAAGACTGGCAGCAGGTGGGAAGCTTTCATGGGTACTCCTGTAAAAAACTCAGTCGACAGCGGCCAAAAAGACGCTGGAAGCTTTGAACACCGCGGTCATGGGCTGGCCCACGGCGAGCTTGAGCCGCTTGACACTGTCGTCGGTGATCACCGCGGTGATCACATGCCGACCACCGGGCATGGCCAGCGTGACTTCGGCGTTGACCGGCCCTTGGTGGAGGTGGGTGATGGTGCCGGCAAAGCGGTTGCGCGCCGAGATCTGGCCGTCTTCACCGGCCATCAACAAGATGGAGGAGGCTTTGACAAAGGCCAGCACATCACGGCCCAGCATCAGCCCGAGGTTTTCGGCTGACTCGCGGGTCACGATGGCGGTGAGTTGCAGGTCGGGCGCCAGACGGATGCTGACCTCGGTGTCGACCACGCCTTCCTTGAGCGCGGTGACGGGGCCCGCAAACTGGTTGCGTGCGCTGGTTTTCATGGACATTCTCCTCAAGACTTGCCGAAAGTCGTCCACATCGCAGACGCCACTTTGTTGGAGGTTGCTGGTGAGCTTCTCGAGCGCCAGCTGGGACTCTTTTTCGAGCGCACGGTAAAACGCAATCAGGCGCCGCGCAAAGGTCGTGAGTTCGGTGCCACCGCCGTGGCGGCCACCGGCAGAGCGGTTGACCAGCGGCTCTGGCGCCACGTTGTTCATGTCGTCCACCGCGTCCCAGGCCGCCTTGTAGGACATGGGCACCGCCTTGGCGGCTTGGGAGATGGAGCCACATTTGTCGATGGCTTCGAGCAGGCGGATGCGTTTGTCACCCAGAAAGCTGCCCAAAGCGGTGTCGATGTGTAACTTGCCGGTGAGCTGGGTGGGTGTGCTTGACATTCAGGTCGTCTCAGTCAGTTCTTCGTTATGTACCCAAGCAAACAACGTACCAGACTGTCAACTTCCGCCAATCGTCTGTCATGGCTGCCAAAGACCACTGGCGGTGGCGTAGCCGGGTGGCATCGTCCCACCGGAAGTCTTTGGCAGTTTTCGTCATTGCGATGTGTACTAAGCGACATAACGATACCAAAAAATGTCGGGTATGCCACACAAATGTCAAATGAAAGCGCCGTTTTGCATGGCATTCAACTTGCGATGTGAACCCTATCGCTATAGCAATGTGGCTATGACGACACAGCTTGCCCTGGGTGAGACTGCCTGGGTGGGATACCGAGTGTGTTTGGAGAGCCTTGCCTTATGAAACCTTTGTCCTGTCTGTCTGCGGCGCCCATCGGGCGTGGTCGTAGTCTGTTCACCCCGCGTGCTCCGGCGGCGCCTGACCGCCTGAACCGGCGCCAGGTCTTGTTGGGTGCAGCCGCTGGCGCGTTGTGGCTGGGCTCGGGCCGCAGCGTGTCTGCGCAGCCGCAAGCTGCACTCTTGGTGTTGGCCGGTGCCGGGTACAAACGCCCGGTCGAGGCCTTGTGCGCCGCCTTCACCCAGGCCACCGGGCTGGTGGTGGAGCGCAGTTATGGCAACCTGCAGCAGATGTTTGCCCAGGCGCAGGCCAGTGGCCGGGTGGATGTGCTGGTGGGGGATGCCAGTTTCATCGACCAAGCGCAGGGCCTGCAGTTGCCCCGGCGTGTGGCCCTGGGCCAAGGTATCTTGACGCTGGCATGGCGGCGCCATCTGCCGGTGCCGGATGGGCTGAGCGGGCTGGCGGGGCTGCGGCAGATGCTGGCGCAGCCGTCCTGGTCGGTGGCTTTGCCCAACCCGCAGCAGGCCGTTTACGGCCACGCGGCCAGGCAGCTGCTGCAGGCACAAGGTCTGTGGCAGGGGTTGCAGGATCGGCTGAAGGTGGTGGCGACGGTGCCGCAGGTCAGTGCCTACCTGAGCTCCGGTGAGATTGACCTGGGTTTTGTGAACCTGACCGAGGCCCTGGCGACCAAAGACCAGTTGGGTGGCTTCATAACATTGCCCAGTGGCGATGGCAGTTATGCCGAGGTGGCCATTGTGGCAGCGATGGCTGAGGCATCCAAATCGACGCTAGACCTTACCAATACTCAGCAGTTTGCTCTGTTTTTGGAAACACCTGTGGCGCGCGACATTTTGCGCCGTGCGGGTTTGTGAACCTGTCGCAAGACGCCTGGGCGGCTTTGGTTTTGAGTGGTCGACTGGCCTTGTGGGTGACGCCTGCCTACGCACTGGCCGGTGCCCTGCTGGCCTGGGCGCTGGTGTTTGGCCTGAAACGCCCGGGCTGGCTCGACGCGCTGGTAACGATCCCGATCGCGTTCCCACCGGTGGTGATCGGTTTTGCCCTGTTGTGGCTGCTCGGGCGCCAGAGTCTGTTGGGCCAGACGCTGGTCGAACTGGGTGTGGGGTTTGTCTTCAGCTTCCAGGGCCTGTGGCTGGCGGCCTTCATCGCGGGTTTGCCGCTGGTGGTCAAAACACTGCAGGCGGCCCTGCAAACGCAGCCTCGTGACTGGCATGAAACGGCGTTGACACTCGGCTGTAGACCCTTTGCTGCCTTCTGGCTGGTGCATCTGCCGATTGCCCGCACCGCCTGGCTGACCGGCGTGTTGCTGGCGCTGGCGCGCGGTTTGGGTGAGGTGGGCATCAGCCTGATGCTGGGCGGCAACATTCTGGGCCGAACTGAGACGTTGTCGCTGGCGATTTTCAACGCGGTCACCACCGGGGACTACGCGCAGGGTGCGCTGCTGAGCGCGGTGCTGGGTGGCTGTTGCCTGGGCCTGCTGATGCTGGTGCGCTGGCTGCAACCCAGGCCAAGCCGCTGCATCTGACGGTGCACCCAGGCACTTTATTTTGAGTTTGTTTGTGTCAAATCAAGCTGGGTAGCAGCGTATCCGAGACGTTGTTCTTGCAAAGACCGAACGGGTTGGCACACCATGGGTTGCCACGCCAAATGCGGGCTTTTTTTATCAACCAAGAAAGTAGAAAAATGGCTATCAGCGCAAGAAACCTGTTCAAAGGCAAAGTCACCGCCCTCAAAGAAGGCCCGATCCACGCCGAAGTGGAAATCACCACCACCGGAGGCGACAAAATTGTGGCCACCCTGACCGAAGCCAGCGTGAGCTCTTTGGGCCTGGCCATTGGCAAAGAGGCGGTGGCGGTGGTCAAGGCGCCGTGGGTGACCTTGCTCACGGGCACACCGGAGTACCGTTTCAGCGCCCGCAACCAGCTTCAGGGCACGGTCAGCGCTTTGCTCAAGGGGGCTGTCAACTGCCAGGTGACGGTGGCTTTGCCGGGTGGCTCCACCGTCAGCGCGATGGTCACCAATGCCGCAGCGGCCGAACTCGGCTTGGCTGAGGGCACACCGGTCACGGTCCTGTTCAAGGCCAGCCACGTGTTTGTGGGTGTGCCGGTCTGACGACATCTGTCTCAGCGTCGGCACAAACCCAGCGCCGGGTGGCGCTGGCGTGTTGACAGCCAGGCCTGGCGCTTGGCGTCCGGATCTTCCGGACACGGTGTGGCCGCGCTGACTTCGTGCGTTGGCGCGGGCTCGGGGCCGTGGTCAGATGCCGGTGCGCGGGGTGTCGACGCTTTGGGCGAATCCGGGGTGGCCGGACGCTCTGGCGGGCTGTTGCTCGGTTTGTCGCACATGGTGGGCCACGGGCCTTCAGGGGCGAGCTTAGCGTGGCATGGTGGGTGACAGCACATAACGGGTGTGGACCCCGCCGGGCTTAAGCCGGTCCACCGTGGTGTGACACACCAGCCAGCGGCCATCCAGCAAACGCCAGGCCGTCTGCGATTCGGTGTACACCGGGGCTTCGTAGAACACATCGTCATCGTCCGAGCGCAGATCGGTCAGCACAAAATGCGACGCACAGTAGCAGGGCTGCTGGTGTTGGTCGCAGCCGGTGACCCGGCCCGCCCGCAACTCATAGTCCTCAAACACCTGAAAGCGCAGCGGCACCACCACCAGCGCCTGCAGCGCAGTCGGTAACTCGTCAGACCAGGCCACCTGGGGCTGGCTGGCAAACGGGCAAGGCGCATGAACATCGTGAGACGGTTTGACAGCAGGTGCCTGGAACATGCCAACCTCCAACAGGGTTCGGCGGATGGCACAGGCCAGCGCCGGTGGTGAAACAGGGTGGGGCAGATGGCGCAAAACCGACATGTGCCCTGATCGCTATATACAAAAGCAAATAACGCGCCCAAGCCCATGTTTTGTGAGATTCACAAGTCATTTTGGTGTCTAGCGCTTTTACATCAAGGGTTGAATGCTCTGAATCGAAGAGCATCTTCGTGTTCGGCGTGGACCCAAGGCCGTCGCCGTTGTGTGACAAAGCCGCCAAAACAGCGGCGCCCAGTTCAGCGCAGGGCGCTCAGAAACACTCGGTTTCGAGCTGATCGAGCCAGGCCAGACCGGTCTCGTCGTGTCTGGCTTCCAGCAGCTCGCGGATCTGGTTGACAAAACTCGACAGCAGCAACTGGTCGTCGTAACGCATGCCCTCGGTGGCGTTGCGGCGCTGGAAGAAATAGGCCCAGAACGGGTCGTCCAGCCCCTGGGTGTGGGCCTCGATGCGGGCAATCATGCGGGCGGCCTGGCCGTCGAAGTCAATGCCTTTGAAGCTGCGGTAGCGGTCAACGGTGTTCATGTCAGATCAGATGTTTTTCTTGCCTTGCAGCAGTTTGGCTTTGTCGGATGGGCTGTAGTTGTCAAACAGGCCCTGGGCGGCGGCGACACGGCGGTGCGCCATACGGATGGCTTCGATCTTGCCGGCAGGAGCAATCGGTGAGACACATTTGGTCAGCGCCACGCTGGCGCAGGCTGGACAGGCGGGGGTGCTGCCAGAGCGCACCAGCGCCTCAAAGTGGTGGCCGCAGGCCTGGCATTGGTAGTCATACAGGGGCATGGTGATCTCCAGTTCAAAGGGGTGAGCTGCAGTGGCCAGCGGCTGCGGCGCAGCCTTCGAGCGAGCCAGGCTGTGGCGCCTGTTCACCCAGGCCGACCCAGGCGTGCACCGCAGCGGTGTCAAAGCCGACCATCCGCTGCTCACCCACAGCCATCAATGGCCGACGGATCAGCAAAGGCTGTGCCAACAGCAGCGCCAGCGCGGCATCGGCACTGAGCGACTCGGGGACCACCTCGCCGGACTTGACCTGGGGTGCCGCACGGTTGAACCAGTCCGGCACCGCCAGAGGGCTCAAAAACAGGAGCAGCTCCTCCTCAGTCCATGGGGTCTCCAACAGGTTTTTGACATCAAGGGTGTGGTGGGCGGCGAGTAACAAAGCCTTTTGTCTGGCGTTGCCGCCACAGCCGGGTTTTTCATAAAAGCTGATGTGTGCCATGGCGAGGTTCTCAAGAGGAGGGGGTGTTTGGCGCGGGCTTCACACTGGTCGCCAGCGCCAGCAGACCATAGGTCTGGTCGGTGATGGCGCGTACCACGTCGGGGCGCAGGCGTTGCAACCAGCGCGAGGGCAGTCGGGTGGCACCACAGCGGGCACCGGCCAGCATGCCCAGCAGCGCGCCGGTGGTGTCGGCGTCGTCGCCCTGGTTCACCGTGGCCACCATCGCGGCCTCGAAGTCCTCGTGTTGGGTCAGGAAGTACAGCACGGTCTGCACCGTGTCGACCACATAGGCGGTGGCGCGGCCCCGGTAGGGGGTGAAGCCAAAACTCGGGTTGTTGGCCACCCACTGGGCCACCCAGGCCTGGCAGCTTGGGTGGCTGGCGCCGGTGAGCAGCAGGCGCAGCAACTGGCCCAGGCCCAGCGTGGCGGCATCGGACAAGGGGTGGTGGTGGGTGAGGCGCGCCTGAGTGATCGACAGGCGCTCAAACAAGCCGTCGTGGCCCAGGGTGGCCAGCACGGCGGGCAGGTTGCGCATCAGTGCGCCGTTGCCGCCGTCACCGGGGTTGAGCTCACCCGAGAGTGTGCCCTCATGCATGAAGCGCATGATGCCGCGCCGACAGGTGTTGCCGCAGTCCACCGGTTTGGCCTTGAACCACTGCACATAGGCCTGGCCGATGCGCCGGGTCAGGGTCTCGTCGCCATGTGCATGGGCGATCAGCGCGGGTGCACCCGCTTGCAGCAGCGCCTCACCGAGGGCCAGGCTCATGGTGGTGTCGTCGGTGACCTGACCACGCGCCAGTTTGAGCCAGCCGCCGCCGATGATGTCGCGGTGCACACCGTATTGGTGAGCGATCTCGCGCGGGCGCATGAACTCGACGGTGGCGCCCAGTGCGTCGCCAATGGCCAAACCGAGGTAGGCGCCCAGGGCGCGGTCGAGTTGCTCACGCATAACGTGCGGTGACCTCGTAGTTGCCACCCAGGGCCAGCACCTCCTGCTCACCCTGCAGCACTTGGCCCGGCAGCAGGCCGGGAAAGACCAGCACCTTGCACACCGGCACCTGCACCTCAAACACCCAGTCGCCAAACACCGACGCGTCCTGGGCACACAGGCTGAAGGACACCAGGTTGTTGAGCCGCACGATGCAGCGCCGGTTTTGCAGCCGCCCGGCAACCACCTGTTCTTCACACCGGTTGCTGCCGCGCCAGAGCTGCAGGTGTTTGCTCTGCGGTGTGACCCCCGGCAACAGGCCGCGGCGCAGCGCCCACTGGCAGAACTCGTAGAGCAGGTCGAGCTGCTGGTGGATGTTGTTATTGTTGTGGCGGCTGGCGGTTTTTTCCTGCAGGTAGGTCACCCAGGCCGGCGACGGGAAACGCACCAGGGGCGCCTTGTGAAAACTCGGCACCAGCCCAAAACGACTCTCGACCCAGCCCTTGAGCACCGCACCCGCCACCCCGTTGGCATCCATGCCCCAGCCCTGCAACAGCTTGCGCCAGCTGCTGTGCCAGCGCCGTTGCTCCGAGGCGCCCATGCTGCGCAGCTCATCCGCATCGGGCTTGCGCAGTCCGAAGGCAATCGCCATGTAGTGGGTGAACATGTCCTGCGCTTCGCTTAGGTCCTGGCTGCGTTCCAGCAGCGCAAACAGCCCCATGTGCGACTCACGTGTACCCGCAATGACCAAGGGCACCGGGTGGGCGTTGAACGCCGCGCTGCCGAGTAAGAGCGACGGCACCCCCACCAGGTTGGTGCCGTACCAGCGGTGAGGCTGATCAAGTTCATCGAAGTCAACATTCATGAACAGTTGCTCTCGTTTGAGCGAGGGGATGGCGTCGCGAGCAGCCCGATGTCAGAGCGAGAAGCACAGCCGTACTCCCATACGGCGAGCATCGCAGGCGCAAGATCGGGTTGCGCAGCAGCAAGCCAGCGCTCAAACAGGCCGGTTTTCGTTGGGGTTGCGCACTGGTCCCATCAGCGCCAATCCTTGCTCGTAGCTGATGCTCTCAAATTTGGCGCTGAACTTAAGGGCGGCATTGGCCACCGCGTCGAGCTTGCCAGCGGTGTCCTTTTTCTTGAGGTCGTTCTTTTCCAGGTACAACAGGTCAAGCAACTCGTTGTAGACGGTGGACTCCAGAATCGGCAACACGTAGAAGGTGGCGCCGTTGTAGGGCACCTGGTATTTTTTGGACAGGTCGATGTTGTCGCAAAACAAGAAGTACTTGCCGCTGGCGCTCAAGGTGTCGCCCAACACCTCGGCCACGTCCTTGAGACTCTCAAAACTCAGCAGGTAACCGGCAAAAAACGGCACAAAACTTTCGCCCACATTGGCAATCGCCATGACCTGGGGGCACATCAGCTCGGGTGGACGCGCCTCGTCAGCCAGCTTTGGGGCAAAGCGCAGCGCCAGCTCACCACGAAAGCCGACTCGGCCGGGCACGCCGGTGATCGCTTTGTGCAAGGGGTTGAGCAGCCGACCTTCGTTTTCAAGGCGGGCAAAAGCGGTGTCATCGATCTCTGGTCGGGCGAGGGTGGCGGTCATGGGAGGTCCTTTTGGTGGTTGAGCTGGCAGTGATAGCTTTGATACAAGCCCCTCTCTAACTGCAATGACCGTACCAACCTGAAACCCGCTGCAAACCCGACACAAACACACATCCCAAGCGCCCACGACCGGGATTTTTGCGACACGGTCAGGGGTTTTGTCGGGAAGTTAACAAAACCCGGAAAGCTAGGTTTTTGTCTTGAGAAAAGCAGCTTTTCCCAATGAAAACAGGGTGTGACACCGGCTCTGAAGCGTGGCCCAAACTGCATGGCACGGAAGCTGCAATGAACAGGCTGCGCGGGCTCACATCCAGCCAAACGTGACTACAAGAAGAAGACCATCGGACACGCCAGGCAGACACAAGTCGCGGCTACGCAAGCTTGGTTCTTTTAACCCTTCCTGATTGGAGTACTGCAATGGCTAAACTTCGGCAAATCGCCTTCTACGGCAAAGGTGGCATCGGCAAATCGACCACGTCCCAGAACACCCTGGCAGCCTTGTCTGACCTGGGCCAGAAAATCCTCATCGTCGGCTGCGACCCCAAAGCCGACTCCACCCGTCTGATCCTGCACGCCAAGGCGCAGGACACCATCCTGTCACTGGCCGCCGAAGCGGGCTCGGTGGAGGATCTGGAGCTCGAAGACGTGATGAAGATTGGTTACAAAAACATCCGTTGTGTCGAATCCGGTGGCCCAGAGCCAGGTGTCGGTTGCGCTGGCCGCGGTGTGATCACCTCGATCAACTTCCTCGAAGAAAACGGTGCCTACGACGGTGTGGACTATGTGTCCTACGACGTGTTGGGTGACGTGGTGTGTGGTGGTTTTGCCATGCCGATTCGCGAAAACAAGGCGCAGGAAATCTACATCGTCATGTCCGGCGAAATGATGGCCATGTACGCGGCCAACAACATCTCCAAGGGCATTCTGAAATACGCCAACTCCGGTGGTGTGCGTCTGGGTGGCTTGGTGTGTAACGAACGCAAGACCGACAAGGAATACGAACTGGCCGACGCCCTGGCGGGCATGCTGGGCAGCAAGCTGATCCACTTTGTGCCCCGTGACAACGTGGTGCAACACGCCGAACTGCGCCGTATGACGGTGATCGAGTACGCCCCCGACTCCAAACAGGCCGGTGAATACCGCACGCTGGCGCAGAAGGTGCACAACAACGCGGGCAACGGCACCATTCCTACCCCCATCACGATGGACCAGCTCGAAGACATGCTGATGGAGTTCGGGATCATGGACGTGATCGACGAGTCCCTGGTCGGCAAGGCCGCCGCAGAACTGGCCGCAGCCCAAGCCGCCGCAGCGCAGCTCGCCGCTGCCTAAGAGGTGTGAATTCCGGTCTGTGTTGCGCTACGTGACCAGACCGGGACTTTCACCACACCCCCAACATCACCTACTGGAGTTACCCCATGACCGCCACCGTTGAAGAGCGCAAGGCCACCAACAAGGCCCTGATTGAAGAAGTGCTGAAGGCCTACCCCGAAAAAATGGCCAAACGGCGCGCCAAACACCTCAGCACCTTTGAAGAAGGCCGACCCGATTGCGGGGTCAAGTCCAACATCAAGTCGCTGCCCGGCGTGATGACCATTCGTGGCTGCGCCTATGCGGGTTCCAAAGGGGTGGTCTGGGGCCCGATCAAGGACATGGTGCACATCAGCCATGGCCCGGTCGGCTGCGGCCAGTACTCCTGGGCCAACCGCCGCAATTACTACATCGGCACCACCGGCATCGACTCCTTTGTGACGATGCAGTTCACCTCCGACTTCCAGGAAAAAGACATTGTTTTTGGCGGCGACAAAAAGCTCGACAAAATCATCGACGAGATCCAGGTGCTGTTCCCGCTGAACAAAGGCATCTCGATCCAGTCCGAGTGCCCGATTGGCCTGATTGGTGACGACATCGAGGCCGTCTCCAAGAAAAAGAGCAAGGAGTACGAAGGCAAAACCATCGTGCCCGTGCGTTGTGAAGGTTTCCGGGGTGTCAGCCAGTCGCTGGGTCACCACCTGGCCAACGACGCCATCCGCGACTGGGTGTTCGACCGCACCGACACCGGTCACACCTCGCAGTTTGTGTCGACACCGTACGACGTGGCCATCATTGGCGACTACAACATCGGTGGTGATGCTTGGTCCAGCCGCATCCTGCTCGAAGAAATGGGTCTGCGTGTGATCTCGCAGTGGTCGGGTGACGGCACCATCGCTGAAATCGAGAACACCCCCAAGGCCAAGCTCAATGTGCTGCACTGCTACCGCTCGATGAACTACATCAGCCGACACATGGAAGAAAAGTACGGCATCCCATGGGTGGAATACAACTTCTTTGGTCCGAGCAAGATCGAAGCCAGCCTGCGCGAGATCGCCAGCCACTTTGACGACAGCATCAAGGCGAAGGCCGAAGAGGTGATTGCCAAGTACAAACCGCTGATGCAGGCTGTCATCGACAAATACAAACCCCGTCTGCAAGGCAAGAAAGTGATGTTGTATGTGGGCGGTCTGCGTCCGCGTCACGTGATTGGCGCCTACGAAGACCTGGGGATGGAAATTGTGGGCACCGGCTACGAGTTCGCCCACAACGACGACTACCAGCGCACCACCCACTACGTCAAGGACAGCACGCTGATTTATGACGATGTGACGGGTTATGAGTTCGAGCACTTTGTGGAAGGCATCAAGCCCGACCTGGTGGGCTCAGGCATCAAGGAAAAGTACGTGTTCCAGAAGATGGGTGTGCCCTTCCGTCAGATGCACAGCTGGGACTACTCCGGCCCCTACCACGGGTATGACGGCTTTGCCATCTTTGCCCGTGACATGGACATGGCCATCTCCAGCCCGGTCTGGGGGTTGACCAAGGCGCCCTGGAAGACGTAGACCACCCCGTTGCTTGCTCACTGCGTGTAGCCGCCTCCCCCTCAAGGGGCGCACCCAACGGCCCGGCTTGGCCGGTTCCGTGGGTGCCACGCAAAACATGCCAGCCGCCAACCTTTAACCACTTTTGGAGCCCACCATGCCTCAAGTCGCCGACAAAGTCATTGACCACGAAATGTTGTTTCGTGAACCCGAGTACCAAGACCTCTTCGAGAAGAAGAAAGCGTTTGAATTCAACCATTCCGAAGCCACCATCGGCCAGACCGTGGAGTGGACCAAGACCGAAGACTACAAGCTCAAGAACTTCGCCCGCGATTCCCTCGTGGTCAACCCTGCCAAGGCCTGCCAGCCGCTGGGCGCCGTGTTTGCGGCCAACGGTTTTGCCAAAACCCTGAGTTTTGTGCATGGCAGCCAGGGCTGCGTGGCGTATTACCGCGCCCATTTCTCACGCCATTTCAAAGAGCCCACCAGCTGTGTGTCCTCCTCCATGACCGAAGATGCCGCAGTGTTTGGTGGCCTGAACAACATGGTCGACGGCCTGGCCAACGCCTACAGCCTGTACAAGCCCGACATGATTGCGGTGTCCACCACCTGCATGGCCGAGGTGATTGGTGATGACGTCGACGCCTTCATCAAGACCAGCAAACAAAAGGGCAGCATTCCCGAAGAGTTTGACGTGCCGTTTGCCCACACGCCGGCATTTGTCGGCAGCCACATCACCGGCTACGACAATGCCCTGCTGGGTGTGCTGCGCCACTTCTGGGACGGCAAGGCCAAGACCACCGAGCCGCTGGTGCGTGTGCCCAACGACAGCATCAACTTCATCGGTGGTTTTGACGGCTTTGTTGTCGGCAACATGAAGGAAATCCGCCGCATCTTCAGCCTGTTTGGTGTTCAGGTGAACATCATCTGTGACCCGTCTGAGAGCTGGAACACCCCGACCGACGGCGAGTTCCGGATGTACGCCGGTGGCACCACCAAGGAGGAAGTGGTGGCCGCCCTGCACGCCAAGGCCACCATCGTGTTCCAGGAATTCTGCTGCGAAAAAACCAGCAAGTTCATCGCTGAACACGGCCAGGAAGTGGTCACCCTCAATGCCCCGGTCGGTGTAGCCGGTACCGACAAGTTCCTGATGGAAATCTCGCGCCTGACGGGCAAACCGATTCCGGCCGAGCTCGAAAAAGAACGTGGCCAACTGGTGGATGCGCTGGCCGACAGCCAGGCGCATTTGCATGGCAAGCGTTTTGCGCTCTACGGTGACCCGGACCAGTTGCTGGGTTACGCCGCCTTCCTGCTGGAGCTGGGCGCCGAGCCAACCCATGTGTTGTCCACCAACGGCACCAACGAATGGGCCGCCAAGGTGCAGGCGCTGTTTGACGCCACGCCTTACGGCAAGGGTTGCAAGGTGTATCCGAAGCGCGATCTCTGGCACCTGCGCTCCTTGCTGTTCACCGAACCGGTGGACTTCCTGATTGGCAACACTTATGGCAAGTTCCTTGAGCGTGACACCAAGGTGCCGCTGGTGCGCCTGGTGTTCCCGATCCACGACCGCCACCACCACCACCGTTACCCCACCTGGGGTTATGAGGGCGGCATGCGGGTGCTGGTGATGTTGCTCGACGAGTTCTTCGAAGCGCTGGATGCCAACACCATGGGTATCGGCAAGACCGACTACAGCTACGACATCGTCCGCTGAGGGGCGCACTTCCCTGCTGCGCCGGTTGATCTTGCGTCTGCGCTGCTCGCCGTACGGGAGTACGGCTGTGCTGCTCAACGCAAGCTCCATCGGCTCGCGACGTGAATTGCATCCCCTTAGGCAGCCCCTAAATCAATTGAGAACATCATGGCCAATGTAACTTTCAGTTCCCCTCGCATGAAAAAAGACCTGACGGTGTATGCCGTGGCGGGTGATACCAAGACCTTGCTCGCCGTGGCCAAGGCCAACGACGTGCCGCTGCAGTCCGAGTGTGAAAACGGCGAATGTGGCTCCTGCCAGGTGCAGGTGTCGGTGCTGTCGGGCAAAACGCCGATTGGTGTGGCGCTGACCGAAAAGGAAAAGCTGGTGCTCAAGCTCGCTGGCAAGATCACCGCCCAGCAAATCGCCGATGCCGAGACCAAAGACCTGCCACCACCCTGGCGGCTGGCCTGCCAGATGGTGGTGCGCGACGAGGATATTCTGGTCAAGTTTTAAACCCAAAACGCCAGGTGAAGGGTGCCCCGCTTGGCGCTCTCACCACGGTCTCAAAAACGCAAAGGGCAGGCCAGTTGGATCTGCCCTGTTTTATAGGGAAAAAGTGCCTCTATCCCTTAATATATAAGGCCTTGTAGCAATTGATTTCATAGCGTTGTGTGGCTACTGCGTTGGCCACGCACCGCGCTTGGCTGGTGCGTGGTGGCTTTCCCCGCATGGCACAGGAACGGCAGACGGTGGTATGGAGCCAACACCTGCCATACAAGAGCCAACTTGCTGCCTTGAGAAGGCCTGTTTTGCCAAGCCAGGTGCGATACTTGAGCCATGCGTTCGAAAACCAAATCCGTTCGCGCTTTCCAGCACGTTGAACCTGTCTCCATCGGTACCCAGCTGCATCGGCACCTGCGCGGCGCCATCATCCGTGGTGAGTTGCGCCCAGGTCAGGCCCTGTCTGAATCCGAAATCGCCAAACGCTATGAAACCAGCCGCCAGCCGGTGCGCGAGGCCTTCATCAAACTGGCCGAGGAGCGGCTGGTGGTCATCCTCCCCCAGCGGGGTACCTTTGTGATCAAGATCTCCGTGGCCGACGTGCTCGACGCCCGTTTTGTGCGTCAAGCCATTGAGATGGCTGTTGTTCAGGACGCAGCGATTTCGGCGCCCCCCAGCGCCGTCAAAGACCTGCGAGATTTGATTGAGCAGCAAAAAGCGGTGGTACACGGCCACAACGAAGACTTTCTGGCGCTTGACGAGGAATTCCACCGCACCATTGCGCTGTCGGTTAGCCGTGCCCATGCCTGGCGGGTGATTGAAGGCATCAAGGCGCAGATGGATCGCATCCGTTACCTCAGCTTGGACGATGCCACCCCGCTATCCGTGTTGATTGAGCAGCACAGCCGCATTGTGGACGGCATTGAGGCACATGACCCGGTGGCCGCTGCGACCGCACTGCGCGCGCATTTGCAAGAGATCATTGTCTCGCTGCCCAATATCGCAGCGCAGTTCCCGGATCTGTTCGAGTCAGCCTGAGCGGGTTGCGGCACGCTGCTGACCTGGTGCCAGCAGCGGCCGAATCACGCTTTTACCAATTCCACAAGGTGCCGTCTTCCAGGCGGGCCACCGGCAGATAGGCTGGCTCGTACGGGTATTTCTTGGCCAGTTCCTCGTCGATTTCCACACCCAGCCCTGGTTTGTCACCCGGGTGCATGAAGCCATCCTTGTAGCTCCAGCCGCATTTGAAGACGTCCATGGTCTGTTCGTGGTAACCCATGTACTCCTGCATGCCGAAGTTGGGCGCCCACAGGTCAAAGTGCAGGGCTGCGCCCATACACACGGGTGACAGGTCGGACGGACCGTGGCTGCCGGTGCGCACCTGGTACATCGCGGCAAAGTCCGCAATGCGGCGCATGTGGGTGATGCCGCCCGAGTGGGTGATCGTCATGCGGATGTAGTCGATCAGCTGCTCTTCGATCAGCTGTTTGCAGTCCCAGATGGTGTTGAACACCTCACCCACCGCAATCGGGGTGGTGGTGTGTTGGCGGATCAGGCGGAAGGCTTCCTGGTTTTCCGCCGGTGTCGGGTCTTCCAGCCAGAACAGGTGTGAGTCTTCCACCGATTTGCCCAGGCGAGCGGCTTCAATCGGTGTCAGGCGGTGGTGGGCGTCATGCAGCAGGTGGGTGTCGAAGCCAAACTTCTCGCGGATCGCTTCAAACAGCTTGGGCACAAAATTCAGGTACTTCTCAGTGTCCCAGACCTGTTCTTCAGGCCAGCCTTTGGTGGCGGGCTCGTAAGCGCCGCCTTTGGATACGCCGTAGACCGATTTCATGCCTGGCACACCACACTGGGCGCGAATCGCCTTGAAGCCTTTTTCCTGGTATTTGGCAAAGGCGTCCAGCGTTTCAGGGATATCGCGGCCGGTGGCGTGGCTGTAGACCATCACGTGTTCGCGGGAAGCGCCCCCCAGCAGCTGGTAGACCGGCATGTTGGCCAGCTTGCCCTTGATGTCCCACAAGGCCATGTCCACGGCGGCGATGGCCGACATGGTGACCGGGCCGCGACGCCAGTAGGCACCTCTGTAGAGGTACTGCCAGATGTCTTCGATCTTTTGCGGATCGCGCCCGATCAGCAAGGGGCAGACATGGTCTTTCAAATACGACGCAACCGACAACTCGCGCCCGTTCAGCGTGCCGTCACCGAGACCGGTCACACCCTCATCGGTCGTGATTTTCAAGGTCACAAAGTTGCGGCCGGGGCAGCAAACAATCACTTCGGCATCAATAATCTTCATCACATCACTCCTGTTCAAATCAATTCAGACAGAGGGAAAAGCTGGTTCAGCCGCTCACGCTGGCACGTGAATCCGGAGCCTCAAAACCACTGCGGCAACCACCTAACTTTCCCATCAAAAAAGTGCAAATATGTTGCAAGCTCTCGAAAAGTATACTACCATACAAGTGCCAGCGGGGTAACCGCAAGGCAGCAAGTTTCAAACACCCAACGATCGAGGAAGCAACTATGAAGAAGATCAAATTGTTGTCATTGACAGCAGCCTGCGTTTTGCTGGCTGCTGCGGCCCACGCGGCAGATTTCAACCTGAACGTCAGCTCGTCCCTGACGGTGGATGACCCGATGTTCAAGGGTCTGCAGCAGTTCAAGGAGGGTGTTGAAAAGAACTCGGGTGGCAAGATATCTGTCCGTTTGTTCCCCAGCTCCCAGCTGGGATCGGACGAAGACGTGCTTGAACAAGCCCGTTCCGGTGCCGGTGTGGCGGTGCTGGTGGACGGTGGCCGACTGGCCCCGTTTGTCAAGGAGTTTGGTGTGCTTGGCGCGCCCTACCTGACCCACGGCTACACCGAAATGCGCAAGGTGGTGACGTCGCCGTTGATGGACGACTGGAACCAGAAGCTGCGTGCTGCCAGTGGCCACCAGATCCTGTCGTTCAACTGGTACCAGGGGGACCGCCAGTTGCTGACCATGAAACCGGTCAAAACACCCGCCGATTTGGCTGGTGTGCGTATGCGCACACCCGGTGCGCCGGTCTGGCTGGAAACCGTCCGTGGCCTGGGTGCGACCCCCACCCCGATGCCCTGGGCAGAGGTCTATTCGGCCCTGCAGATGAAGGCCATCGACGCCGCCGAAGCACAAGCACCCGCGACCTACGGCCAGCGTCTGTTCGAGGTGGTGAAGTACATCACCAAAACCGGCCACATCAGCCTGATCACCGGCTTGGTTGGCTCCAAGATCTGGTTCGACAAGCTGCCAGCCAATCTGCAAAAAGTGGTGAACGATGAAGCCCTCAAGGCCGGTGATACTGCGTCCAAAGCCACCATCGATTCCATTGGCAACTATGAAAAGCTGATGCGTGAAAAAGGTGTACAGATTGTGGACATCGACACCAAACCTTTCGTTGCCTCCACCAGCGTGGTCTACGAGAAGCTGGGCTACACCGATCTGCGCAAGCAGGTGAATGCTGTACTGGCCAAGTAAGGACGTTTTGTGGCACATCTGCTATTTAAGCTGGAAGAACGCCTGGCGATGGCGTTCTTTGCAGCCACCTCTATCTTTGTACTGATCGGGGCTGCCACCCGGACGGCGGGTGTGCCCGTCATCTGGGCGGTGGACCTGGCCCAGCTCAGTTTTGCCTGGGCGTGTGTGCTGGGCGCTGATCTGGCGCTCAAGAAAAACACCCACATCGAAATCGACATCCTGACCCGCAAGCTTCCGCGTTCGGTCAGGAAGGTGCTGGCCATCATCTGGTTGATCGCCATCGCCTTTTTCCTGGGCTTCCTGGTCTGGTACGGCACCAAGCTTACGCTCCAAAACGTGGAACGTGTGCTGGGTGACGTGGGTATCAGCTACAGCTGGGTGACCGCGTGTATCCCGGTAGGTTCATTCCTGATGCTGGCCACCACTGTCACACGTTTGTGGCGCGGTTTGACCGGGCGCGAGGTTCTTTCACTTGAAGGTCATGACGGGACAGCGATATGAGCGGCATCCTTACTATTCTATTTTTGGTGCTGATGTTCCTCGGCATGCCGGTGGCTTTTTCAATTGGCATCTCGGCCGTGTTGTTCTACATCTTTGGCCCGGTGCCGCCTGAAATTGCGGTCCAGAAAATTGCCACCGCAACCCAGTCCTTTCCGCTGCTGGCCGTGCCATTGTTTGTGTTTGCCGGGCATTTGATGAACGCCTCGGGCATCACCAGCCGTTTGATCTCCTTGTCTACCGTGCTCACCGGCTGGATGCGTGGCGGTCTGGCGCAGGTGGCCATCATGCTCAGCGCCTTGATGGGCGGTGTGTCGGGCTCGGCCGTGGCCGACGCCGCGATGGAAGCCCGCATTCTGGGGCCGGACATGATCAAACGGGGCTACACCCGTGGTTACACCAGCGCGGTGATTGCGGTGGGCTCACTGATCACCGCCACGATTCCGCCCAGCATCGGGCTGATCCTCTATGGCTTCATGGGCAATGTGTCGATTGGTCGCCTGTTTGTCGGCGGTATCGTGCCAGGTGTGTTGATGACCATTGTGCTGATGAGTGTGGCCTACATCGTGGCACGGCGCCGTGGTTACACCGCTGAGCTCGCCAAGCCTCCGACATTCAAAGAGATCGGGCAACGCATGTGGGAATGCAAATGGGCGCTGATGTTCCCGATCCTGCTGATTGTGGGGATCCGTTACGGTATCTTCACCCCCTCGGAGGCCGGTGCGTTTGCGGTGGCCTATGCGATCTTTGTAGGTATCGTGGTTTACAAAGAGCTGTCGATTGACGCGCTGCTGGGTGCACTGCGCCATGCGGTGTCTGACATCGGCATGATCATGCTGATCATCATGTTCTCGTCGATGATTGGCTACATGATCACACTCGAAGGTGTGCCTCAGGATGCGGCGTCCTTCCTGGTGGGCATCACCGAGAACCCGATCGCGCTGATGCTGCTGTTGATCACCTTCATCATTGTGCTGGGCATGTTCTTGGAGTCCACCGTCATTGTGTTGCTGCTGACGCCGATCCTGATGCCGATCATCCAGCGTGTGGGGATTGACCCGGTGCATTTTGGTCTGGTGATGATGACCTGCGTCACGCTGGGCGGCATGACACCACCCGTGGGTGTGGCGATGTTCACCGTCTGCGGCATTCTCAAATGCCCGATGGACGAGTACATCAAGGAAGCCATGCCCTTGTTGGCCGCTGTGATCGGTTTGGTGATCCTGATGATTGTGTGGCCGACCAGTGTGTTGTACTTGCCCAACCTGGTGTTTGGTGCGGGTTAAGACCTGACTGTCCCCCGTCAACGGCCCCCTTGTTTGAGCACTGTCTCGGCAAGGGGGCTTTTTTTGTCGCAATTCCTTCAAACCTGCCAAATTTTCAGCCCAAGAAGAACAGTCCGAGCCAATAACACCGGTCTGATGGCCATTTGCCCCTGGCACCAAAAATGCGATGACTCTTGTATTCACCCCATCAGGAGTATTCCATGTCGACTTTGCTCAAGGCCAGGATTGCCGACGTGTTTGAAGAACCTGGTTGTGACAAGAACCAGGGCAAAAGTGAGAAAGAGCGCAAAAAGGGCTGCACGGCACAGCTTGCACCCGGTGCTGCGGCGGGTGGCTGCGCGTTTGATGGCGCCAAGATTGCGCTGCAACCAATCACCGATGTGGCTCACTTGGTACACGGGCCGATTGCCTGTGAAGGCAACTCCTGGGACAACCGGCACAGTGCATCCAGCGGCCCGCAGATTTACCGCACCGGTTTCACCACCGACATCAACGAACTTGATGTGATCTACGGCGGCGAGAAACGCCTGTTCAAATCGATCCGCGAAATTCTGGAGAAATACGACCCACCTGCGGTGTTTGTTTACCAGACCTGTGTCACCGCCTTGATTGGTGACGACATCGAAGCGGTGTGCCAGCGCGCCAGCGAGAAATTTGGTAAACCCATCATCCCGGTCAATGCACCGGGTTTTGCGGGCATCAAAAACCTGGGCAACAAACTCGGTGCCGAGGCGCTGCTGGACTATGTGATTGGCACGGTGGAGCCCGAGTTCACCACCCCCTATGACATCAACATCATTGGTGAATACAACCTGGTGGGTGAGTTGTGGCAGGTCAAGCCGCTGCTGGATGCGCTGGGTATCCGTATCCTGTGTTGTATGGCCGGCGATGGGCGGTACAAGGAAATTGCCAGCGCGCACCGGGCCAAGGTGAACATGATGGTGTGCTCCAAGTCGATGATCAACATCGCCACCAAGATGGAGAAGCGCTGGGGCATCCCTTACTTTGAAGGCTCGTTCTACGGTATCGGTGATATGAGTGACAGCTTGCGCCAGATTGCCAGACTGCTGGTGCAGCAAGGCGCACCTGACGAATTGTTGGGCCGCACCGAGCGTCTGATTGCCGTGGAAGAAGCGCGTGCCTACCAGCGCATCGAGCAATACAAACAACGCCTAACTGGCAAGCGGGTGTTGTTGATCACCGGCGGTGTCAAGTCCTGGTCGGTGGTGGCGGCGCTGCAGGAGGCCGGGCTCGAGATTGTGGGTACCAGCGTCAAGAAGTCGACCAAGGAAGACAAACAGAAGATCAAGGAGATCATGGGTGACGATGCCCACATGATCGACAACATGACCCCGCGCGAGATGTACAACATGTTGCGTGACGCCCGCGCCGACATCATGCTCTCAGGCGGTCGCAGCCAGTTTGTGGCGATCAAGGCGCGCATGCCCTGGCTCGACATCAATCAAGAGCGTTACCACCCCTATGCGGGTTACGAGGGCATGGTCGAGCTGGTCAGCCAGATTGACCGCGCCTTGTCGAACCCGGTCTGGCAGCAGGTGCGCCTGCCGGCCCCCTGGGGTGACGATGGGGAGACCCTGGCTGCGGTGGAGGCACCCGCGCCCCAGGCGACTGACCAGCAGGCCACCCGGTTTTTGTCAGAGGTGGCTGCCCACGCACTGGGGCTGGTGCCCGAAGAAGTACTTGCCTGACATACGCCCCACCCGAGACATCACCCCATGGCACACGTTGTTGACATCAAAAAAGCCTGTGCGGTCAATCCGCTCAAGATGAGCCAACCGCTCGGGGCGAGTCTGGCCTTTCTGGGCTTGGACGCGTGTATGCCGGTGATGCACGGTTCGCAGGGCTGCACCTCGTTTGGCCTGGTGCTGCTGGTGCGCCATTTCAAGGAAGCCATCCCCTTGCAAACCACCGCGATGAACGAGGTGACCTCGATCCTGGGTGGCTACGACAACATCGAGGCGGCCTTGCTCAACATCCGCAAACGTGCAGCGCCGCACATCATTGCCATCTGCTCCACCGGTCTGACTGAGACCAAGGGTGACGATGTGGAGGGCTACCTCGTCACCATCCGCAAACGCCATCCCGAATTGGCCGACACCGAGATCGTGTATGCCTCGACACCCGACTATGTGGGGGGTTTTGAGGATGGTTACCGTGTTGCGGTGACGGCTACCGTGCGCACGCTGGTCAAGCCTTTGCCGCGCCAAACCGACCAGGTGACCCTGTTGCCGGGCAGCCACCTGTCGCCCGGTGACATCACCGAGTTGCGCGAGATCATCGAAGCCTTTGGCCTGTCAGTAATTGTGTTGCCCGATGTGTCGGGTTCGCTGGACGGCCATATTCCGCCGGACTGGCGCGGCACCACCCTGGGCGGCACCTCGCTGCAGGACATCCGGGCAGCCGGTGCCTCGGCGTTGACCTTGGCAGTTGGCGAACAGACGCGTGAAGCGGCCTTGGCCTTGCAAGACATTGCCGGGACACCATTCGAGATGTTTGACCGGCTCATCGGGCTGGAAGTCAATGACCGCTTTCTGCAGTGTCTGGCCCGACTCTCTGGACGCCCCGTCCCCGCCAAATACCGCCGCCAACGCAGCCAGCTGCTTGATGCCATGCTCGATGGCCATTTCTACACCGGTGGTATCAAGGTGGCGATGGCTGCTGAACCTGACCTGCTGCTGGCGGTCGGCAGCCTGTTACACGAGATGGGCGCAGAACTGCGCTGCTGTGTCAGCACCACCAAATCGGCTTCGCATGCGTTGTTGCCCGCACCAACGGTAATCTTGGGTGACCTCGAAGACCTGGAGCGCGGCGCGGCAGACTGCGACCTCATCGTGACCCATTCCCATGGCCGCCAGGCCGCCGAGCGGCTGCACAAACCGCTGCTGCGTATTGGCTTTCCCGTGTTTGACCGTGTTGGCAACGCCCACCGCTGTTTGGTAGGTTACCGCGGCACCATGGCACTGATTTTTGAGGTGGCCAACCTCATGATCGATCAGATCAAACACCACCACGCCGATGACTGGCCGCTGAGCCCCGAAGCGCTGCGCGCCGCCGCCCCTGTTGCCACACCCACCCCAACCGATCTGGCTGTCGCCAGCGCCTGAACCACCCAGGAGGAACCATGAGC
Organism: Rhodoferax sp. U11-2br; assembly: GCF_018619435.1. Lineage (GTDB taxonomy): Bacteria > Pseudomonadota > Gammaproteobacteria > Burkholderiales > Burkholderiaceae_C > Rhodoferax. The sequence goes on along the minus strand of NZ_JAHFZF010000007.1, from coordinate 2,760 downwards.
CCCCTTGATCACCGTGTGATGTATTTGCCTGCCCCGGATGGGGTGGGTCTCAGCCTTCAGGCGTTTTGGCGGGAGGTTCTATGAAAATTGCTTTCGCCACCCAGGACAAAGAACGTGTAGACGCCCATTTTGGCTGGGCCAAAAGCATCGTGGTGTATGAGGTCTCACCAGCAGGGCACCATTTTGTCGAGAGTTTTGAGTTTGGTGACAAGCTCGAAGAAGACGGCGACGAGGACAAACTCGCACCCAAACTCGAAGCCATCAAGGACTGCGCCATCGTCTATGTGGCCGCCATTGGTGGCTCGGGCGCCGCGCGTGTGGTGGCCATGAAGATCCACCCGATCAAAGTCCCGCAGCCCGAGTCCATCACCGGTATTCTGAACAAGCTCCAGGTGGTGCTGCAGGGCACCCCGCCGCCCTGGCTGCGCAAGGCGTTGGCCAAGGACGGCGTGCGCACCTTTGATTTTGAAGAAGACGAGGTGGCCCCATGAACGAACAGACCACCCTGGACATCCCCACCGAACCTACCAACGACGAGGTCTATCTGGGCACGCCCTTCGTGCAGCAACTGATCAAGCAGTTGCGTGCGCAGGACATGAACGGCACCTGGGACAACAAGACTGACCTGCAGTTGCTCAAACCCTTTATCCACACCGCTGAGGAACGCCGCGCGCTGCCGATCCTGGGGGATCCCGACCCTGAGACTTTGTGGCGCCTGGAGTTGTTCTACAACGCCATTGCGGTGGCCATCGAACGTGAAACCGGACAGATGGTCTCACCCATGATGAAGATGAGCCATGAAGGTTTTGGCCGGATGGTCTTGCTGGCGGGCCGTCTGGTGGTGGTCAACAAACAGTTGCGTGACGTGCACCGCTTCGGTTTTGCTTCGCTTGCCAAACTGTCCGAGGCGGGCACCAAGTTTCTGAACGAAGCGGTCACCATGATCCGGACCTACCCCGACGTGGCGCAATACGGAGCCTGACCATGGACATTGAAGAACGCAAGGCGCAGCTGAAAAAACTCAATGCCCGCGCCACCCAGGCCAAGATGGACCTGCATGACCTGTCTGAAGAATTGCCTACCAACTGGGAAAAAATCCCCGAGGTGGCGCAGCGCTGTTTTGAAGCCCACGTCTTGCTGATGGACGCACGCAAAGCCCTGGCAGCAGCCGAGGCCTGAGTACATTCCAAGAAAGAGAGCCCACCATGAGCACCCCCTTCAGCGTCACCCTGCCCAGTGGCGAAATCTGGATTCCGACTTTTGTCACGGCCATCGATGACGAGAAGTGCATTGGCTGCGGCCGCTGTTTCAAAGTGTGCCCGCGCGGCGTGATGGAACTGGTCGGCCTGACGGAAGACGGCGAGCGTATTGCGGTAGATATGGACGACGATGACGACGATGGGGAATACGAGAAGAAGGTGATGACCCTCGCGCACCAGGAGCTGTGTATCGGCTGCACCGCCTGCTCCAAGATCTGCCCCAAGAAGTGTTACAGCCAGGCGCAAGCCAGTCTCTGAGTCTGCACGAGGTCTTCGCACCCGCAGGGCACAGCGGGTGCTGAGGAATCAAAACGCCCAAAAACTATACACTGCCAGTCTTTTCAAATGGCTTGTTTGTAATGAGTGGGGTTTTGATGTCGTCTGTTTCCATCCCGGCCGGTACACCAGCGTACCGGCGACTGATGACGGTGCTGTTTATTGGTGTGTTTATGTCGGCCTTGGATACCGCCATCATTGCACCTGCCATCCCCGCGCTTCGGGAGGCTTTCCAGATCGACAACCGGCGGGTGGGCCTGGTGATGATTGCGTTCATCCTGGCCTCCTTGTGCAGTACCGCACCGCTGGCCAGCCTGGGTGACCGCTATGGCCGCCGCCCCATCTACCTGATCAGCATCTCGCTGTTTGCCCTGGGCTCCCTGGTGATTGCGCTGGCGCCCACCTTTTGGGCGGTGGTGCTGGGACGGGTCATCCAGGGCATGGGTGGCGGCGGCATCATCCCAACCGCCAGTGCGGTGATTGCCGATGCCTTGCCGCCCAAGGAGCGTGGCCGCGCGCTGGGGCTGATTGGTGCGACCTACGGCATGGCCTTTGTGCTGGGCCCGCCGCTGGCCGGTCTGGTGATGGTGACCCTGGACTGGCACTGGATTTTCCTGGCCAACCTGCCGATTGCGGCCTATGTGCTGTTTCTCGGGGCGCGTGCCTTGCCCAGCCAGCGCCCGGCGGGTGTGTTGCCTGCGCTGGACTGGCGCGGCATTGTGGTGCTGTTCCTGCTGTTGTCGGCCCTGGTGGCCAGTGTCACGCGGGTGCTGGACGACATGAGCGGGCAGCGTGTGTGGCCCTTCACGCTGGTCGCACTGATTGTTTTGTTGCCTTTGTTCGTGTGGGTGGAAAAGCGTGCCGAGCAGCCGCTGATTCCGATCTCGATGTTTGCCAACCGGCAGCTGTCACTGACCTATTTTCTGACCCTGGGGGCTGGTTTTGGCATGGGCAGCGTGGTCTTCTTGACCTCCATCGCCACCTTGGCTTATGCGGTGGCGCGGCAGAACGCCGGTTTTGTGCTGCTGCCGATGGTGCTGTGTTCGATCATCGGCTCCATGGGCGCCGGGCGCTTGCTCAATCGACTGGGCGCGCGTGTGCTGATCGTGGCTGGTTTTGCCCTGCCCAGTCTGGGGTACGGTGCTTGCGCCTACACCGGCTTTGGTTTGTGGGTTTTTCTGCTGGCCACCATGCGGGTGGGTTTGGGGGTGGGGGTGGTGGTGAG
>NZ_JAHFZF010000006.1 GCF_018619435.1 Rhodoferax sp. U11-2br | reverse complement strand
TCCTCCAACGGCCTGACCCTGTGCTCAGGCTCGCTGGGTGCGGACCTGTGCAACAACATCCCGTCGTTGGTCAAAGAGTTTGGTGGCCAGGGTCGTATCCACTTTGGTCACCTGCGCAACGTCAAGGTCGAACCCGATGGCACCTTCTACGAGTCCACCCACAACTCCTGTGATGGCTCTCTGGACATGGCAGCCATTGTCAAGGCTTACCACGATGTGGGTTTTGAGGGTTACTGGCGTCCTGACCATGGCCGCATGATCTGGGGTGAGACGGGCAAGCCCGGTTATGGCTTGTATGACCGCGCACTCGGTGCGGTCTACCTCAATGGCTTGTGGGAAGCGGTGAGTAAATACACGCCTGCCAAGGTCTGACGGATCACATTCGTCCAGGCTAAATTTAATAGCGTCTGGCCCTTGTTTTATAAGGGCTAGACGCTATTTTTGTATGTGAATGTAGCGCCGCGGCCATACGGCATGTGAGAAAGCAGGGGGCTCAGCAGCGTGCCCGACCGAAGCCGCGAGTCACCGCTGGTCAAGGCTGCGCCGTGTGGGGTTTTACGGGCTGCGGCAACAATGCGTGTCAACGGATCGTGCACGCCATGTGCATGTGGTGGGCTTCTCCACCTTCCGACCTGCACCTCTGAGATTTCAAAACCATGACCCCATCCCGATCCCTCCAACTCTCTATGCTCGACCTGGTCGCTATCCGCGAAGGTGGCACCGTGGCGCAGGCGCTGGCTGTTGCCTTGCAGACTGCGCAGCACGCGGAGTCGCTGGGCTTCACCCGCTACTGGCTGGCCGAACACCACAACATGGCCGGTATTGCCAGCTCGGCCACGGCGGTGCTGGTGGGCTACATCGCGGGTGGTACCCAACACATCCGGGTTGGCTCCGGTGGCATCATGTTGCCCAACCATGCGCCGCTGGTGGTGGCAGAGGCTTTTGGCACCCTGGCCGAGCTGTACCCGGGCCGGATTGACCTGGGTCTGGGGCGTGCCCCCGGCACCGACCGGCTCACCATGCGCGCCCTGCGGCGCGACCGGGCCGAGACAGAGCAGGACTTTCCGCGTGATGTGGCCGAACTGCAGCGTCTGCTGGGGCCTGCTCAGCCCGGGCAAGGCATCATTGCCATGCCGGGCGCCGATACCAATGTGCCGATCTGGCTGCTGGGCTCCAGCCTGTTTTCGGCCCAACTGGCGGCCGAGCGTGGCCTGCCTTATGCCTTTGCCGCCCACTTTGCGCCGCGCCTTTTGCACCAGGCGCTGGCCTTGTACCGCAGCCTGTTCAAGCCGTCCAAAACACTGAGTCAGCCCTATGTGGTGGTGGGTGTGCCCCTGATGGCGGCCGACAGTGACGAAGAAGCCGAGTTTCTGGCCAGCAGCACCTACCAACGGGTGCTGGGCATCTTGACCGGTGCCCGCCAGCGGTTGCAGCCACCCACACCCGGCTTCATGGAGACACTGCAGCCGCAGGAGCGCGCTGCCATCGGCGACTTCCTGTCCGCTGCGGTGATTGGTGGCCCGGCCAAGGTGGCCAGCGGCCTGGCGGCCCTGGCCGAGGCCACCCAGGCCAATGAGCTGATGCTGGTGTGTGATGTGTTCGAGCCAGCGCGGCGCCTGCGTTCGCTGGAGATTGCCGCGAAGGCCTGTGGCCTTGGCCCGGTCGACACCAGCCGCTAAAGTCAGGGCCCATGAGCACCCAAGCCCAGACTTTCATCCAGGCCCTGCAGTTACAGCCCCACCCAGAAGGCGGCTATTACCGGGAAACCTACCGCAGCCCGCTGCGGATGGACGTGAACCCGGCTGAGAGTGGCCCAGCGGTTCAGAGACATGTCAGCACCGGCATCTACTTCTTGCTGGAGCAGGGCAACTTCTCCGCGTTTCACCGCATACGCTCTGACGAGATGTGGCACTTTTATGCCGGGCAGGCGCTGGAGGTGCTGGAGATCAACCCGGCCGGAGACTTGCGCTGCACCCGCCTGGGGCCGGATGTGGCGCAGGGTGATGCTTTTCAGCATGTGGTGCCCGCCCACACCTGGTTTGCGTCCCGGGTGGCTGATGGGGGCGCTTTCTCGCTGGTGGGCTGCACGGTGGCGCCCGGGTTTGATTTTGCCGACTTCTGTCTGGCCGACCGCGCCACGCTGAGCGCAACTTTTCCGCAGCACCGGCAGCTCATCCAGACGCTGACGCGCTGATCACTCTGGCGACCGCGTGAGCGCCAGGGTGTGCCAACACACCGAACTATTCTGCGCTTGGGTTCAAGCTGACTGCGCTGGCGTCAACGGGTCAGCCGGTTAGCACACATGGGCTGTGCTCAGCGATTGGGCCTTGTGTGAAACACATCAAACTGAGCTTCTGGGGTTTTTTGGCTGGGCTGGCCGTGTTGTGGTTGCTGGCTGACCTGCGCTTGGAGATGCCGTCGGGTTTTGGCAGCTGGCGCAATGCCTTGATCAACTTCACCGGCATCATGGGTATGGGCGTGATGAGTGTGGCGCTGATGCTGGCCGCACGACCTCTGCTGCTGGAGCCGTTTTTGGGCGGGCTGGACAAGATGTACCGCCTGCACAAATGGCTGGGTATCAGCGGCCTGGTGTGGGTCACGCTGCACTGGTTGTGTAAACAAAGCCCTGGCTGGCTGACCAACCTGGGTTATCTGGAGCGCCACGCGCATGAGCGCGCGCCCGAGCCTGCAAACCCGATTTTCAAGTTCCTGCAAAGCCAGCGCGGCCTGGCCGAGGGCGTGGGGGAGTGGGCTTTTTACGCCACCGTGTTGCTGATGGTGTTGGCGCTGGTCAAGTGGTTTCCGTACCACCTGTTTTTCAAAACCCACCGCTGGCTGGCCGTGGCTTACCTGTTTCTCGTGTTTCATGCGGTGGTGTTGATGAAGTTCAGTTACTGGGGGCAACTGATGGGCCCGGTGATGGCCTTGCTGATGCTGGGTGGCAGCCTGGCTGCGGTGGTGATTCTGTTGCGGCGGGTTGGCCTGAGCCACCGGGTGCTGGGTGTGGTGACGCAGGTCCATGCGCACAAACCCGTGCGGGTGCTGGAGGTGGGCGTGCAGCTCCAGGGGCGCTGGTCGGGCCATCAGAGTGGGCAGTTTGTGTTTGTCCGCTTTGACAGCGTGGAAGGGGCACACCCCTTCACCATCTCATCCGCCTGGACGGGGGACGGCCACATGGTGTTTCTGATCAAGGGGCTGGGTGACTACACCACGCTGCTGCCCGACCGCCTCAAGCTGGGTGACCCGGTCCACATCGAAGGGCCTTACGGCCAGTTCAACTTTGACAGCGACTGTGAGCGCCAGATCTGGGTTGGTGGTGGCATTGGCATCACGCCCTTTGTCGCCCGGCTGGAGGAGCTGGTGCTGGCACCGCAGGCCAAACCCATCGACCTGTTCTACGCCACCGCCTCACCCTACCACCTGGCCATCCACAAACTCAAGCTGCTGGCGCGTGAAGCCCGGGTGACGCTGCATGTGCTGGTGGAAGCTCACGATGGCAGACTCACCGCGCAAAGCATCTGCGCGCTGGTGCCTGACTGGCGCCTGGGTGACATCTGGTTTTGTGGGCCGGCCAGGTTTGGCCACGCGTTACAAACCGACTTTGCGGCACGCGGCCTGCCCGGTAAAAACTTTCACGACGAGTTGTTTGACTTGCGCTGAGGTTCTGGGTCATGATCTGCCAGCCCCAAGCCCCTGACAGATTCACAACCCCCCCCCAAAGACTTTGTTGCACGTGCCAGAAAACACGCCTACCGCTGCGCCAAGGGGCAAGACCCACTGGGCAGTACATGTCAACCACCGCCACCGCAGCCTGGGTTATGCCATGTTGCTGCTGGTGCTTGGTTTGCACCTGGCCCCGCAAGACCGAAGCCCGCTGCTCTGGCTGGTGTTGGTGGCGCACTTTGCGGTGTACCCCCAGCTGGCCTTCTGGCTCGCCCGACGCGCCGTAGACCCGATGGCCGCTGAAATCAGACACATGTATCTGGATGCGCTGAGTCTTGGCGCGTGGATCGCGGTGCTGCATTTCCCGCTTTGGATCAGCTTTGTCATGGTGATCGGCTGTTTGCTGAACCTCACCCTGTACCGCGGTACACGCGGTTGGCTGGAGGCGCTGAGTTTGTTGGCTATCGGCTGTGCGCTGGCCGGTTGGATCGTCGGTTGGACGCTGCAGCCCCAGACCGATCCCTGGGTGACGGCGCTGGCCATGGTTTCGGTCTCTCTGTATCTGTTTTTTGTGTCTCTGGACAGCCAGAAACGCTCGATGCGGCTGCGTGACACCCGCCAGGAGTTACAGGCCAAAGAGCTGGCCTTGCAACAGCAGTTGGCCGAGATCCAAAGCCTGCAGGCCCAACTGCGTGATCAGGCGCGCCGTGACGCGTTGACCGGCCTGTTCAACCGGCACCACCTGGGCGACATCATGGCCCGTGAACTGGCGCGTTGTGCGCGTGATGGCCAGCCTTTGAGTCTGCTGATGATCGATGTGGACCATTTCAAGCAGATCAACGATGACTTTGGCCACCAGGTGGGTGACGATGTGTTGCGCGAAACGGCCCGGCTGCTGGCCGAGCGCACCCGCGACAGTGACATGTTGTTCCGTTACGGCGGCGAAGAGTTTTTGCTGGTGCTGGTGGCCGCAGATGCGCTGGTGGCCAAGGCGGTGGCCGAAGAGCTGCGCCAGCGTTACGAGCTGAGCCCGCTGGCACTGGCGGGCAGCCCGGTCATGGCCACCCTCTCCATCGGTGTGGCCACGTTTGCCGACCATGGGTCGAGCTTCGAGAGCCTGGTGCAAGCGGCTGACCAGGCGCTGTACCGTGCCAAACGCGCCGGGCGCAACCGTGTCGAGATTGCCTGAGCCTGTACCATCAAATCCTAATTATTTGATAGCCTCTAGCCCTTATGACATAAGGGCTGGAAGCATAAACAGGCCCAACCAGGGAAAACACCCCAGGCGGGTCTGGCGTCCCTCAGGCCGCTTAGGCTGCTGCCGCAATCACCTGCGCCACTGCCGCTGTGAGTTTTTTGGCATAGGGCACATGCAAAAACTCGTTGGGCCCGTGGGCGTTGCTCTTGGGGCCGAGCACACCACAGACCATCATCTGGGCTTTCGGGAAACCCATGGACAACATGTTCATGAGCGGTATGGTGCCGCCCTGGCCGATGTAGCCGCAGGGCGCGCCAAAACAGCTCTGTGAGGCAGCGTTAAGCGCCTGCTCGAACCACGGTGCGGTGCTCGGGGCGTTCCAGCCGGTGGCGCCCGCCGCGTGGTCAAAAGTGACTTTGGCCTGGTAGGGTGCGTTGTCTTCCAGCAGGTTTTTCAGGTCGGCCACCGCGCTGGCGGCGTCCACCAGTGGCGGCAGGCGCAAGGACAGTTTGAAGGCGGTGTAGGGGCGCAGCACATTGCCCGCGTTCTGCAGGTCGGGCATCCCCTCGACACCGGTCACGCTCAGGGTCGGCAGCCAGGTGCGGTTGAGCAGCGCCTGCAGCGGGTCGGTGGTGGTGGGCAGCATGCTTTGTGAGGCACCGCCACAGTCGGCATGGGCCCAGGGGAACCGTTTGTAGATCTCGTCACCCAGGATGTTTGCCGTGGCCTGCGCCTGGACCAGCCGGTCCGCTGGCACCTCGCAGTGGAACTGCGCGGGCAACAAGCGGCCGGTGGCGCTGTCTTCGAGCCGATCCAGTACGTGGCGCAGGATGCGAAAGCTCGACGGCACCAGGCCGCTGGCGTCGCCCGAGTGCAAACCTTCGGTCAGCACCTCGACCTTGAGCACACCGCTGGCCATGCCGCGCAAGCTGTTGGTGAGCCAGAGCTGGTCGTAATTGCCCGCGCCCGAGTCCAGGCAGATCACCAGGCCCACCTCGCCCAGCCGGGGTCTGAGGGCGTCGATGTAGGGCAGTAGGTCATACGAACCACTTTCCTCACAGGTTTCGATCAGGCCAACGATGCGCGGGTGTGCGACTTGTTGGCTTTGCAGCGCCTGGATCGCAGCCACCGCCGCGTAGACGGCGTAACCGTCGTCGGCGCCGCCCCGGCCATAGAGCTTGCCTTCGAGGTACTTGGGTGACCAGGGGCCCAGGTCCGCACGCCAGCCGGTGAACTCGGGCTGTTTGTCCAGATGCCCATAAAACATGACGGTTTGGCTGCTATCCCTTTTACCGTCTGGGTTAGATGCTTGTGATTCAGTAGCGCCTTGGGAGGACGCCAATTCAAAAAACAGCACCGGTGTGCGACCGGCCAAGCGCACGATCTCGATCTGCAGGCCGGGCACCTTTTGCGCCTGCACCCATTCATAAGCGTTGCGCACCACGGTGTCGATGAACCTATGCTGCTCCCAATCCGGGTCAAACATCGGTGACTTGGCGGGGATGGCGATGTAGTCGCTGAGCTGTTTGACAATGTCCTGGTCCCAGGCTCGGCTGACCTGGTCCAAGGCCTGGGCGGTATTCAAAATGTCGGTGCTGACGGGTGCATTCATGTCCAAAACTCCTCAGATATAGCAGCCGAGAGTATGACCCAAAGCCGGGTGGGTCGGCTGGACTCAGCCGCGCCGCCACGTGGTCCACAACGCCGCCAACACGATCAACGCAGCGCCCAGCCAGCCCATGGGACTGAGTGACTCCCCGAGCCACCACACCGCAAATAACGCTCCAAACGCAGGTTCGCTGCTGGTGAGCAAAGCCACCCGGCTTGGCGCGCTGTGTTTGAGCGCCCAGTTTTGCGCAAAAAAGGCGAACACGGTGCAGCCCAGCACCAGGTACAGCGTGCCCTGCCAGAAGACCGCTTGGCCGGGCAAGTCGGGCAGCCCGCCGCGTGTCAGCAGCGCCAGCAGCAGGCAGCCAAGGCAGATCACACCGGATTGCACGGCGGTCAGCTGCAGGCTGGTGGCACTGCTGCTGCGGGTGAGCCGGCTGGTCTGGCAGACCAGGATGGCGCGCAACACAGCAGCCCCGAGCATCAGGCCATCACCCCAGGCCAGGCCGCCGGTCAAACCGCCTCTGAGCAGCGCAGCCCCCAGCAGCGAGACCGCAGCAAAACCAAATACGGCCCGCGCCGGGCGCTGGCCCAGCAGCCACCACTGGACAAACGGTGTCATCACCACACACAGGCTGATCAGCAAGGCCGCGTTGCTGGCCTGGGTGTGCGCCACTCCAAAGGTTTCACACAGAAAAATCGCCAGCAGCCAGCCCCCCAGTGGTAGCCCGCTGCGCCAGGCGTCGCGGCGCTGTTGTGTGCTGGCGCGCAGCAAGGTGGGCGCCAGCAGCACAAACGTCAGGCCAAAACGCAGCGCCAGAAAACCCAGCACCGGGTAAAAGGCCAGCGCGCCCTTGGCTACACCGTAGCTGGTGCCCCAGACCATGGCCACCAACAGCAGGGTCAGGTCGGACAGGCGCAACAGGTGCGCGGGTTGTTTGAGGATCAGGCTGGTCATGGCGGGGCGCGACAGGTTTTTGAAACAGAGTTGGGATGCTAGATTGCTTCTTGCAGCGTGATAATCATGTGATTCAGAACATCAGCTGTGCTTCAGACGCATGAATAACCCGCTTGAGAACCTCACCGACATGGCCGTGTTTGCCTGCGTGGTGGATGCGGGCAGCTTCTCGGCGGCGGCGCGACTGCTTGGTGTGACACCGTCGGCGGTGAGCCGCCAGGTGGCCCGGCTGGAGGCTGCTTTGCATGTGCGCCTGCTCGAGCGCAGCACCCGCAAGCTGCGCCTGACCGAGGCGGGCAGCGCCGCCTACAGCCGCTGCCAGACCCTGGTGGCCGCCGCTCGCGAGGTGATGGCGCTGTGCGACACCCAAAGCGCCACACCGCGTGGGCTGGTGCGTATCAGCATGCCCAAGGCTTTTGGCCGCCAGGTCATTCACCCGCTGATGCCGGCGTTTCTGGCGCGTTACCCCGAGGTGGACGTGCAACTGATCATCACCGACCGGGTGGTGGACCTGTTTGAGGAGACGGTGGACCTGGCGATCCGGCTCACCGACGCACCACCTCCCGGCCTGGCCGGGCGCCCGCTGATGCCGGTGTTGCACCGGGTGTGCGCCAGCCCCAACTACCTGCGCACCCACGGCACGCCGGTGCACCCGCGTGATCTGACCCAGCACAGCTGCCAGTACCTGGGCGAGGATGAACGCGACCGCCACTGGCGCTTTCGCCAGGGCGGCGACGAGGTGACGGTGCGTGTGTCTGGCCGTTATGTCGCCAACCACAGCGAGGTACGGCTTGACGGCGCCCTGCAGCACCTAGGCCTGGCCAGCCTGCCCGACTTTACGACACGCCAGGCGCTGGCAAGTGGTCAGCTGGTGTCGGTGCTGGACGACTGGACCCATGTCACCGACTACGCGGGCACGGCCTGGCTGCTGTACCCGCCCAACCGTTATCTGGCGCCCAAGTTGCGTGTCTGGATCGACTTTGTGGTGGCTGGCCTTGCCGCAGATTTTGGGTAAAAATGGCTTTTTACCCTTATATTAAAAGGACCTATAGCTATAAAGTGGATAGCATCACGCGACCTGTTGGCCCCCACGGCGACGCCGTAAAATCTGGAACGACGTTTCGAAAATGAACTCACCCCACCCCAACCCCTCGTGTGCTGACGATTTGGCCCCGCTGGAGCCCGTCCAGGGCCGCACCAGCGGCGCCTGGCCCATCCATTACGAGGTGCTGGGCAACCCGGCGCATCCGGCCATTGTGCTGATCATGGGTTTGGGGTTGCAACTTGTGGCCTGGCCCGACAGCTTGTGCCAGGCCCTGGTGGCGGAGGGTTACCGCGTGGTGCGTTTTGACAACCGCGACTGCGGCCTGTCGGCCCGCGCACCGGCGCACGGGCGGTTTGACTTGCTGCGCACCATTGCCGCCTCGGTGTTCAAGCTGCCGGTGCCTTCGCCCTACACCCTGCACGACATGGCGCAAGACACACTGTCGGTGATGGACGCACTGCAGATCCAGCAAGCGCACATCGTCGGGGTGTCGATGGGCGGCATGATTGGCCAGGTACTGGCTGCAACCCACCCGCAGCGGGTGCTGAGCCTGACCTCGATCATGTCCACCAGTGGTCACCCGCGTTTGCAGCAGCCTGCGCTGCATGTGCGCCGTGTGGTGGTGAGCCGCCCCACGCGGCCAAACGACATCGAGTCGGTGATCGACCACCAGGTGCGCATTGTGCGCACCATTGGCAGCCCGGTCCACCAGGAGTCTGAGCAGGCGCTGCGTGAGCGTGTGGGCCGGGGCATCCGCCGCGCTTACGAGCCCGCTGGCCTGACACGCCAGGTGATGGCCATCATCGCCAGCGGTGACCGCCGCCCCTTGCTGCGCAGCATCACCGCACCCACCCTGGTCATCCATGGCCGCGACGACCCGCTGGTGCCGCTGCCCGGGGGACAGGACACGGCGGACCACATCCCCGGTGCCAAATTGCTGGTGGTGGAGGGCATGGGGCACGACCTCTCGCCCGCGCTGCTGCCGCAACTGGCCCAGGCCATGCTGAGCCACTGCAATACCATTTCGGCCTCTAGCCCTTATCGAAATTGAGCTAGATGCTCCTTTTTTTGACAATTTTACCAACCCGAGTCGATGACCATGACACAAACACTCTCCACCCTCAACACCACTTTTGCGCTGGGCAACAGCCTGCGTTTCACCGAGGCTGTGCCCGGCCTGCCGGTGGCCGAAATCAGCACCCCTCTGGCCACCGCCAGCGTCGCGTTACACGGCGCCCATGTGCTGAGCTGGCAACCGGCCGGGCAGGCGCCGGTGATCTGGGTCTCCAAAGCGGCGATTTTTGAACTGGGCAAACCGGTGCGTGGTGGTGTGCCACTGTGCTGGCCTTGGTTTGGCCCGTTGGCCGACAAACCCATGCACGGCTTTGTGCGCACCATGGTCTGGCAAGTGCGTGGTGCTGAGCTCGATGCCAGCGGCCAGCTGGTGCTGCGTCTGGGCATCAGCGACGACGCCAGCACCCGCGCGCTGTGGGATTTTGCTTTTGACCTGGAGCTGGTGATCACCGTCGGCAGCACGCTGACCATCGCACTGACCACCCGCAACACAGGCGCGACACCGTTGAGCATCAACCAGGCTTTGCACACTTACTTTGCCACCAGCGACATCAACCAGACCACGGTGCAGGGCCTGGCCGGTGGCAGCTACATCAACAAGGTGCAAAACTTTGCCGTCTGCCAGCAAGACGGTGACGTGGTGTTCACCGGCGAAACCGACCGCATCTACACCGACACCAAGGCCGACAGCGTGATTGTGGACGGCGTGACAGGCCGCCGCATCCGCATTGCCAAACAGGGCAGCGCCAGCACCGTGGTCTGGAACCCCTGGTCAGAAAAGGAAAAAAACATCGTCGACATGGCTGCCGGTGAACACCGCCAGATGGTGTGTGTGGAAACCTGCAACGCCGGCCCGGACAGCATCAGCATCCCGGCTGGCGGCGTCCACACACTGGCAGCGACCATCTCGGTCGCCTAAAAGCTCAGAGTGACCCGGCAACCAACGCCTCAGGGCGCTGGCCGAACTCGGGCGTAGACACAGGTGTTGCGCAGGCTGCCGTCGGTGGCGCGGCGGTCCTGGCGCAGGATGCCTTCGAGTTCAAACAAACAGCGCTCAGCCACCCGGCGTGAGGCCAGGTTGGCCTCGTCGGCAATCAGCTCGACCCGGGCCACCTGCATCTGGCTGAAGGCGTAGTCCACCAGCGCCAGCACCGCCTCCCGGGCGTAGCCCCGGCCCGCACACGAACTGCGAACCCAATAACCGACCTCGGTCTTGGGTGTTTCCCAGACGGTGCGTAACAGGCCCGCGCCGCCCAGCAGCTGGCCGGTCGACTTCTCGAACAGATGAAAAGGCTGATGGGTGCGCATCACAAAGTGGGCCGCACCGGTGCGGCTGCGGATTTCGGCGTCCTCGGGGGTGGTCGGGTTGGCCACCCAGGGCAGGGCGCTCAGAAATTGCCGGAGTTCTGGCAAGGACTCGCAGACAGCCGCATGCAGGGCCGGGCCATCGCCCTCCTTCGGCACCCGGATCAGCAGGCGCTCGGTTTCAAGCGTGGTTGGCAGGGGCAGAAGCAGGGGGTCGATCATGGTGGTGAAGTGCTGCGCAGGGTGCGGGCATCTGTTGGCTGCTGGTGCAGAACAGTGGATGGCGGGACAGGCGGCTATTTTGCCGCGTTGGCCGACCCCGCTGCGCCGATATGAATGGGAAAATGGTGCGAGTTCTCAGCGTGATCGCCGCCGCTCTGAGGTAGCATTTGCCCATCACACGTGTTCGTTGGAAGGGGCATTTTTCATGGCACCAGAGACAACCCCCACGAGAGCGCCGTTCGTGATCGAATGGCGCGACGGGTTCAAGATCGGCATCGACCAGGTCGATCAGGAGCACCGACAGCTGTTCACCCTGGTGCGCGCGCTCAACCTGGCGTCGGTCGACCACACCGTGGACGAATTGCTGAACTATGTGGTCACACACTTTTCCAACGAGCAGGCGTTGATGGAAAAAAGCGGTTACCCGGCGTTTGAGCAGCATCTGAAGTTGCATGAGGAATTTGCCGCCCAGGTGGCTGAATTTCTGGGCAGCGACCAGGCCTGGACCGAAGATCGGGTGCAGGATTTGCGCAAGTTCCTCAACAAATGGCTGATTGGTCACATCATGACGCACGACCTGCGCTTCGGCAAATGGCTCCTTGGTCATCCGGTCTCCAGCGCGCCGGTGGCGCCCCAGCCGCCGCCCAAACCAGGCGGGTTTTTTGCCCGTTTGTTCGGCCTCAAATGAGCACGGCGCAGCGGCCTGAGTCCGACATCTGCGACGCCCGGTTACCAGAGCACCTGAGTCTGGTGCGCGAGATGCTGCGTGAGTACCAGGCCAGCCTGGGTGTCAGTCTGTGTTTCCAGGACTTCGAGGCCGAGCTGGCCGGTTTGCCTGGCGCCTACGCCGCACCCCAGGGTCGTCTGCTGCTGGCTTGGGCCGACGGCCAGACGCTGGGTTGTGTCGGCCTGCGCCCGCTGGAAGACGGTCTGTGTGAAATGAAGCGCCTGTACCTGCGCCCGGTGGCACGTGGCCGGCATCTGGGGCGGCGGCTGGCGCAGGCCATCTGTGTCGCGGCCCTGGAAAGCGGTTACCGGGCCATCCGGCTTGACACGTTGCCGGGCATGGCTGCCGCGCGGGCGCTCTACGCTTCCATGGGTTTTGTGCCGGTGCCTGCGTATGTGTACAACCCGATCCAGGGCACCCATTTTCTGGAGCTGGACCTCCAGACCTGGCAACCCAGCTGATGGCGGTGGCCGGACCGCACAAAACACACAAGTTATGGGTATTTTGTCGGTCTCGCTAGACTCCACGAGTTTTTACCTCTAGCGACCCGCCCCATGGAACTACTGACCGACCCGAACACTTGGATTGCCTTCTTCATGCTTGCCGCACTGGAGATTGTGCTGGGCATCGACAACATCATTTTCATCAGCATCCTGGTGGGGCGCCTGCCGCCCGAGAAGCGTGACCTGGCGCGCCGCCTGGGTCTGGCCTTCGCCATGGTGTCGCGGATTGCGCTGCTGTTCAGCCTGGCCTGGGTGATGACACTGACCGAGCCACTGCTGACCGTGCTGGGGCAGGAGATCAGTGGTCGTGACCTGATTTTGCTCGGTGGTGGCCTGTTTCTGCTTTACAAGGCCTCGCACGAGATTTTCATGGAAGTGGAAGCCCAGGAGAGCAACGAAACCCAGTCCGGTGTGGACAGTGTCAAAGCCGGTGCCGGGATATTCTGGGGCACGATTGTGCAAATTGGTGTGGTCGACATCGTGTTTTCGCTGGACTCGGTGATCACAGCGGTGGGCATGGTCGACAACATCGGTGTGATGGTGGCGGCGGTGATCGCCTCGGTGGCGGTGATGATGTTTGCCGCCAAACCGATTGGTGAATTTGTTGACAAACATCCCTCGATCAAGGTGCTGGCACTGGCCTTCCTGACCATGGTCGGCACACTGCTGGTGGCCGAGGCCTTTGACGTGCATGTGCCCAAGGCCTATGTCTACGTGGCCATGTTGTTTTCACTGACGGTGGAGGCGCTCAACATCCGCGCGCGCACTAAGCGCCAGGCACGCAGCTAAGGCAACTGGCTGGCTTTGCGTCAGCTCAGCAGCAGCCGGTCAACTTCAAGGCCAGCCCGGCTACGGCGCACGCGGCCATCACCCGTAGCATGCCCAGCTTGTAGCGCAACAGCGCCAGCGCAGCCAGTGCCGCCAGGGTCAAGGCGGGCAGGTCGACCATCACGCCCCACAGGCTTTTGGCCCCGCTGCCCTGGGCCACATGCACCAAGAAAAAAAGCGCCAGGCTGGCCATCACACCCACCACGGAGGCGGTGATGGCGGTCAACGGGGCTGTGAAGTGTTGCTTGCCGTGGGTCGACTCCACCAGCGGGCCACCGGCCAGGATGAAAATGAACGACGGCAAGAAGGTGAACCAGGTCACCACCGTGGCGGCCAACAGCGCACCCGCGAGCAGGGCCTGCGGACCCAGTACCTGCTGGCTCCAGCCGCCCAGAAAACCGACAAAAGCCACCACCATGATCAGCGGGCCGAGCGTGGTTTCACCCAGCGCCAGGCCGTCCATCATCTGCGGGCCGCTGAGCCAGCCAAAGTGTTCCACACCGCCCTGATAGACATAAGGCAGCACCGCATAGGCGCCACCGAAGGTCAGCAACGCGGCTTTGCTGAAAAACCAGCCCATCTGCGCCAGCGTGCCGCTCCAGCCTTGCCAGGCCACCAGCAGCACCATTGGCAGCAGCCACAGCGCCGCACCCGCCAGCAGCACCCGGGCCAGCCGCCAGGGTTTGAAACGGGCGTGCTCGGGTGTGGGGCAGTGGTCATCAATCAGATAAGCGGTGTGGGCCTGTTCTGGTGCGATGCTGGCCTGCGCCGTGCCGCCATGGCTTGGCGTTTTGGAAAACTGGTCCATGTCCCGGCGTTGAGCCAACCAACCGGTCAGTGCCGCCACCAGCACCACCCACGGAAAAGACACGTTGAGCCAGGCCACGGCCACAAAACTCATAGCAGCTACCGCCCATAAAACGGGGGCTTGCGCCGGTTTTTTTAATGTGCGGCTGCCCATGCGGTGCACTGCCTGCAGCACAATCGCCGCCACGGCGGGTTTGATGCCATACAGCAGGCCCGCCACCCAAGGCAAGGTGCCAAAGGCCACATAGACCCAGCTCAGCCCCATCAGGATAGCCAGCGAGGGCAGCACAAACAGCAGCCCGGCCAGCACACCGCCCCAGCTGCGGTGCATCAGCCAGCCGAGGTAGGTGGCCAGTTGCTGCGCCTCGGGCCCGGGCAGCAGCATGCAGTAGTTCAGTGCGTGGAGAAAGCGGGCCTCGGAAATCCAGCGTTTGTCCTCGACCAGCGTGCGGTGCATCAGCGCAATCTGCCCGGCCGGCCCCCCAAAACTGATGAAGCCGAGTTTGAACCAGAAGCCCAAGGCCTCGCCAAACGGCACCTGGCCAAGCGGTGCGGCCTGGTGCTCATGCAGCCCCATGGACGTTGTTGGCGGGCGGCGTGGCCGTTGCGCTCAGCGCTGCTCGAGTGTGGGGTAGTCGGTGTAGCCCTTGGCGCCACCACCGTAGTAGGTGTTGCGGTCACCTTCATTGAGCGCGCTGCTGTGGCGCAGGCGCTCCACCAGGTCGGGGTTGGCAATGTAGGCGCGGCCAAAGGCAATCAGGTCGGCGCCTTCACGCACCGCTTGTTCGGCCAGCGCCTTGTCCAGGCCGTTGTTGACCATCCAGGCGCCTTTGCCACCGGCCGCACGGTAGGCGCGGCGCAGGCCGGTGTAGTCAAACGGGCGGTCTGAGAGCTCGCGCGGGCCACCGGTGGCGCCTTCGATGATGTGCACATAGGCCAGCCCGAAGCCCGCCAGCTCACGCACCAGGTAGTCAAACAGCGGCTGCGGATCGGGGTCAAATGCGTCGTTGGCCGGGGTCACCGGCGACAGGCGGATGCCAACGCGCCCGGCGCCAATGGCCCCGGTGACGGCGCGCACCACTTCGAGCACCAGCCGGGCGCGGTTTTCGATGCTGCCACCGAAGTCGTCACGGCGGATGTTGGAGCCGCTTTTCAAGAATTGGTCGAGCAGGTAGCCGTTGGCAGCGTGGATCTCCACCCCGTCGAAACCGGCGGTTTCCACCGCGTTGCGGGCGGCGGCGGCGTAGGTGTGCACGATGTCGGGCAGCTCATAGGCTTGTAACGCACGCGGCTCGGAGGTGTCGACAAAGGTCGGCACCCCGTCGGTGATCAGAACCGTCTTGGCATTGGCGCGGATCGCTGACGGGGCCACGGGCGAACCGCTGTTGGGTTGCAGGCTGGTGTGGGAGATGCGCCCGACATGCCAGAGCTGCACCACGATCTTGCCGCCCGCAGCGTGTACCCGTTTGGTGACCTGTTTCCAGCCATCGATCTGCTCGCTGCCGTACAGGCCGGGCACGTCAGCGTAGCCCTGACCTTGGTGGCTGATCGCGGTGGCCTCGGTGATGATCAGCCCGGCGCTGGCGCGTTGGGCGTAGTACTCGGCCATCAGCGGGGTTGGGATGGCGTCCGGTGCGCGGTTGCGGGTGAGCGGCGCCATCACGATGCGGTTGGCCAGGTGCAGGTCACCTGCGTGCACGGGATTGAACAAGGTGGCGTGGGTGTGAGGCATGGCAAGGGGTTCCGTTTGACAAGATCAATGGGTTGGGGACAGCTTGGCCACATCGCAGGCCAAGTTGCCCTGGTCAAGCCATTTTGGAGCAAGACGGGCGCTTGCGCCAGTGCGCCAGGCCACCAACGGAGGGAAAGGTCTAACGGGTGAGCTTGTAGACCGAGGTGCCTGCCAGCAGGTTGGGTGCAAAACGTAACACCTCGCCGTCCTGGATGCCAAAGCTGTCGACCACCTTCAAGCCACAGGCGCGTGCCAGCAAGCCCAGATCAGCGTGGGTGCCGACGCGGATGTTGGGCGTGTCGTACCACTGGTAGGGCAGGCGCCGGGTCACCGGCATGCGCCCGCGCAGCACACTCAGGCGGTTGGGCCAATGCGCAAAGTTGGGGAAGGCGACGATGCCGAGCTGGCCCACACGCACCGTCTCGCGCAGCATCACCTCGGCATTGCGCAGGTTCTGCAAGGTGTCGATCTGCAGCACCACGTCGAATGAGGCGTCCTCGAACATCGACAAACCTTCGTCCAGGTTGAGCTGGATGACGTTGACACCGCGTTGCACACAGGCCAGTACATTGGCATCGTCAATCTCGATGCCGTAGCCGGTGCAGCCACGGGTGGCTTGTAAATGCGCCAGCAAAGCACCGTCACCACAGCCCAAGTCGAGCACACGTGCGCCCTCAGGCACTAGTTCGGCCAGGGCCTGGCCAACCACACTGACACTCATGCTGACACCTCCATGCTTTCAAAATAAGAGCGAACAACGTCCATGTAGCGAGGGTCATCGAGCAAAAAGGCATCATGGCCATGGCGTGCGCTGATCTCGGCGTAACTCACCTCGCGCTGGTTGTCCAGCAAGGCCTTGACAATCTCGCGGCTGCGTTTGGGTGAAAAACGCCAGTCGGTGGTGAAACTCACCAGCAGGAATTTGGCTTTGGCACGCCCCAACGCCAGGCTCAGGTTGCCGCCGTAGGCGCGCGCCGGGTCAAAGTAGTCCAGCGCCCGAGTGATCAGCAGGTAGGTGTTGGCGTCGAAGTATTCGGCAAACTTGTCGCCCTGGTAACGCAGGTAACTCTCGATCTGGAACTCGACGTCTTGCGTGCTGTATTTGTAGGCCCCGGCATCCAGGTCGCCAGCGGTGTTGTTGGCCTGCGCCAGTACCGCGTCGCGCAGCTGACGGCCAAACTTCTCGTTCATCACATCGTCACTGAGGTAGGTAATGTGGCCGATCATGCGGGCAATACGCAGGCCGCGTTTGGGCACGGTGCCGTGCTGGTAGAAGTGCCCGCCGTGGAAGTCGGGGTCGGTCACGATGGCGCGCCGCGCTACCTCGTTGAAAGCGATGTTCTCGGCCGTCAGATTCGGCGCGCTGGCAATCACCAGGGCGTGGCGCACCCGGTCGGGGTATTGCAGTGTCCAGCTCAGGGTTTGCATGCCGCCCAGGCTGCCACCCATCACCGCAGCCAGGGTCTGGATGCCCAAAGCGTCGAGCAGCCGGGCCTGGGCGTTGACCCAGTCTTCGACGGTGACCACCGGGAAGTCTGCGCCATAGACCTGGCCGGTGTCGGGGTTGATGTGCATCGGCCCGGTCGAGCCAAAACAGGAGCCCAGGTTGTTGACGCCGATGACGAAAAATTTATTGGTATCGAGCGGCTTGCCCGGGCCGATCATGTTGTCCCACCAGCCCTCGGACTTGGCCTGGCCCGCGTAAACCCCGGCCACATGGTGCGAGGCGTTGAGCGCGTGGCAGACCAGCACCGCGTTGGACTTGGCCGCGTTCAAAGTGCCATAGGTCTCGTAACTCAGCGCGTAGTTGCGCAGACTGGCGCCGCTTTGCAGGGGCAAGGCGGCCGCAAATGACATCGACTGGGGGGTAGCGATCAGTTGCATGAATGAAAAAACCCGGTAGCGCTAAAGGCAAAACCGGGTTGGCTGACATCTTTAGCGGTATTTGTTAAGCGCCCGCAATTCTGGCAAATCGGCGCAACAACAGTATAACCAGACCGTCCGGCCAGCCCGGCTTGGCCGTGCGCCGTGCCAGGCCAGCCTTTGTGATGTTGGATGCCAAATAGGCCTCTAGCCCTTTGAATAAAAGGGCAGACAGCTCCTGTCTTTGTAGTTTTTTCATACATATTGCCGCTGTGTTTCCCCAGAACGTCCAAGCGCCTGAGGTAGCATGGTTCACAGCCCACACGCTTCACCCACCCCGCAGCCCATAGAGAGGAGCGCCATGCCTGTTTTGCACCCGGACCGCCGCCAGCTTTTGGCCAGCGCGCTCGGGCTGTCGCTGGTGGGTTTGGGCGCCTGTGAGCGCGCTGAGCCGCTGGTGCGGGTGGCGACCAACCCTTGGGTGGGTTACACCGGCTTGTTGCTGGCGCGCGAGCTGGGTCATTTCAACAACCCCAGCCTGCGTTTGCTGGAGCTGACCACCGCCTCCGACAGCCTGCTGGCGCTGGCCTCTGACCAGGTCGAGGCGGCGACCCTCACGCTTGACGAATGGCTGGTGGCGCGCGAGGGCCAGCTCGACCTGCGGGTGATCATGGTGTTTGACGAGTCGGCCGGAGCCGATGTGGTGATGGTCCGCCCGGGCATCACCCGCGTGGAGCAACTGCGCGGGCAGCGTGTGGCGGTGGAAGAAACCGCCACCGGTGCGCTGCTGTTGTCGCGCACGCTGGATGCGGCCGGCCTGCGCCCTGACGATGTCATCAAGCTGCCGCTGGCTGGCGCCGCGCAGCTGGCTGCCTATGCCAGCGGTGCGGTGGACGCGGTGGTGTGTTTTGAGCCTTATGCCAGCCAGCTGGCCCGTCAGGGGGCCCACCGCTTGATCGACAGCCGGCGTTTTCCGGGTGTGATCATGGATGTGTTGGCGGTGCGAGCCAGTGCGCTGGCCGCCTCGCCCGAGGTGTTCAAACAGCTGCTGGTCGGCTATTTTCAGGCGCTTGGGGTGTTGCAAAACTCGGCCGCACAGTCTGCCGCCTTGATGGCCCCTGCGCAGGGCATCAGCGCGTTGGAGTTCACGGCGGCGCTCAAAGGGGTGCACCTGATGAGCCTGGACGACAACCGCCGGTTGCTCGATGCGGCTGCCCCGGGACTGCGACCGATGGCGCAGTCGGTGGCGACCCTGATGCAGCGCTCCGGGCTGCTCAAGCAGGTGCCGCTGCTCGACGGTGTGATGGATGGACGGTTTTTGCCTGCGCCTGATTGGAGAGCTTGAGATGCGTTTTCCCTGGAGTCTGAAATGGGCCTTGCCGCTGGCGCTGGCCAGCCTGTTGCTGATTTTCAGCAGTTTCGCTACCTGGCACAGCCTGAGCACTCGTTTGACCAACCTGACACAGACAGCACGGCAGGACGCGCTGGACCATGTCTCCCATCTGGCGCGTATGGCGGAACAGGGGTTGCAAACCAGCACCGCGATGGTGGCCTCCGATCTGGCGCAGACCAGCACCGACCCGCGGGTGCTGGCGGTGCTGATCCTCGACGAGCAGGGCCGGGTGCTCATGGCCCACCGCAAGGCCTGGGTGGGCAGTGCGGCCAAAAGCCTGTTGCCCGACTTTGACGATGGCTGGCGCCTGCAGGTGATTGCCGGGCGGCTGCCTCAGGTGCGCACCGAGGAGGATGGGCTGCGCCTGGCTGTGCTGCAGCCGTTTGAGTTGCCTGCCGCCAGCAACGAGGTGCGCAGTTCGCGCTGGGGTTCGGTGTTTTTGGAGATGGACCTGGATCTGGCCTGGCAGCAGGCCCGCTACGAAACCTTGTTGTCGCGTCTGCCCTGGCTGGTGCTGGCCCTGCTGGTGTTGCTGGCCGTGGGCCTGTTGCTGCGCCGGTTTGTCGCCCAGCCTTTGCAGGCACTGGCAGATGCGGCAGGCTGTCTCAAACAGGGGCAGCTGAGCAGCCGCGCGGTGGTGCAGGGGCCGCTCGAAATTGCCGCATTGGCGCGTGACTTCAATGACATGGCGCAAGCCATTGAAGACGCCCAAAAAGCACTGATCACCAGCGAGGAGCGCATGAGCATCACCCTGCACTCGATTGGTGATGGCCTGATCGCCACCGACGCCCGTGCCCGCATCACCTTGATGAACCCGGCCGCTGAACGTTTCACCGGTTGGGCTTTGGCAGAGGCCCGCGGCTTGCCGATCTCGGACGTGTTTGTGATTGAGAGCGAGATCACCGGCCTGCCCGCCGAGATTCCGGTGAAACGGGTGCTGACCGAGGGCACGGTGCTGGGGCTGGCCAACCACACGGTGCTGATTGCGCGGGATGGCACCCGGCGCGATGTGGCCGACTCGGCCGCGCCGATCCGCAACGCCCGGGGCGCCATCGAGGGGGTGGTGCTGGTGTTTCAGGACGTGACCGAGCAGTACCGCATGCGCCGCGCACTGGCCGACAGCGAGCAGCATTACCGTACCCTGGCCAACACCGGGCAGGCGCTGGTCTGGACCGCCGGGCTGGACAAAAAATGCAATTATTTCAACAGCGTTTGGCTGGCCTTTACCGGCCGCACGCTGGCCCAGGAGCTGGGCGACGGCTGGGCTGAGGGCGTGCACCCGGACGACCTGGCGCACTGTTTCACCACCTATGTGGCGGCTTTTGAGGCGCGCGAGGCCTTTGCCATGGAGTACCGCCTGCGCCATGCCAGCGGCGAGTACCGTTGGATTCTGGACCAGGGCAGCCCGCGTTATGACAGCCAGGGGCGGTTCTTGGGCTACATCGGACATTGCCTGGACATCAGCCAGGTCAAGCAGGCAGAAGCCCAGGTGGCGCATCTGGCCTACCACGACGCCCTCACCGGCCTGCCCAACCGGGCGCTGTTTCAGGACCGCCTGACCCAGGCGGTGGCGGCGGCGCGGCGCAACCAGCGTGTGGGTGCGCTGATGTTTGTGGATCTGGACCATTTCAAGCGCCTCAATGATGTGTACGGCCATGCGCTGGGGGATGCGGTGCTGAAGGAGGTGGCCGGTCGCTTGCAGTTCTACCTGCGCCAGGAGGACACGGTGGCGCGTCTGGGTGGGGACGAGTTTGTGGTGCTGCTGCCCGCGCTGGCGGCCGAGTCTGACGGTGCTGCCACGCTAGCACGGGCGGTGGCTGACAAGATCCGGCTGGCGCTGGAGGGGCCGATTCTGATCGACGGCACCAGCTACCACACCGCCGCCAGCATGGGGGTCACGCTGTTTCCCAAACACAACGAGTCGGTGGATGACCTGATGCGCGAGGCCGACATCGCCATGTACCGCGCCAAGGAACGTGGCCGCAATCAGATCTCCTTCTTCCAGGTTGACATGCAGCAGACCGTGACCCAGCGTTATGCACTCGAGCAGGAACTGCGTGAGGCGGTGTCGCAGCAGGCTTTTGAGCTGTTTCTGCAGTCGCAGGTGAATGCCGACGGTGAGGTCATCGGTGCCGAGGCGCTGGTGCGCTGGCGCCACCCGACGCGTGGCCTGGTGGCACCGGCCACCTTCATCCCGCTGGCCGAGGAGTCGCGTCTGATCCTGCCGCTGGGTGACTGGGTGCTGCAGCAGACCTGCCAGGTGCTGGCCCGACTCGAGGCGGCTGGCCACAGCCTGCATATCGCCGTCAACGTGAGCCCGCTGCAGTTTGCCCAGCCGAACTTTGTGACCCGCATT
The DNA here is from genome assembly GCF_018619435.1 of Rhodoferax sp. U11-2br. Taxonomy (GTDB): domain Bacteria; phylum Pseudomonadota; class Gammaproteobacteria; order Burkholderiales; family Burkholderiaceae_C; genus Rhodoferax. The sequence goes on along the minus strand of NZ_JAHFZF010000006.1, from coordinate 159,013 downwards.
CGCGACATTCTCAAACAAACCGGGGCCGACCCGACTCACCTGACGCTGGAAATCACCGAGGGTCTGCTGGTGGAGCACATGACCGAGACCATGGGCCGTATGGCCGAGCTCGCGGCGCTGGGCATTCGTTTCTCGATCGACGACTTTGGCACCGGCTATTCGTCGCTGTCCTACCTCAAGCGCCTGCCGCTGTACGAGCTCAAGATTGACAAGAGTTTTGTCCAGGACCTGCCAGAAGACCCCAACGACGTGGCACTGGTCGAGACCATGCTGGCCATGGCGCAACACCTGCATCTGAGTGTGGTGGCCGAGGGTGTGGAGACCGCAGCGCAGTTCGAGTTCCTGAAGAACCGAGGTTGCAGCCGGTTTCAGGGTTACCACTTTCACCGGCCGCAAGACCATCGCGAGTGGTTTGAGGCCTTTGCCAAACCGTCGCAGCTGGCGCCCCAGTAGCCACCTCCAGACGCACCATGCCCCGATTTGCTGCCAATCTGACATTCCTGTTCACCGAGGTGCCGTTTCTGGACCGCTTCGAGCGAGCAGCACGTGCCGGGTTCTCTGCGGTGGAGTTTTTGTTTCCTTATGCCTGGCCCGCCAGCGAGATCAAGGCGCGACTCGACGCCTGTGGCCTGCAGCTGGTGTTGCACAACCTGCCCGCAGGTGACTGGGACGCGGGTGACCGGGGCCTGGCCTGCCATCCAGGGTGCCGTGAGGCGTTTCGCGCTAGTGTGGCCACCGGCATCCGTTACGCCCAGGTGCTGGGTGTGCCACAACTCAACTGTCTGGCTGGCAGGGTGCCTGCTGGTGTGAAGGAAGCGCTGGTGCATCAGACCCTGGTGGAGAACCTGCGTTACTGCGCGGGCGAATTCAAAGCGGCTGGGCTCAAGATGCTGCTGGAGCCGATCAATACCTTTGATATGCCCGGGTTTGTGCTGAACCACACGGCCCAGGCCGTGGCGGTTTTGGATGAGGTGGGTGCCGACAACGCGTTTGTCCAGTACGACATCTACCACGCCCAGCGTATGGAAGGTGAGCTGGCGGCCACACTACAACGGCACCTGGCGCGCATCGGACACATGCAGCTGGCTGACAACCCAGGCCGCCATGAACCCGGCACTGGTGAGATCAACTTCGCCTTTTTGTTCAAACACCTCGATCAGATCGGCTACACCGGCTGGATCGGCTGTGAGTACCACCCGCTGGCCCAGACCGAAGGCGGGCTGGGTTGGTTGCAAAACCTCAGGCGAAGCTAATTTGATAGCTATCTGCCCTTGTTTTGAAAGGGCTAGAGGCACTTTTGACGTATAAGTGGCCGGGTTGGTCGGTTCGGCCAGCTCCGCCACTGACTCGTCGGTTCAGCGCACCAACATCACCCCAGCAGCGCCCACAAGCCCAAGCCCGCAAAAATCAGCGCCGAGACAACATGCACCACACGCAGTGGCACCAGGCGTGTCATGCGTTCGCCGAGCCAGACCACCGGCGCATTGGCCAGCATCATGCCCACCGTGGTACCGGCAATCACCGCATAGTAGGCTTGGTACTGCGCTGCCAACATCACCGTGGCGATCTGGGTCTTGTCCCCCATCTCAGCCAGAAAAAACGCCACCACCGTGGTGCCGAATACACCAAAACGTGGTTTGGCGGGGGTGTCGCTGTCATCGATCTTGTCGGGAATCAGCATCCAGACGGCCATCGCGATGAACGAGGCACCCAGTACCCAGCGCAGCACGTCTGGCCCGATCACGGTGGTCACCCAGGCTCCGGCGGCCCCGGCCAGGGCGTGGTTGACCAGGGTAGCGACAAAAATGCCCAGGACAATCGGCCAGGGCTGGCGAAAACGCGCCGCCAGAATGAGGGCCAACAGTTGGGTTTTGTCACCCATCTCGGCGAGGGCAACGATGCCGGTGGATACAAAAAAGGCTTCCATGAGGGTCTCCGGCCGGACAAACAAAACCAATGACTGCGCAGCATCCCCGGCCAAAAACGGAGGCGCGCAGCCAAAGGTCTCGCCAAAATCCTGTTGCAGGACTCTGCTTGCGCCATGTTGGCCGATGCTGGCCAGACAAGTCTGTTGACGCAAGCCCCTCTCAATAAAGAAGGGCGGCTACTCCCCAATGACAGCGCGCATTGTAGGGGTATCGCGCTGGCACCCGTCCCGTGTGTCTTCTTGATCTGTTGGCGGGCGGGGCTTGCGCAGGGACTGCCAAGTCAACAAGTGTCAACTTTACGTTGGCTTCACCGCAGCGACATGACACATCGTGGGGCATGGGGCAACATCACGGACTTTGGACGCGGCGTGTCCCGCTGCCCTGTCCTGTCTGTACTTCACTGTGAATGGATCCATTTTGAACGTCTTGCGCTTTTTCCAGCTGTGCCCATCGAAGGGGATGGCGAGTCTCGTTTTGGCTGGCCTGACCGGTCTGGGGGCCATCCAGGTCAGCCACGCCCAGAGCCTGCCCGCCACTGCCCTGGCTGGGCCACGGACCACGGCGCTGCCCGACATGACCAGCATCGTGGCGCAGTTTGCGCCGACCGTGGTGAACATCAGTGTGCGCGGAACCCGCAAGGTGTCGACGGCGGGCACCACCGCGCAGGACCCTGGCAATGAGGCTGAAAGATCCCAGGAGGATGATGCGGTGAGTGACTTTCTGCGCGGGTTTCAGAAACGTTTTGGTGGTCTGCCATCGCAGCTGAACATTCCTGTGCGTGGAGAGGGTTCCGGTTTCATCGTCAGCGCGGATGGTGTGATCCTGACCAACGCGCATGTGGTGAGTGATGCGGAAGAGGTGGTGGTCAAACTGACTGACCGCAGAGAGTTCATGGCCAAGGTTCTGGGTACGGACAAGCGCACCGACATTGCGGTGCTGAAAATCGATGCCCGTGATTTGAAGGCCGCACCCACCACCTCGTCGACCCCGCCGCAGGTCGGCGAATGGGTGCTGGCCATCGGCTCCCCCTTTGGGTTTGAGAGCACGGTCACGGCGGGGGTCGTCAGCGCCACCCGGCGTTCCTTGCCGGGTGATGGCTCGGTCTCGTTCATCCAAACGGATGCGGCCGTCAACCCAGGCAATTCGGGTGGGCCGCTGATCAATATGCGTGGCGAGGTCATTGGCATCAACTCCCAAATCTTTACCAAAACGGGGGGATATCAGGGCCTGTCGTTTGCCATCCCGATGGCGGTGGCGCAGCGTATCCAACAGCAGATCCTGAGCACCGGCAAGGTACGCCACGCCAAGCTGGGTGTGGAGGTGCAGGATGTCAACCAAACATTGGCGGAAGCTTTCAAACTGGGCAAACCGGCCGGAGCGCTGGTGCTCAATGTGGAAAAAGGTAGCGCGGCCGAACGGGCTGGTCTGCAGGACAGCGATGTTGTGCTGGCGGTCAACGGCAAGGTGATCGAGTTTTCAGGCGACCTCTCTGCCAGCGTGAGTTTGGCGCAGCCAGGTGACCGTTTGGAACTGAATGTGTGGCGCAAGGGAGCCACGCGCACGATGCAGGTCCAGCTGGGTGATGCGACCGTGCCGGTGACCCAGTCGGTAGCCAACGCCACCGTCGCATCCAGACCGGTGGAACGGCTCGGTCTGCTGTTGCGTCAGCCGAAAGTAGCTGACAAACCCGGACCCACCAGCGACACGGGCTTGCTGATTGAGGGTGTGGCTGCTGCGGCTGACCGAGCAGGTGTTCAACCCGGTGATCTGCTGCTGGCGATCAATGGCCAGACCGTGAGCACGTTGGCCCAGGTCGACACGGCGGTGCAGCAGGCCGGCAAGTCGGTGGCACTGCTGGTGCTGCGCGATGGTGTCAAGATCTACCTGGCACTCAGGCTGGCTTAGGCGCATCACCCAGCAGCTGGCCTCCAAATCCCTCAAAAAAGTGCACACGGTTGCGACCTTCGCCCTTGGCCTGGTACATCGCGGTATCTGCCCGTTGCAAGATCTGCTCCTGGCTGGTGTCGTGGTGTGAAAACAGAGTGACGCCGATGCTGGCTGTGCAGAGGTGTCCCACTTCGCGGGTTTGGTAACCGGTGTCGCAGAAGGTCAGAACATAGGGTGCGGCCAAGCTCGCCAGTATCTTGGCCGCAACAGCCTGAGCTTGTGTTGAGGACGCGCCAGCATCGACCGCCAAGTCGGTCAGCATGACCACAAATTCATCACCACCAATACGCGCCACGGTGTCGACCTCGCGCACGCAGGCTTTCAGGCGCCGTGCCAGTTCGCTCAACAACATGTCCCCCAACTCGTGGCCATGCCGGTCATTGAGCGGTTTGAAGTTGTCCAGGTCGATGTACATCATGGCGCCATAACATCCGCTGCGCCGACTGGCGGTGATGGCCTGGGCGAGCCGGTCGATCAGCAGTCTCCGGTTGGGCAGCTGTGTCAGTGCATCGTAAAAAGCCATGTGTCTGACCTGCAGCTCCATCTCATGGCGGTCGGTCACGTCCTCAAACACCACGTAGGCTTGCGCCAGCTTGCCGTCTTTGAACAAGGGCATGGCACTGACCAGCAGCCAGACGTAATCGCGTTCAGGCACAGCAATGCCCATGATCACGTTGCGCACCGGTTGGCCGGTCCTGAGTGCCCTCGAAATGGGATGTTGTTCACCGGGAAAATCGCTACCGTCTTCGTGGATGGCATGCCAGCGCGGGTCGGTGGACGTGGTGCCTTGCAGCTGGTCCAGTGTCAGGCCCAGCAGCCGCTGCGCCGCCGGGTTGGCCGAGGTGATGACACCGTCGAGATTTTCATAGAGGACGCCGGTGGGCAGGGTCTCGAACAAGGTGCGGAACATGTCTTCGCTGGCCCGCAAAGCCTCTTGGGTGGCCTTTTGATCCAGGGCAATGCTGACCAAGCGGGCAGACTGCTCGATCAGGGCAATGTCATGGGGTGCGGGTGAATGGACCTGGCGGTGGTAAATGGCGAAGGTCCCCAGCACCCGCCCGCTGGCGGACAGCACTGGCTGCGACCAGCAGGCGCGCAGCCCCGCTTGTTGGGCCAGGGCCTTGTAGTTGGCCCAGTAGGGGTGGGTGGCGATGTCTTCCACGATGACACGTTCACCGGTGGTGGCGGCCGTGCCGCACGAGCCCTGGCCAATACCTATGGGCATGCCCACCAGAGCCTGGTTGTAAAAATCGGGCAGGCTCGGTGCGATGGATCGCTCCAGATGCCGTCCTTGGCTGTCGAGCAAAAGAATGCTGCACAGCATGGCCGGGTGCAGCTGCTCCACCCCTAACACCATCGCGTGCAATAGATCTGCCAGGCTGGCATCACCCGTCATCAGCTCCAGGACATGACCGCGAAACTGCTCTAGGCGTTCGGTCAGCTTGATGGTGCTGATGTCGGTATAGGTGATCACCGCGCCGTTGTGGGTGGGTAAGTGCACCGGCCGCACGACCATGCTGAACCAGCGCTGCTGGTCGGGCGAAGCCGCGGGGTAGTCCAGACAGAACTGGGTTGAGCGACCTGCCAGCACCGACTCAACACCCTCGCGCACCAGTGCCAATGTTGGATCGGTGTTGATATGTGTGATGCCACAGGCTTGCAGGTAGTTGGAACCGACGTCGGTGTTTGGCGCAGCTTGGCAGGTTTGAGGGCTGTTGCCCAGGGCAAAACGCCGCCATTGTTCATTCACTGACAGGATGGTGCCTTGGTGATCAATCACCGCCACCCCGGCCGCCACCGAGTCTAGGATCAGGTTTTGAAACGTAGCGCTGTTGTCCTGGTCGTGCTGATCCAACTCGACCCCATGGGCAAGCCCGTTGGCGGCTGCCCCCCGACGCGTCAGCAGTGCGCTGGCCAACACTGAAAAAACCGCTGCCATCAGGGTACCCAGCAGCACATAGAACACGCCATCACGTGTGAGCTGTGACAGGCGCTCCTGCAAGGCCGCGGTCTGGCTTGGCTGAATGGCAAGCAGAGCTTCCTGCTGGCGGCGTGTCAGATCCCAGACCAAGGCTGACAGCGTCAGGGCGACGCACAGCACCGTACCGGTCACCAGTTGACGGCGCAAACTGCCCAGCAGCAGGTGGTGCAGGAAATCGCGCATCAGCAGCTTTCAATCGGCCGCATGGCCACCCCAAACGCTCTGACATTGCGGGCCACCACGTCATGACGGCGCTTGGCGAATCTTCCGGTCGGCAGCTCGGTTACCCACATCTCCTGGCCTTGGGGCGCTGCCTGGGCGTGGGTTCGCTGACGCAGTGGCCCGTTTGCGCCTGCGCCAACCGGGGTCTTTACCCGCTTGTTGCGCAGTGACGTCCCATTTGAAACGGGCTGGCAGGAACACCGTACAACGGCCATCAGTGCAGCGCCTCCTTTGACCAGTTGTTGCAAGTCTTTCATGTGCCCCCACCTGCTGGTTTTGTCAACCCCACTCGTCTTTGATAACTTTAGCACCGCTGTTCAGAATGCGAAAGCAACTGTAGGTCTATTATGTGGAAAATACCCTTCAATCCCTTGCTAATAAAGAGGAACAAGCTTTGTATTTGATAGCGTATCATGTGCTGACTGCGGGCTAACCAAGCCCTCTGGCTGGTGATCTGCGGGGTGCTGCTAAGCTCAAGCCATGTACAAGCATCCTGATCACCCGCCCGCAGTTGGGGCACACACACACCGCATCAACCTGGGGCTGCAAGGTGGCGGTTCACACGGCGCATTCACCTGGGGCGTGCTGGATGTGCTGTTGCAAGACCCGCGCATCGACATCGAAGGCATCAGCGGCACCAGCGCTGGCGCCATGAACGCTGTGGCCCTGGCGCACGGCCTGGCGCAGGCTCAGGGGCGATCCCGCGTGACGGCACGTGAAGCCGCGCGCGAGTCGCTGGCCAACTTCTGGAATGGCATCGTGGCCATGGGGGCGCTCAGCCAAGCGCAGCGCGCCCCGTTTGACCTGATGTTCGGTTTGACAGGCTTGGACAGCTCACCCACCGGGCAATGGGCTGACGCGATGGCACGCGCCTGGTCAGGGTCGATGTCGCCCTACCAAAGCAACCCGCTCGACATCAATCCGCTGAAGGACTTTGTCGAACGTCAGATCGATTTTGAGCGACTGGCCGCTTTTCAGGATCTCAAAGTCTTTGTGGTGGCCACCAAGGTGAGCACTGGCAAGGCCGAGGTGTTTTCGGGTGAACGCCTCACCGCCAGCGCGGTGATGGCCTCGGCCTGTCTGCCGATGATGTTCCAGGCGGTGGAGATTGACGGTGAGTTCTACTGGGACGGTGGCTACGTCGGCAACCCGGCGATTCATCCCCTGATCTATCAATGCACCAGCCGCGATATCGTGCTGGTACAGATCAACCCGATCCGGCGCGACAAATTGCCCACCAGCGCGGTGGACATCATGGATCGGCTCAACGAAATCACTTTCAACGCGGCGCTGATGGCTGAAATGCGTGCCATCGACTTTGTCAAGCGCCTGCTCAAGGAAGGCAAACTCAACCCTGAGCACTACAAGGACGTTTTGCTGCACCGCATTGACGGTGGAGAGGTGCTTGAACAACTCGGCGCGGCCACCAAGCTGGCAACCGACGCGCCGCTGATCAACGCTCTGCACGACCTGGGGCAAAGCCACGCCCGCCAATGGCTGGCCCAGCACGCCGGCGACTTGGGTGTGCGCTCGGGTGTCAATATTGCGCAGGACTACCTCGACGATTTGCGTGTGCCAGTTGTGCGTGAGCGTCGAACTCAAAACAACTGATGGGTAACTTACAAAGTGGTATCGGGGCGACAGATTGATGCCATTTCAAGCACTGATGAAAAAATAGTTTGAAAAACGGTAACTTGACGTATGATCCTCGCCATATTGCTTCTTCATGGAGTGGTATGGGTTTGCGGTGAATGCCAGTTACGCGTCTTCTCTAAGTCTCCAGGGGTTTGGTTGCAGCGGTCATGGACTCCATCGCGTTTTGAGTTATTTTGAGGAGTCCTTTCATGGGCAACAAACTTTACGTAGGCAATCTGCCTTATTCCTTCCGTGACGATGACCTGCAACAGGCATTCTCCCAACACGGTACCGTTACCAGCGCCAAAGTCATGATGGAACGTGACACCGGCCGCTCCAAAGGTTTCGGTTTCGTCGAAATGGGTAGCGATGCTGAAGCACAAACAGCCATCAACGCCATGAACGGCCAACAATTCGGTGGTCGTGGCTTGGTTGTCAACGAAGCCCGTCCGATGGAACCCCGTGCTCCTCGCTCTGGTGGCGGCGGCTTCGGCGGCGGTGGCGGTGGCGGCTACGGTGGTGGTGGCCGCTCTGGCGGCGGCGGCGGTGGTGGTTACGGCGGTGGTGGTGGCGGTGGTTACGGCGGTGGCCGTAGCAGCTACTAAGCACTTGCTGCTTGGTTCAGACTTCGGTCTGACAACAAAGGGTCCCTCGGGACCCTTTTGTTTTTGCTACGTGGTTCAGACGCTGTTGCTGCGCGGTTTGCGCGGGCGTCCGGCGAAAGCCTTGTCAAACAGGGCGTTGGGCAGCAGGCGCAGCACCTTAGCCACCACGCCCATTTGCCAAGGGATCACCCGGTAGCTGCAGCCCGCCTGAATGGCTTTGAACGCTATTTCTGCAAACGCCTCAGGTTGCATTAAAAAAGGCATGATGTAGCCGTTGTTCTGTGTCAGTGGTGTGGCGACATAGCCCGGGCACAGGGTCACGACCTTGACGCCCGTGTTGCGCAACTCACCGCGCAGACTTTCGCAATAACTGATGACCGCTGCTTTGCTGGCGCAATAACCCCCGTGGCCGGGCAGGCCCCGAATGCCAGCCACACTGCCGATACCTACCAGCGTGCCCGAGCCACGCGCCACCATGGCGGGGATGAATGGTCCGAGGGTGGCCGCTGTGCCCATCACGTTGGTGGCCAGAATACGGGCCATGACGTCCAGGTCTTCGGGGTGTGACGAATCCACACCGATGCTGATGCCTGCATTGGCAATCACCACATCGGGCACACCCTGGCGCGCCATGCAGGCTTGTGCCATGTGCTGCATCGCCTGGGTATCTGTCACATCGGTGCTATATATTTGGTATCTGTCAGTGCTTATTTCATAAGGGTTGAGCCAGGATTTGATGCTCTCCCCTCGGCGTGCGACCAGGGCCAGTCTCCAGCCTGCTCGGGCGTAGTGCACGGCCAAAGCTTGGCCCAACCCGCTGGAGGCGCCGGTGATCAGGACGAGAGGTGCCATGCGGGTGTCCGATCAGCGTTTGGGGCTGGGAATCAGCACACCTTTGACACGGCCGTCGAGTTGAATCACACGCGTCTGGTTGTCGTAGGCCATGTTGTCGGCGGTGAAGGTGTCCTGGTTGCGTGTCAGAACAACCGGCTGGTTCGAGCTGACCTGCTCGGTGTTGATGAACGCATGCAAATGCTCGCCACTGAAGGTCAGTGTGGGTTGCTCCTTGCCGTTGGCGCTGACGGTGGCTGCCCTCAGCACCTTGGCGTCGCCGATCAGGGTGACTTCGGAGCCATCCCCATTACTCAGCGCGCTGCGGGCGGTGGCCGTGGTCAAACGCCCCTCCTGATCAAAAGAACGGATGATCACCTGGTCGATTTCCAGGGTGTCGGTATCGGGATAGTGCCGCGCCTCGGTCCCTTTGACCTCGCTCTTGAGCTGTCCCGTGGCATCAAAGGTTTTGACAGAAAACTGGCGCATGAAGTAGTCGGGCTCATGCTGAGGCGCTGTGGCCGCCGCCACGGCGCCAGGGCTGGGGGTGCTGCGCACCAGCCAGTAGGTGGCGCCCGCCAGCAGCCCCATCAGCAGCACCGGCAGGTACAAGGCCAAACGGTCCCAGGCCCAGCGCAGCCTGTTCATGGCAAATAGGCTTGCAACAGCTGGGCATACCGCCCACTGGCCACCAGCAACAGGTCACACAGCTCGCGCACCGCGCCCTCGCCCCCACACCGCTGTGTGACATAGTGGGCCCGCGCGAGCACTTCGGCCTGGGCATTGGCGGGCGCACAGGCGAAGGCGCAGCGCGTCATCATGGGCAGGTCTGGCCAGTCGTCACCCATGGCGGCCGCTTGTGTCCAGTCCAGTCCAAGGGTCTGCAGGATGGCCTCGGCAGCAGGGCGTTTGTCCTCGGTGCCGAACACCGCGTGTTCGATACCCAGTGCGGCCAGCCGCAGGCGCAAGGGTTTGGAGTCGCGCCCGGTGATTACCGCCGGGGTGATGCCTGCGCGCTGCAGCAGTTTCAGGCCATGGCCATCGAGAGTGTTGAAGCGTTTGAGGGTTTCGCCGCCTTCCGAAAAATACAGGCCACCGTCGGTCAACACACCATCCACATCCAGAAAGACCACGCGGATGCCTTGTGCCTGGAGCAGCAGTTCGGGGGGGAAGTTCAGAGCCGGTGCCATCAGATCACCTTGGCCCGCATCAGGTCGTTGCTGTTGAGCACACCACACAGCTGACCGTTGTTATCGAGCACCAGCACGCTGGTGATACGGCGCAACTCCATCAGCTCGGCGGCCTCCACCGCCAGTGCATCCACACTGACCGTCTGCGGGTTCAGGTGCATCACCTGCCCCGCAGTGGTCTGGCGTAAATCGATGCCTTTTTCCACCAGACGGCGCAGGTCGCCGTCGGTGAAGATGCCGCGCACCTGACCAGCCTCGTCCATCACGGCGGCTGCACCCAGGCCCTTGGCGCTCATCTCACGCATCAGCTCGCTGAAACTGGCCGTCAGGCCCACCTTGGGGATCTGGTCACCCGTGCGCATCACATCACGCACATGGGTCAGCAGCTTGCGCCCCAGCGCGCCACCGGGGTGGGAGCGGGCAAAGTCCTCTGCCTTGAACCCGCGAGCGTCCAGCAGGGCGACGGCCAATGCATCACCCAGCGCCAGCTGGGCGGTGGTGCTGGCAGTGGGGGCCAGGTTCAGCGGGCAGGCTTCTTTTTCAACGCTGCTGTTCAAGAAGACGGTGGCATGGCGCGCCAGGGTTGAGGTGGCGCTGCCCGCCATGGCCAGCAAAGGGATGCCCAGGCGCTTGATCATTGGCAGGATCACGTTGAGTTCGTCGGACTCGCCACTGTTGGAAATCGCCAGCACCACATCCAGTGGCTGGATCATGCCCAGGTCACCATGGCTGGCCTCGGCCGGGTGCACAAACATGGCCGGTGTGCCGGTGGAGGCCAGCGTGGCCACAATCTTGCGCCCAATGTGACCACTTTTACCCATGCCCATGACCACCACCCGTCCGGGGCTGGCCAGCACCAGCTGGACCGCTTTGACAAAGTTGTACCCCAGATGCTGCTTGAGGCGCAGCACCGCTGCCGCCTCCACATCCAGGGTGTCTCGGGCCAGCATCAGAACGCGGTCAGCGTCAAAAGATGGCGCAGAGGTGGGCAGGTTGTTCATGCTCGCATTTTATCGGCCAGCCGGGGTTCATCCCAAAATCGCTTGTTAGTATCCAGGGGTGAATCCGCTTGATTTAACCCTTCTTTACCTGCTGGCCGCCGTACTCGGTGTGGTGGTGTGCCGTTCCCTGAAATTGCCACCGATGCTGGGTTATCTGGCCGTGGGTGTGGTGATTGGCCCGAACGCGCTGGCGCTGGCCAAAAACGCCGATGGTGTGCGCCACCTGGGCGAGTTTGGTGTGGTGTTCCTGATGTTTGTGATTGGTCTGGAGTTCAACCTGCCGAAGCTGCGCACCATGCGCCAGCATGTGTTTGGCCTGGGGATGTTCCAGGTGACGCTGACCATGCTGGTCACCACCGCCGCCAGCATGGTGTTGGCGACGCTGGCGCCCAGCCAGTGGGGTATGGATTGGAAAACAGCCCTGGCCCTGTCGAGTGCGATGGCCATGAGCAGCACCGCGATCGTGGTCAAGCTGATGTCCGAACGCATCGAAATGGAGAGCGAACATGGCAAGCGGATCATGGGGGTGCTGCTGTTCCAGGATTTGGCGGTGGTGCCCCTGCTGGTGCTGATTCCGGCGCTCAGCGCCTCACCCGAACAGATGGCAGAGACCCTGACCTGGGCGCTGTTCAAGGCCGGGGTTCTGATCACCCTGCTGCTGGTGGGCGGGCCGCGTGTGATGCGCTGGTGGTTGACCCAGGTGGCACGGCGCAAGAGTGAAGAGTTATTTGTGCTGAACCTGCTGTTGGTGACGCTGGGCCTGGCCTGGCTGACCGAGCTGGCGGGGCTGAGCCTGGCGCTGGGGGCGTTCATCGCGGGCATGCTGATATCGGAGACGCAGTACAAGCACCAGGTGGAGACCGACATCCGACCCTTCCACGACGTGCTGCTGGGTCTGTTTTTCATCAGCATCGGCATGATGCTGGACTGGCGCCTGGTGCTGGAGCGTTGGCCACTGGTGCTGATCCTGGTGACACTGCCGGTGCTGTTCAAGGCCGCGATGATCACCCTGATCACCAAAGGTTTTGGCGCCAGTGCCGGGGTGTCCTTGCGCACCGGCCTGTACCTGGCGCAAGCCGGTGAGTTCGGTTTTGTGCTGCTGACGCTGGCGCAAAACAACAACCTGGTGCCACCGGCATTGCTCAACCCGATTCTGGCCGCCATGGTGTTATCGATGCTGGCCACACCCTTCATCATCATGCGCAGCAGCGCCATCGTGATGCGCATGGTCAGCAACGAATGGCTGATGGAGTCGGTGCAGATGACCACCATCGCCCGCAAAGCCATCAAAGCGAACAAACACGTCATCATCTGCGGCTATGGCCGCTGTGGCCAGAATCTGGCGCGTATGCTTGACAAGGAACACATCGCCTACATGGCGCTCGACCTGGACCCGGACCGGGTGCGCCAGGCCGCAGCGGCGGGTGACTCGGTGGTGTTTGGGGACGCCGGGCGATTACAAGCCTTGATGGCTGCGGGTCTGGCGCGTGCCAGCGCGGTGGTTGTGACCTATCTGGAAACCGCCAGCGCCCTCAAGGTGCTGTCCCATATTCAGGAGCATGCACCGCAGGTGCCGGTGGTGATCCGCACCCAGGATGACCACGACCTGGAGCTGTTGCAAAAAGCCGGTGCCACCGAGGTGGTGCCCGAAACCATCGAAGGCTCCTTGATGCTGGCCAGCCACGCGCTGGCGTTGGTGGGTGTCCCGATGCGCCGCGTGATCCGCATCGTGCGCGAGCAGCGTGATGCCCGCTACAGCCTGCTGCGCGGCTTTTTCCGTGGCGCCGACGATGGGGACGCCGACGAGGCGCAGCTGGAGCGTCTAAGTACCCTGCAATTGCCTGCCCATGCCAAATCCATCGGCCAGACGGTGGGGGATCTGGACCTGGACGTGCTCGACACCCGGTTGGTGAGCCTGCGTCGCCAGTCCGGGCAGATCATGCCCCTTACCGATGAACTGGTGTTGGTGGCGGGCGACACCCTGGTGATCTCCGGCAAGGCCGACGCCATCAGCCAGACCGAACTGAAACTGCTCAAAGGTTGATGTTGCCCAAACTGGCATGGCCACAGCGCCATGCACAATAGAGGCTGATCTTCCAACTTTGCCGTTTTTATGTACAACACCAGCGTCAACCAATACCTTCGTGAGCACATCCGCACCGTGATGGACTGGCCGGCACCCGGCGTGCAGTTTCGCGACATCACGCCGCTGCTGCAGGATGCCAAGGTGTTCAGGGTGCTGATCGACGCCTTTGTGCACCGCTACATGGACCCCGCTTTGCGCCCCGACGTGGTGGCTGGGCTGGACGCGCGTGGGTTCATCATCGGTTCGGTGATTGCCTACGAGCTGGGTGTGGGGTTCGTTCCGATCCGCAAAAAAGGCAAGCTGCCCTTCACCACGGTGGAAGAAACCTACGAGCTGGAATACGGCAGCGCCACCGTGGAGTTGCACGTGGATGCGGTCAAGGTCGGCCACCGGGTGCTGCTGATTGACGACCTGATCGCCACCGGCGGCACCATGATGGCTGGCAAAAAACTGCTGGAAAAACTTGGTGCCGAAGTCATGGAAGGCGCCGCCATTGTGGACCTGCCCGAACTGGGCGGCTCCGCCAAACTGCGTGCCAACGGCTTGCCGCTGTTCACCCTGGTCGATTTCGAAGGTATGTAAGCCCCTGGGCGTCGTTACAGCCCGCCGAACTGGGTGCGGCTCAAGGGCGAGGCCGCATCGTCCGGTTCCAGCAACTGGGTGTCTTCATAACCGGGTGGAGGTGCTGGTTTGCGTGGCCCCGAGGTCAGCACCTCTCCGGGTTTGACGTCTGCGGGCGTCCCAGGTGAGGCCTCTGAGATGGCTTTTTTGAAGGCCAAGACCTCGTCGTTGTCGATCGGGTCATAACCCTGACGTGCCGGTGTGGCCGGGATTGCGACCTCGGCCGGTGCCCGCACCGGTTCCTCGATGGGCTGTGCGCTGCGTCGAGCCGCCTCTGCCGCCGTGTGCGGCACCAGCCGCCAGTACACCGCCTTGACCTGCAGGTCGTAACGCTGCGCTGCCGTCATGGCCATCAGCTGCTCCACCGCATTCCAGCGGCCTGGGGCCAGCACCTGGTCACCCAGCAAGTCGATCATCACCAGAAACTGGCGGCCGCGTGCGTCGAGTGACAGCACCTTGAATTTGTAGTGCGAGGCCAACACCTCGCTGCGCAACATGACATTGCGCACCACGTCGTACAGGTTCTCACGCCGTTCGTGGCGCTGGTGTTTGAGGTCGGCCAGCGGGTCCACCGAGTTGGGTCCGGGCACGGACCTGGGTGCTGCGCTCTTGGTAACAGCGGGCGCAGCTGCAGTGGGCTCTGGCGCTGACTTGGCAAACAACCAACTGAATACGGACATGGTGAACCTCTTGAGCAGTCGGGCCGATAGGAGCTGGCATTCTCGGTCAGTCCGCTGTGTGGCGGCCTGACACCTGGCTATTTTCCAATGCAAAAACTTGAAAAAATGACACCCAGCAAATCATCGGCACTGAACTCGCCGGTGATGCTGTTGAGGGCATTTTGTGCCAGCCGCAGCTCTTCGGCCAGTACATCCAGCGCCTGCGCCTGCTGCGCCAGGTGTTGGTCGCACAGTTCCAAATGCGCTTGTACCTGCTGCAAGGCCTGAACGTGGCGCGCCCGGGCGGTGAACAAGCCCTCGGCGCCGGGTTGCCAGCCCGCCAGGGCCAGCAGTTGCTGGCGCAGCGCATCGAGCCCAGCGCCGGTTTTGGCCGACAGCGCAATACCGGACGCGGGCGCTTTGTCAGGCGCGCTGTCGAGCTTGTTCCAGACATCGATCACCGTCACAGTATGTGGCAGTTTTTCGGTCATAGCCCTTGTGATGTCAGCATCAGCAGCTCTGTATTCCGTAGCGTCCAGGCGCGTCAGGTCGTGCAGGAACAAGACCGCATCGGCCTCGCCAATGGCGTCCCAGGCGCGTTCGATGCCGATTTTTTCAACCTCGTCCTCGCTGTCGCGCAAGCCGGCGGTGTCGATCACATGCAGCGGCACCCCGTCGATCTGGATAGTTTGCTGCACCTTGTCGCGGGTGGTGCCCGCTACCGCAGTGACGATGGCTAGCTCGGCTCCGGCCAGGGCATTGAGCAGGGAGGACTTGCCAGCGTTGGGTTGTCCGGCGATCACCACCTTGATGCCTTCGCGCAACAGGGCTCCTTGGCGTGTTTTGGCAAGCACCTGGGCCAAACGCTGTTGCAGGTGTGTCAGCTGACCCTGCGCGTCCGATTGGCGCAGGAAGTCAATTTCTTCTTCAGGAAAGTCGAGCGTGGCCTCCACCAGCATGCGCAGGTGGATCAGCGCGTCACGCAGTTGGTGGATCTCATGCGAGAAGGCGCCAGCCAGCGAGCGGCTGGCGCTGCGCGCGGCGGCCTCGGTGCTGGCGTCGATCAGGTCGGCAATCGCCTCGGCCTGGGCCAGGTCGATCTTGTCGTTGAGGAAGGCGCGTTCGGAAAATTCACCTGGCAGCGCCAGGCGCAGATGCGCCAGCGTGGGTCGGCCATCGGGCTGCGCTTGTGCCGCAGCTTCGAGGCAGCGCGCCAGAAGCAGTTGCAACACCACCGGGCCACCATGCGCCTGCAGCTCCAGCACATCCTCGCCGGTGAAAGAGTGCGGCGCCGGAAAGTACAGCGCCAGCCCGTGGTCAATCGCCACACCCTGGCCGTCCAGAAAACCGGTGTAGCTGGCTTCGCGCGGGTGCAAGGCTTTGCCACACAGGGCCAACACCAGCGCCTGCAGACCGCGTCCGCTGACGCGCACGATGCCCACCGCACCCCGGCCCGGGGCGGTGGCAATGGCGGCAATCGGGTCTTGGTGGCGTGGCAGGGTCACGGTGTGTTCTTTCTGTGGCAGTGGGCTGGCTTGGCCGCTGGGCCAAGGGGGCCTGAAGTGTACGGTTTTTACAAGACTTTTTGGGGTGTTGGCCCTTGTTGATCAAGCGCTGATAGCTATGTTTTTAGGAGTGTTTGGCCTGCGGCACTGCAGGCCCCGAGCCGCCTACCAGGGGCGTTCTGCCATCACCTGGCGTGTCAGCGACATCAGCCGCTCCAGGGTGTGGGTTACCTTGACCTCGCGAAATGGCACACTGCTGGTGATGCGGTACTCGGCCTGGCTGGTGTCGCGCACAATCGGTTCACCCGTGGGCATGCCGTGCCGGTTGATCAGCACTGCCACCTTGGGCATGGTGGTGTTGAGGCCGCGCTTGACGACCACCGCCACCTCTTGCGAGCTCAGTTTGACGTAGGTGCCGGGGGAGTAAATGCCGACCGCCTTGATCAGTGCCGCACCCGCCTCGTCAATTTGTTTGTTTTCATCAAAATAACAGGATTGCATGGCTACGCCGGGGGCTTCCGGTGCACGGGTGACACGTGGCGACATGCGGGCCGCAAACATGTCGGCACGCTGGATCAGGCGCGCCAGGCGCTGGCCGTCACTGCGCGGTGCCAGCGGTCCGGGGGATTTGGCGCTGTGGTTGAGCACCGCCTCCAGCCACAGTACATCGGACACCCCCATTTGTTGCAGCAGGTCCACCGAACGCGGCGCATGGCTGTGGATGAGTTTCAACTGGGCCGGATTGGGTGGTTCTTTTTGCGCTGCCAAGCGGTCCTGCAGCTCGGTCATGCTGATGTTCATGGTCAGGGCCGCACTGCTCAGCGCTCGGACGTGGGCTGCTGGCCAGCGCAGCACGTCCCGGGCGGCCAGGCAACACATCACACAGACCAGCATCGCGTGGGTGGCGCTGTAGTGCCGGATTTCGCTGCCCGAGAGGTGGATCAGCGCAAACAGGGCGCCGTCGGGGTTGCGCAGGGTTTCGCGCTCCAGATCGTTTTGCAGGCGCTCCAGCCGTGGCAGAAAAGTGTCACCCTGTTGGTCGCGCAGCAGGGCGTGGGCCTGGTGCTGCAGGTACAGCCAGTCGGCCGCGTCGTTGTCAGTGTCAACACTCTTGCTTGGTCTGGCGTCATAAGGGGACACCTGGACCTCGGCAATTTGCCCCAGCGATTTGTCCTCCAGCACCAGGTTGTTGAGCCGGTTGACGTAGCTGCGACGCAGGTTCTCGGTCTGGTCTGCGTCGATGTAAATCTGGCTGCGTTTGCCAACCATCACCTCCAGCTCCTGGCGGCTGCCCACCATGAAGCCCGGGCTGGCCAGCAGCACGCCATTTTGGTCGAGTAAAGCACATGGCAACGGTTGCCCGACAAGGATCGAATCGGTGGTGACAGGGACCAGGTTCATAGCGGCGTTGATTATGCCCAGCAGCCCACAGTGGCGCAGGTGCCGGGAGGATAAACCAGAGTCTGCGCCTGATAGCATCCAATACATGCCACAAACCCATTCTGTTCCTGCCTTTGACGATGCCCTGAAGCCAGGGGCTTTGACCCAAAAACTGTGCCGACCCGACCAGCTGTTGCCGTGTCTGGCGCGATTACCACGCCCGCTGGTGTTCACCAACGGGGTGTTTGACGTGTTGCACCGCGGTCATGTGATGTACCTGGAGCAGGCGCGTGCGTTGGGTGGCAGCCTGGTGGTGGCGCTCAACACCGATGCCTCGGCCAAACGGCTCGGCAAAGGGCCGGACCGCCCGCTCAACAACGAGGTCGATCGCGCCTGTGTGATTGCGGCGCTGGCCAGCAGCTCACTGGTGACCTGGTTTGACGAAGACACGCCGATAGAGCTGATCCGCCTGGTGCGCCCGGACATCCTGGTCAAGGGTGGCGACTACGACATGGAGACTCTGGCCGAGACCCAGGTGGTGAAAGCTTACGGCGGGCGGGCGCTGGCGCTGCCTTTTGTGCACGGTTACTCCACCACGGCGCTGGTGAAGAAAATCAGAAGCACATCCTAAAGTGCCTCTAGCCCTTATTCATAAAGGGCTGGTAGCTACTTATTGGATAGCGGCAGTGGCTTGTGCCCTGGCTCGGGTTGCAAGGTGTGCTCAGCGCTCGTTGCGGAACTGCTGGTGGCAGCTTTTGCAGCTTTTTTCCACGTCATTCACGGCAGTGCTGATGGCCGGTAGGTCGCCACTGCCAGCCACCGCCAGCAGTTGGTCGACACTGGCCAGGTAGCTGTCCTGTGCTTGTTTGAATTCGGCTGCTTGGCTCCAGGCCTCCGGCTTGGCACGCGTGGGCGGGTAGTTGCCATCGGCCGTGAAAAAAGCCCAGGGTTGGCTGGACAGGTCTTTGAGCGCCTGGGCACCCTCGACAAAGACCGGTTTGACGTAGTCTTTGTGGCCACGCGCGACCAGACCCAAAGGCTCCAGCGTTTGGGTCATCTTTTTGAAAATGGCAACACGTTGGCTGACAAGTTGCTGCGGGTGGGTGTCTTTGGCCGCGTCGCTGCAGGCGCCCAGCAACAAGGTGCAAGCCAGCAGCGACAGCGTGATGGGGAAGTGTTTGGACATGGACGTGTGCCGTTGGAGGTTGGAGGGCAGAGCGGGCATCAGCCGTTCAAGGCCACTGGCCCGCTCGCAAAAGGGTTCAGTGGTCGAAGACGGCCTGCCACAAGGCCAGGATCGCTTGGCGTTCCGTCTGTAATTCGTCGGGGCCGACTTGGGGCGACTCTTCATTGAGCCGTGCCCGGTGTTGTAGCACGCGCAGGGTGCGGTAGGCGCTGGCAGCCGCGTGGCCGATGCCAGCGGGTAACAGGCCCAGCACCTCGGCGCGTTCCAGCAAGGCAATGTTGCCCGCATTGACCATCAGCTCCGGATGAGTACCGGACTGCGACAACACCAGAAACTGCATCACAAACTCGGCGTCCATCATGCCGCCAGGGCTGAACTTGACATCAAATTTGCCTGGGCGGATCGGGTGGGCGCTGGCCACCCGGGCACGCATGGCGCTGATCTCGGTGCGCAAGGCGGCCACATCACGCTCGGCGCTGATGACGGCCGTGCGAACCGCTTCAAACCGGCTGTGCAAGGAGGCGTCGCCGAGCACACAGCGGGCGCGGGTGATGGCCTGGTGCTCCCAGGTCCAGGCGGTGTTGGAGCCACGCTGCTGCTGGTAGTTGGCGTAGGAGGAGAAAGAGGTGATCAGTAGCCCGGCATTGCCATTGGGGCGCAGCGCGGTGTCGATCTCGTACAGGTCACCTTCGCCGGTTTTCACCGTCAGCCAGTTGATCAGCTTGCGCACCAGGTTGGCGTAGACCTCGGACGCGCGCTCATCGTCATCGTCAAACACAAACACCAGGTCCAGGTCGCTGCCGTAGCCCAACTCCTTGCCACCCAGTTTGCCGTAAGCAATGATGCCGAACTGGGGCTGTTCGCGGTGGGTCTTCTTGAGTCGACTCCAGCACCAGCGGGTGGTGATGCGCAACACCGCATCGGCCAGCGCACTCAGGTCATCGGCAACCTGTTCGACGCTGAGCTTGCCCTCGATGTCACGCGCCAGGGTGCGAAATGTTTCGGCATGGTGCGCCCGGCGTAGCAGGTTGAGCAAGGCTTCCTCGTCGTCTTCACCAGCAGTCTGCAGCGTCAAGCGGCGGTGGTCGAGCTCTGCCTCAAAAACCGTAGCGTCAAAACGCGCTTCGAGCATGGTCGAGACGGCCAGCTCGTCGATCACACCGGGGTGCAAGAGCAGATAACGCGCCGGCCAGCGCGCGGCGCCCAGCAGGCGCAAGAGGCGTTTGTGCACATTGGGCCGCTCCAGCAGCAAGGCTAGGTAACTCTCGCGGCGCAGCAAGGGCTCCATCCAGTCCACCAGGCCCACGGCGGCGGCCTCGGTCACCCGTCCTTCGCGCACCCACTGTGCGGTACGCGACAGCAGGCGCATCAGCCGGGTACGGGCTTCCTCGCGCAGGGCCAGCACCCGCGGGTGCTCAACCCATGCCGTCAGGCGTTGGCGAAAGTCCTCCCCGAGCTGGGGCAGCAACTCGGTCATGCTGGCCGTCACCTCAGGCGTTTTGCCAGCGTGGCAACCCTTGCATTCGGGCGCGCCGCCACCGAGTAACTTGTCAAACTCTTGCGCCACCAGCTCCCGGTGGCTGTCGAGCTGTGTGAGCAGGGTCTGGGCCGAGTCCAAGCCCATGGTGCTGGCAATCCAGGCCAGATCGGCATCCTGGGTGGGCAGGATGTGGGTTTGCTGGTCGTCCAGGTACTGGATGCGGTGTTCCACCTGGCGCAGGAATTCGTAGGCCTGCGCCAGCGCCTGGGCGGTGTCGCTTTGCATCAGCTGGGCCTTGACCAGGCGCGACAAGGCGCTCAAGGTCGGGCGAGTGCGCAGCTCAGGATACTGGCCACCACGCACCACCTGCAGCAGCTGCACGATGAACTCGATCTCGCGGATACCGCCGCGAGAGAGCTTGACATCGTTGGCCCGTTCGGGCCGACCAGCGCTGCGTTTGCTGGCGTGGTCGCGAATCTGGTGGTGCAACAGGCGCAACGCGTCAAATACGCTGTAGTCCAGATAACGGCGGAACACAAAAGGCATCACCACCTGGCGCAGAGGCTGGATGGCGCCGCGCTCAACGCTGGCCCGGGGCGCCACCACCCGGCTCTTTAGCCAGGCAAAACGCTCCCACTCGCGTCCCTGGACATGCAGGTACTGCTCCAAGGCGTCGAGCGACACCGCCGCCGGGCCCGAGTTGCCGTTGGGGCGCAGCGCCAGATCGACCCGGAACACAAAGCCGTATTCGGTGACATCCCCCACCAGCCCGTAGACGGCACGCACCACTTTGCCGAAATACTCGTGGTTGGTGATGCGGTTGCGGCCCAGCGTGTCGCCAGCGGTGTCTCCGTCTTCGTCGTAGATGTAGATCAGGTCGATGTCGCTGGAGACGTTGAGCTCACGCGCGCCCAGCTTGCCCATGCCCACAATCCACAACTCGGCCCGCTGGCCACTGGCCGCCATGGGAGCGCCGTAGGTCTGGTCCAGGGTGGCCAGCACCTCGGCCAGCGCCTGGTTCAGGGCAAATTCCGCCAGGTCGGTCATGGCCTGGGTGACCTCGGGCAGGCTGGCCTGGGCGTCGCAGTCCAGGCACAGCAGCCGCTCGAGCACCAGCGCCCGGGTGATGCGCAAGGCACTGCCGGTGTCCTGTCCCGAGCTTTTCAAGGCATCAAAGGTGGCCTGGAGGTGTTCCGGCGTGGGCAGGCCCGGTGCCAGCAGGGGCAATTGCTGTTCAAACCGGCGATGTACACGCTGCGCAAAGCGGGAATGCAGAGCCAGGGAGGCGCGGGTCATAATTCTGCTGTGCAACTTCTTATCCAAAAAATTTGTCTCCCCCGACTTTCACTTTGCTGAGAACCTGGTCCGCTCTGACGCGTGGCCTGTTGATCGTCGCGGTGCTGGTCTGGCTGTTGTTTGGCGCGACCTGGGCCACGCTTCATTGGTGGATTGTGCCGCGAATCGGTGACTTCCGCCCGCAGCTGCAGGCCCAGGCCAGCAAGGCGCTGGGGGTTCCGGTGCGCGTGGGTGCGGTCTCTGCCCACTCCAGCGGCTTGATGCCTTCGCTGGAACTGCGCGACGTGGAGATGCTCGATGCTGCCGGCCGGGTGGCCCTGCGTCTGCCGCGTGTGCTGGTGAGCCTGTCGCCGCGCTCGGTCTGGCATCTGGGGTTTGAGCAGCTCTACATCGACCAGCCCCAGCTCGACATCCGACGTGACGCCAGTGGTCGTATCACGGTGGCGGGGCTCGATGTGTCTGGCGCAGGCGGCACCAACCAGGACAGCTTGAACTGGCTCTTCTCCCAACGGGAGCTGGCGATTCAGGACGGTACGGTGCGCTGGACCGACGAGATGCGGCACACCGAGCCGGTAGCCTTGCAACAGGTGAGTTTTGTTGCTCGCAACAGCGGGCGCCACCATGACCTGCGCATCGACATGACGCCGCCCCTGTCCTGGGGTGAGCGATTCACGGTGCAGGGCCAGTTTGTGCAGCCCTTGCTGGCGCGTGACAACGGGCGCTGGCAGGACTGGGATGGTCAGCTGTTTGCGTCTTCTGGGCGGGTTGACCTGTCCGAACTGCGCCGTTTCGCGGATCTCGGTTTTGATTTGCAGCAGGGCCGAGGTGCGCTGCGCGCTTGGGGTGATGTCAAGCAGGGCCAACTGACCGGAGTGACGGCCGATCTGGCCCTGGCCCAGGTGTCGGTCAAGCTCGGGGCCGATTTGCAGGTGTTGTCGCTGCAGCAGGTGCAGGGGCGCCTGGCCGGGCGGGTGTGGGCAGATGGGTTTGAGGTGTCAACCCAATCTCTGGTGTTTGACACCGCGGATGGCCAGCATTGGCCCGGCGGCAATGTCCGGATGCTGTCCCAGGGGCCCCAAGGCAAGCTCGCCGCGCATGGCGAGTTACAGGCCGACCAGCTGGATCTGGCCGCGCTGGCCCAGATTGCGGACCGGCTGCCGCTGGACGCCAAGCTGCGCGACGGTTTGATGCGTTATGCACCGCAGGGCCGGGTTGAATCACTCACGGCCAGCTGGCAGGGGCCGGTGACCGCGCCTGTTTCCTACCGGGCCAAGGGCCGGTTGCGGCAGCTGGCGCTGGCTGCCGTTGATGATGTGCCGGGCTTTCAGGGGCTAGACGCTGATGTGGACTTTGACCAGAACGCGGGGCGCGCCAAGGTCTCGGTGGTGCAGGGCAGTGTGGCGGTGCCGACGTTTTTCCAGGACGGGGTGATACCGATTGACCAGCTGAGTGCGGATGTGTCGTGGCAGCTGGCGGGCGAGCAGATGTCTGTGGATGTGGCCAATGCCAAGTTCAGCAACGCGGACGCGCAAGGTCAGGCACGCATCAAGTGGCACACCAGTGACCCCGCCACATCGACGGCGCGCAGCCGTTTTCCTGGGGTGCTCGATCTGCAGGCCAGCTTGAGCCGTGCCGAGGGACGCCGGGTCTACCGCTACCTGCCGCTGGTGATAGATGCCCAGGCGCGCGACTATGTGCGTGACGCGGTGCTTGCTGGCCATGCCAGAAATGTGCAGTTTGCCATCAAGGGGGACATCAATGACATGCCCGCCACACGGCCCGCCCAGGGTGAGTTCAGGATCAGTGCCGATGTCAGCCAAGCCCGGCTGGCGTATCTGCCCAGAAGCCTGCAAGGCCCCAAAGAGCTGCCCTGGCCGGTCTTGACCGAACTCAGCGGACAGTTGCTGATCAACGGCATGCAATTGCATGTCAAAGGCGCGCAGGCCAAGCTGGGTGAGGGCAGTGCGCTACAAATTTCTCAAGCCGAGGTGGCCATCCATGATCTGGAGAAGACCCGGGTGGAGGTCAATGCCGAGATGAAAGGCCCGCTGAAAGATGCCTTGCGGGTGGTGAACAGCTCGGCGCTCGCGGATTTGACGGGCCATGCGTTGGTGGGTGCGGTGGCCTCTGGCAATGCAGACTTCAAACTCAAGCTGGATTTGCCCATTGCAGACATCAACAAGTCGCAGGTAGCGGGCAGTGTGTCGCTGCCAGGCAATGATGTGCAGATCTCGCCCGACACGCCCAAACTCATGCGTGCCCGCGGTGTGGTGAATTACACCCAAAACGGGTTCAGTCTGGCAGGGGTTCAGGCGCGTTTGTTGGGTGGCGACGCGCGGCTTGACGGTGGCCTGGTGTTGTTGCCCGGGGCGGTGGCAGAGGCCGCTGCACGTGGTGCACCCACCAGCTTGCGCATCACCGGCGTGGCCAGCGCCGAAGGACTGCGCCAGGCCAGTGAACTGGGTTTTGTCTCGCGCCTGGCGCAAAACGCCAGTGGCAGTGCTGCCTATAGCGCCACCGTGGGCTGGCGTGGTGGTGCCCCGGATGTGCTGGTGACCAGCAGCTTGCAGGGCCTGGCCTCGACCCTGCCAGTGCCGCTGCAAAAAGAGGCACAGACCCGTCTGTCACTGCGCTACCAGTCTGGCATGCTCAGCGGTGAGGCAGGTGCGGCGGCTGCGCGTGACCGCCTGAACCTGAGTCTGGAAGGGCTTGGCCGCTTGACCTACGAGCGTGATGTGAGCCGCGCCGAGCCACGTGTGCTGCGAGGTCAGGTGCTGGTGGGGACAGAGGCATCGTCCTCACCCGCGCTGCCGTCACAGGGCGTCAGCGCCAGCATCAACCTGGCACAGCTCAACGCTGACGCTTGGGGGGGGGTGCTGCAACCGCTCTTTGGCAAATCGCCTGTGACCACAGGGGGCAGTGCTGCTGTGGACATGGCTTATGTGCCCAGTGTGCTGGCGGTACGCACCGGTGTCCTGACCGTGGGTGGGCGGTCCTTCAACCGGGTGACGCTGGATGCACGCCGGGAAGACCAGGTCTGGCGCGGCAATGTGGATGCAACCGAGTTGGCTGGTTACCTCGAATACCGCCAGGCCAGCGAGGCCACGGTGGCAAACAGTGGGGGGCGGGTGTATGCCCGGCTGTCGCGCCTCAACATCGCGCCCAGCGCCGCCACCGAGCTGGAAGCTTTGATGGATGCCCAGCCCGCCAGCATGCCCGCACTGGACGTGGTGGTGGATGAGTTTGAGTTGCGTGGCAAGCGCCTCGGGCGTCTGGAGGTTGATGCTGTCAATCGCACCGCAGGCGCCTCTGGCAGTACCGCTGCGACCACCGAATGGCGGCTCAACAAACTAAACCTGATCACGCCTGAGGCGACCTTGAGCACCAGCGGGAACTGGGCACGCCTCAATGCCCAGGCCCCGGTGTCCGGTCGAGGCGGCTTGGCCAGCACCGCGCAGCGCAGTCGAACCGTGCTGAGCTTCAAGCTCGATATCAACGATGGTGGCAAGCTGCTCAGCCGCTTTGGCATGAAGGACGTGGTGCGCCAGGCCAGCGGCAAGATGGAGGGGCAGGTGTCCTGGATGGGCTCACCGCTCAAGCCAGATTACCCGAGCTTGGGTGGGGCATTCACGGTGAATGTGGCCTCCGGACAGTTTCTCAAAGCCGATCCCGGCCTAGCCAAGCTGCTGGGGGTGCTGAGCTTGCAGGCCTTGCCCCGGCGCCTGACGCTGGATTTTCGTGATGTGTTCAGCGAAGGCTTTGCCTTTGACTTTTTGCGCGGCGATGTCACGGTGGACCAAGGCATTGCCCGCACCAACAACCTGCAGATGAAAGGGGTCAACGCGGCGGTGTTGATGGAAGGCTCGGCCGATATTGCTCAGGAAACACAGAATCTCAGGGTGGTGGTGGTGCCCGAGATCAATGCCGGCACCGCCTCATTGATTGCAACGGTGATCAACCCTGCCGTTGGCTTGGGCACCTTTCTGGCACAGATGGTGTTGAGGCGCCCACTGATCGAGTCCAATACCCAGCAATTTCACATTGACGGATCTTGGGCCGACCCCAGAGTCACCAAAATCAGCAGCGCCAGTGCGCTGCCCAAGGAGAAAACCCCATGAAAGTTGCCGTGATCCAGATGGTGTCGTCCACCAGTCTGTCTGCCAATCTGGCGCAAGCTGCGGACTTGCTGCACCAGGCCGCCCTGGGCGGTGCCGAACTGGCGGTGTTACCGGAGTACTTTTGTCTGATGGGCCAGCATGACGCCGACAAACTGGACATCGCTGAGCCTTTTGGCCAGGGGCCGCTGCAGCAGTTTCTGGCAGAAACTGCCCGGGCTGAAGGTTTGTGGCTGGTTGGTGGGACGATCCCGCTGCGGACAGACAGCGGCGATGTTGCCACCGCCCCCGATCGGGCTTTTAATGCCAGTTTGGCCTTTTCCCCTGATGGTGCCTGCATAGCGCGCTATAACAAAATTCATCTTTTCCGTTTTGACAATGGCACTGAACGTTATGACGAGTCGGCGGTGCTGGTGGCTGGCACCGAGCCGGTGACGTTTGATCTGGATTCGCGCGATGGGCATGTCTGGCGCATTGGGATGAGTGTGTGTTACGACATGCGTTTTCCGGAGTTGTACCGGGCCTATGCCGATGCCGGGGTGCACCTGCTGCTGGCGCCCAGCGCCTTCACCTACACCACCGGTCAGGCGCATTGGGAGGTGCTGCTGCGTGCCCGTGCCATCGAAAACCTGGCATTTGTGGCCGCTGCCGCGCAAGGTGGCCAGCATGACAACGGGCGCCAGACCTGGGGCCAGGCGATGCTGATCGACCCGTGGGGCCAGGTGCTGGCGCAACGCGCGCAGCAAGCAGGGGTGGTGCTGGCGGATCTGGACTTTGAACGCTTGACCGCATGCCGCAGCCGTTTGCCAGCCCTGGCGCATCGCGTTTTATGACGACTGCCTCGTCTCTCTTTCGGGCAGTCACAAGTGTTGGCGTGCTGGCTTTGTTGGTGGCCTGCGGCGGCGTGCCCCTGTCCAGCCCCGGCTACCGCACCGACGGCGTGTCGCCGACCAGTCCATCCGTCGCGCCCGCCGCCCGTAGCGCTGCGCCGGAAGCTGCGCCGTCCGGCCCCGTGTTGATGCAGCGCAACAGCCGCTGGGTGCCGGTGGCCTGGTCTGAGCTGCCTGGTTTGGAACAAGACGCGCTGCATGAAGCCTGGAACGCCTGGCTTAAAAGTTGTGAGCGTCCGGGGCCGGTGTTTGCGCCGCTATGCCCCGAGGTGCGGCGACTGAGCATTGGAGATGCCCAAGCGCAACACAGCTGGTTGCTGTCGCGTTTGCAGCCTTACCGGGTGGAGCCGCTGCAGGGGGGCACAACGCCGGGTTTGTTGACGGCGTACTTCGAGCCCGAGTTTGCCGCGCGCCGCCTGCCAGGTGAGGGTTTCACCACCCCGTTGTACCAGCCCCCGGCCGGTCTGAGTCCGGGCAAACCCTGGTTCAGCCGCAAGGACGCCGACACCTTGGCGCAGCCACAGGCAGCTTTGCGCGGGCGCGAGTTGTTGTACTTGGCTGATCCGGTTGAGGCGATGTTGTTGCAGATTCAGGGCTCCGGGCGCCTGCGTGTGACCGAGCCCGATGGCCGTCAGCGACTGGTGCGACTGGCTTTTGCTGCGCACAACGGCCAGCCGTATCAGAGCATCGGCCGCTGGCTGCTGGACCAGGGCGAGGTGCGCGACGCCTCCTGGCCAGGCATTCGCGCCTGGCTGACCCAGAACCCGCAACGCCAGGCCGAGTTGTTGTGGCAAAACCCGCGTCTGGTGTTTTTCAAGGAAGAAGCTCTGAATGACTTTGATGCGGCTTTTGGCCCACGTGGTGCGCAGGGTGTACCGCTGACGCCGGGGCGCTCGATAGCGGTGGACCCGCTCAGCATCCCGTATGGCACACCGGTCTGGCTGGCTTCTGAGGGGCCCAACCTGTCCTTGCAGCGCCTGGTGCTGGCGCAAGATACCGGTGGTGCCATTGTGGGGCCGACGCGCGCAGATTATTTTGCTGGCTGGGGTGAGGAAGCGGGTGAGTTGGCGGGGCGACTCAAGCAACCTGTGCGACTTTGGGTGCTCTGGCCAAAAGAGCGTCAATGACGTTAACATCCACGCTCAGTGCCGGATCCACTTCACAGAAGACACACCATGAACAAATCAACCATGCGAGACATTGACGAACGCACCAATCTGGCGAGTAACAGCATGTTTGAGCTGCTGCTGTTTCGTTTGGGGGAGGCACCCGGCACGGACCGGCGTGAACTGTTTGGCATCAACGTGTTCAAGGTGCGTGAGATTCTGGTCATGCCCGAAATCACCGCCATGGTGAACTCGCCTCCGGCGGTGATGGGGGTGGCCAACATCCGCGGCCAGATGATCACCGTGATCAACCTGCCTCACCTTGTGGGCACCAACCCCACCAAGGGCCTGGGCATTTTGCTGGTGACCGAGTTTGCCCGCACCACGCAAGCGTTTGCGGTGGAAGAGGTCAACGAAATTGTCCGTCTGGAGTGGAAACAGGTGCTGTCGGCCGAAGGCCGTGGTGGTGGTCTGGTGACAAGCATTGCGCGTCTGGATGGCGCCGCCGAGAACACCCGGCTGGCCCAGGTGCTCGACGTGGAGCAGATTCTGCGTGATGTGTTCCCTGAACAACACTCCTCCGATATCGAGGTGACTGGCAAGCTGCAGTTGCCACCGGGCACGGTGGTGCTGGCCGCCGACGACTCGGCGGTGGCCCGCATGATGATCGAGCAGGGCCTGAAGTCCATGGACGTGGCCTACATCATGACCAAGTCCGGCCAGGAAGCCTGGGACCGGCTCAAGGCCATGGCCTCAGAGGCCGAGGCACAGGGCCAAACCATCCGTGACAAGGTGGCGATGGTGCTGACCGACCTGGAAATGCCTGAGATGGATGGTTTTACCCTGACGCGCAACATCAAGCAGGACCCCCGTTTCAGCAAACTCCCGGTGGTGATCCACTCCTCACTCACGGGCGCTACCAACGAAGACCATGTGCGCAAGGTCGGTGCCGATGGTTATGTGGCCAAGTTTGTTGCTGAAGAGTTGGCGCAAGCCATCCGCAAGGTGCTGCAGCGCTGACATCGCGTTTGCCAATCGCTTTTTTATTGATAGCTGCTTGCCCAATCAGGGTAAGGGCTTGGTGGCAATTTAGCCTTAGGTTTACCGATGGCCGGTGGTGGCTTTGCCGGGTACCACCGCGCACAGCCCACACAGCATCATGGCCAGCCGCGCCAGCGCCTGCCAGGGCGCGCTGGGCCAGTCGGCTTGTTTTAAACCCTTGACGATGCCATCCACCAGGTGTGCGCTGTGCAGCAGCTGCGCCAGATCGGCATCATTCAGGCGTGGTAGCACGCGCTCGAACAAACGCTCCTTGTTGCCCCAGACCCGTTGTTCACGCAGCGCCATCGGCAGCGG
The DNA here is from genome assembly GCF_018619435.1 of Rhodoferax sp. U11-2br. Classification (GTDB taxonomy): domain Bacteria; phylum Pseudomonadota; class Gammaproteobacteria; order Burkholderiales; family Burkholderiaceae_C; genus Rhodoferax. Next base: position 129,993 of record NZ_JAHFZF010000006.1, on the reverse strand, counting down.
GCTGCCCCGGTTGATGGCGTCTTTGACCCGTTTGAGGGCGCGGATGTCCTCGGCCAGGGTGTAATGCACCAGCACCTCGGCCTCCCCCTCGGCCTGCAGCCCATCCAGCATCCGTTGCACCCGCGCTGACTTACCAGCCAGCACGGCTTCCGAGAGCTTGAACACGTCGTAACGCGCCACATTGAGCACCGCCGACTCGATCTGCTCAAACCGCAGCTCCCCCGTCGGGTGCAGCAGCGCCAGCTTCTGGATCTCCTGGTGCGCGGCCAGCAGGTTGCCTTCGACCCGGTCCGCAAAAAACTGCAGCGTGCGCTGGCCTTCTTCACCTGCTGCCACACGTTGGCCTTGTGCGGCCAGACGCTGGGCGATCCACTGTGGCAGCGCAGCACGCTCCACCGGGTTGACTTCGAGCGTGATGCCACTCTCCAGCGCCACAAACCAGGCGCTGCTTTTGGTCAGCTTGTCGAGCCGGGGCAGAACCACCAGGGTCAGCGTCGACTCATTGCCACGTGATTGCTCCACCAGTTGCTGCAGCGCCACACTGCCGTCTTTGCCAGGTTTGCCGCTGGGGATACGGATTTCGACAATCTGTTTGTCGGCAAACAGGCTCAGGGACCCGCAGGCGGCCAGCACCTCACTCCAATCAAAGTTGGCGCCGCTGACGGTGTGGGAGCTGCGCTCGGTAAAACCCTGGGTGCGTGCAGCTGCGCGGATCGCGTCCAGCGCCTCTGTGATCAGCAGTGGCTCGTCGCCATGCAGGGTGTAGAGGCTTTTTAGCCCCTTGTTCAGGTGGGCAGATAACTGGGGCGGGCTGAGTTGCATGCAAGCAGTTTAGCCTTCCAGCAGCGCCAGTTGCCCAGAGCGCGGCTGGCGCGCGGCGGCATCCAGCTTGAACACGGCCACCATCTCCACCAGTGCATTGGCCTGGCTTCTCAAGCTGTTGGCCGAGGCTGCCATTTGTTCAACCAGGGCGGCATTTTGATGGGTGGTCTGGTCCATCTGGCCAATCGCCTCACCCACCTGGGATACCCCCTGGCTTTGTGCTGAGCTGGCCGCGCTGATGTCCCGCACGATGTCGGTCACGCGCTGAATCGCCGCCACAATTTCTGACATGGTGGCACCGGCGCGGTCCACCAGTTCGGTGCCTTGTTCGACCCGTTGCACACTGGCACCAATCAGCAGCTTGATCTCCTTGGCCGCTTCGGCGGAGCGGCCCGCCAGGGAGCGCACCTCGGACGCCACCACCGCAAAACCACGGCCTTGTTCTCCGGCACGTGCGGCCTCCACCGCCGCGTTGAGTGCCAGGATATTGGTTTGAAACGCAATGCCGTCAATCACCTGGATGATGTCGGCGATCTGGCGCGAGGACTGGTTGATGCCTTTCATGGTTTCAACCACCTGCCCCACCACATCACCCCCTTTGACGGCCACGGAGGATGCCGTCAGGGCCAGTTCATTGGCCTGCCTGGCGTTGTCGGCGTTTTGGCGCACGGTGGACTCCAAGGTATGCATGGACGACGCGGTGACTTGCAAGGCATTGGCCTGGTGCTCGGTTCGGTCGCTCAAGTCCTGGTTGCCTTGGGCGATTTCTGCACTGGCGTTGGCCACATTGCCCGAGCCTTCCCGGACCTGCTCCACAATGGCCAGCAAGCTGGTTTGCATGCGCTGCAAGGCTTGCAGCAGGCGCCCGGTTTCGTTGCTGGAGTCAATCGCAATGTTGTGCGACAAATCACCGGCGGCAATCCTGCTGGCGACCTCAATGGCGTCATGCAGCGGCTGAGTGACTGAGCGAATCAGCCAGACCGCCGCGCCCACGGCCAGCAGCACACAGACGAGCAGGGCACCCAGCATGGCGTAGCGGGCGTTGGCGTAAGTCTCGCCACTGGCCGCCGTTGCGGCGGTAGCTGCGTCGTGTGTCAGGCTGGCCAGCTGGTTCAAAGATGTGTTGAGGCGTGCAAAAGAGGCGGCGGAGTCACCCTCCAGCAACTTTCTGGCGGTGAACTTTTCGCGCTTTGTCGACAGGTCCACAATCTGCAGGTGGATGGTGGTGTAGTTCTTCCATTCCGCCTCTAGCGCCTGAACATGCTGCTGTTGCTCCGTTCCTGTCAGGCGTTGTTTGTAGGCCGCCATGTCGGTGTTGATGGCACCCATGCGCTCCTTCATGGCCTGTTCGGTCTTCGTCATGCCGTTTTCCTCCTGGTTCATGACGTGCTGGGTCTCGTCAATGCGCAGGTTGGAAAAGTTGATCTTGATGCGATTGACCAGCTCCACATCCGGCAATTGCTGCTCGGCGATGTCAACCGTCACCGCGTGCATGGTCTTCATCTGCAACAACGCGATGCTGACAATGACCACCAGGAGGGCAATCAGCAGCCCAAAGGCCACAGACAGACGCGTCGAAATTTTCAAGTTGTGCAGATTTACCATGTCTCTTATTCCTGTTGTCGATGCCAATCAAAGGGGTCATCCACTCTGGGTCGCAACGCAGCACTTGAGCGGCTGACTTCAGCCATCCATCATAGTGATATTGCCCTTGCCATCGACCCACCTGCGTCAAAGAAGCGCGCAACTGCCGAATCTGGGTCAAGACAGGCGGTAGGTTTCCAGATGGATGCTGGTTTCGGTGTTGCTGATGCCTTTGAGCAGGCGGATGCGCTCCAGCACCTTGGCCAATTCCTGCAGACTCTCGGCGCGCAACTCGGCCAGCAAATCCCAGCGGCCATTGGTGTCGTGCAGCTTGGCCACACCGGGCTCACCCAGCAGAGCAGCAATCACCGCACGGGTCTGGTTGCCGTCCACCGCGATGCTCATCCAGGCCGTGATCTGGTCGTGTTGCACGTCCGGACGCAGGCGCACCGTGTAACCCACGATCACACCGTCGTCTTCGAGCTTGTGGATGCGATTGGTCACGGTGCCGCGCGACACCTTCAACTTGAGCGCCAACGCCGCCACCGAGAGCCGGGCATCTTGCCGCAACAGCGACAGCAGTTGTTGATCTGTTTCGTCCATAGTGACAATGAAGTCTGTCAAAACGGCAATTATGTGACGATTTTTCTACAAAGTTGCCGATTGTGATTGTGTGCGTGCCCGGGCAAACTCGTTCTGACCTGATATCAGTTTTTGCGCAGCCCAAAGAGATCCCCCATGAACCTCACCCACACCTCCTCCACACAGCGCAGCAACACCCTGTTTCTCAGCCCGCAAGACGTGGCAAACTTGATCGCTCGCCTGGGGCTGCCCGCCACGTTGCAAGGTTTGGCGGCCACCATCCACCAGGATTTTTTGCGTTGGACAAGTTTTGACAAAGCACCTCGTGTGGCCAGCCACTCGGTCGACGGTGTGATTGAGCTGATGCCGATTGCCGACGACAGCTCCTACAGTTTCAAATACGTCAACGGTCACCCCAAAAACACCAGCAAAGGCCTGCCCACCGTGATGGCCTTTGGTGTGCTGGCCGATGTGGCCACGGGCGAGCCGTTGCTGCTCAGCGAGATGACATTGACCACCGCGCTACGCACCGCCGCCACCTCGGTGGTGGCGGCCCGAGCACTGGCCCGGCCCGACAGCCGGGTCATGGCGCTGATTGGCAACGGTGCCCAAAGTGAATTCCAGGCACTGGCCTTCCACCACCTGCTCGACATCACCGACATCCGCCTGTACGACATTGACCCCCAGGCCACGGCCAAGCTGATGGCCAACCTGCGGGCCAACCCGGATGCTGCCGGTCTGCGCCTGACGCGCTGCGCGAGTGTCAGGGAGGCGGTGCGCGGTGCGGACATCGTGACCACCATCACCGCCGACAAAACCAACGCGGCCATCATCACGACCGACATGCTGGAAGCCGGTATGCACATCAACGGCGTGGGCGGCGATTGCCCGGGCAAGACCGAAATCCACGCCGATGTGTTGCGGGCAGCCAAAGTGTTTGTGGAATTTGAGCCACAAACCCGCATCGAGGGTGACCTGCAGCACCTGCCTGCTGACTTTGCTGTGACCGAGCTGTGGCGCGTGTTGTCTGGCCAGACCGTGGGGCGTGACAACACCACCCAAATCACCATGTTTGACTCGGTCGGTTTTGCGATGGAAGATTTTTCTGCGCTGCGTTACCTGTATGCCCAGGCGCAGGCGCTGCAGCTGGGGGCACCCATTGCCCTGATGGCGCAGTTGAGCGACCCCAAGGACCTGTACCAGCTGATCCGGCCGACAGCCGTTGTGCCCCTGCGCAGCGTGGCCGCCGCCGCCGTTACGGAAGCTTTTTGATGGCCGCCAGCCGACGCTGGATTTGCTGCGCGACGTCACTTTGCATGTCGCGGTACAACAAGGCGATTTCGGTTTCTTTGGCCAGCGCGGCAGATTCGTTGTAACTGACGTCACGCTGCTGCGAAATTTCGGTGTCGGCGATCAGCTCGTCACCTTGCGGGGTGTCCAGCCTGAACTTCACAATCAGCCGCAGTTGCAACTCCCGCACCTGGCCGGATGAGCTCAGCCCCACCACCACTTTTTCGCGCTGTTCACCCAGCACCTTGAGCACCACCTGGGCCTGTGTCAGCGGCGCATCGGCCTCCAGCACCCGCACCGCATTCTTGAAAGAGCGGCGCAACTCCTGCACCAGTGCGCTGCCCGGGTTGGGCTGGATGGCGATGCTGGTGAAGACAAAGTTCTGCTGACCACGCAGCCTGAAGCCGCAACCGGCCAGCAGACCGGCTGCCAACAAGGCCGCGCCCACACTGCGTCGTGACAGGCCCGCAGCTCGTGTTGGAGAGGAAGGTGTTGATGTGAACTCAGCAGGTTTCATGGGAACTCCTTACACCACCAGATTGACCAGACGGCCCGGCACCACAATCACTTTTTTGGGTGCCGCGCCATTGGCCAGTTTTTGGAACATCTCATGGGCGATGGCTGCTTGCTCAATCGTCGCCTTGTCGGCGCTGCTGCTGACCACCAAGGAGCCGCGCAGTTTGCCGTTGACCTGCAGCATCAGTTCGATCTCGTCCTTGACCAGGGCGTTGGGGTCGACCTTCGGCCAGGGCGCATCGAGCAGATCACCCAGGGCACCGGCATAACCCAGCTGTGACCACAAAGCGTGGGTGATGTGGGGTGTGGCTGGGTACAGGCAGCGCAGCAGGATGCCAAAACCTTCGATCAGCGCCACCTGGGCACCGGCGGTTTCCACCGCCTTGAAGTCTTCGAGCGCGTTGATCATCTTCATGGCGCCAGACACCACGGTGTTGTACTGCATGCGCTGGTAGTCGTAGTCCACCTGCTTGAGCACGGTGTGGATCTCCAGCCGCAGGGCCTTGGCCTCTTTTCCGAATTCCACATCATTTAGGCTTGTGGCCCTTGTAGATATTGAGCGAGAAGCTTCCAAATCCATAGTGGTCAATTTGACGCCAAAGTTCCAGACGCGGCGCAGGAAGCGGTAGCTGCCCTCCACCGCGGCGTCGTTCCACTCCAGCGTGGCTTCGGGCGGGGCTGTGAACATGGTGTACAGGCGGGCGGTATCGGCGCCGTATTTTTCGATCAGGTCCTGCGGGTCGACCCCATTGTTCTTGGACTTGGACATGGTGCCCACACCTTCGTAGTCGATGGGTGTGCCCACTGGCAAGTCGTCGACGGCGTTGATCAGGCGCGCGCCAATGACCTTGCCTGCGTCGTCAAACACATGCTCCACGTCGCTCGGCCAGAAGTAATCTTTGCCGCCTTTGTCGTTGCGGCGGCTGTAGATGTGGTTGAGCACCATGCCTTGGGTCAGCAGCTTGGTGAAAGGCTCATCGACCTTGACCAGGCCCAGGTCACGCATCACCTTGGTCCAGAACCGTGCGTAGAGCAGGTGCAGGATGGCGTGTTCGATGCCACCGATGTACTGGTCCATCGGCATCCAGTAGTCCGCACCGTCGGCCACCATCTTGCCGGCATTGGTTGGGTCGCAGTAGCGCATGAAGTACCAGGAGCTATCGACAAAGGTGTCCATGGTGTCGGTTTCGCGCCGCGCCGCTTTGCCGCAGATCGGGCAGGTGACACCGGCGTGGAAAGCCTCACATTTGTTGAGCGGGTTGCCCGAGCCGTCGGGCACCAGATCATCGGGCAGCACCACCGGCAAATCCTTCTCGGGTACCGGCACCGCACCGTGGTCGTCGCAGTGGATGATCGGGATCGGGGTGCCCCAGTAACGCTGTCGGCTCACGCCCCAGTCACGCAGGCGCCAGGTGACTTTTTTCTCGCCCAGGCCCAGGGCGGCCAGATCGGCGGCGACAGATGCGACGCAGTCCTTGAAAGCCAGCCCGTCGTACTTGCCGGAGTGGATGGCAACACCGGCGCCTTTGTCGGCGTACCAGTCGTGCCAGACCTGGTTGTCGAACACCTGCTGCCCAACACCCACCACTTGCTGGATCGGCAAGGCGTATTTCAGTGCAAACGCAAAATCGCGCTCGTCATGCGCAGGCACACCCATCACCGCGCCATCGCCATAACTCATCAGCACATAGTTGCCGACCCACACCTCGACCTGTTTGCCGGTCAGCGGGTGAGTGACGTACAGCCCGGTGGGCATGCCCTCTTTTTCCTTGACGGCCATCTCGGCCTCAGTGGTGCCGCCTTTTTTGCACTCTTCAATAAATGCTGCCAGCTCCGGGTTGCTGGCGGCGGCATGGGTCGCCAAGGGATGTTCTGGCGCCACGGCACAAAAGGTCACACCCATGATGGTGTCGGCGCGGGTGGTGAACACATACATGCGCCCGCCATTTATCAGCTTGCCGTCAGCGCCTTGAATGTCGTGCAGGAAGGCAAAACGCACACCTTCGCTCTTGCCAATCCAGTTCTCCTGCATCAGCTTGACACGCTCGGGCCAGCCCGGCATCTTGTCGCCAGTGACATTGGCCAGCAGCTCGTCGGCGTAGTCGGTGATGGCGAGGTAATAACCCGGAATCTCGCGTTTTTCTACAGTAGCACCGGTGCGCCAGCCCTTGCCGTCAATCACCTGCTCGTTGGCCAGCACGGTCATGTCGACCGGATCCCAGTTGACGACCTGTGTCTTGCGGTAGGCGATGCCTTTCTCGAGCATCTTCAAAAACAGCCACTGGTTCCACTTGTAGTACTCGGGGGTGCAGGTGGCGACCTCGCGGCTCCAGTCGATGGCCAGGCCCATGGCCTGCATCTGCTTCTTCATGTAAGCGATGTTCTCAAACGTCCATTTGGCCGGTGGCACGCCGTTTTTGAGCGCTGCATTCTCAGCAGGCAGGCCAAACGCATCCCAGCCCATTGGCATCAACACGTTGTAGCCCTGCATACGCAACTGGCGCGTGAGCATGTCGTTGATGGTGTAGTTACGCACATGGCCCATGTGCAACTTGCCGCTGGGGTAGGGCAGCATCGAGCAGGCGTAGAACTTCTTCTTGGGCTGGCCGTTGACGTCTAGCGCGTTTTCCGTGACCCGGTAAGCGTCGGTGGACTGCCAATGGGCTTGGGCGGCGGGCTCTACGTCAAGGTGCTGGTATTTGTCTTGCATGGCGATTTGTCTTGGCGGCGGACATGCCGCTCTGGCGGAAGGTGACTAAAAGAGAAGTGTCTGGTACTTACCCCGCGCACGCACAGCGCGCCCGGTGAAACTGACCCGATTTTAGGGTTTGCGTAGCGCGCCCCCGGCAGGTGCCGCTACGGGTGCTGTTGCAGTGGATGTGGTGTTGGCAGGCGTGGCATCAGCGACAAAACCAATGCGGTTGAGCCCGACCTTTTGCGCCGCGCCCATGACTTCCACAATACGACCGTAAGGCACCGCCTTGTCAGCGCGCAACTGCACCTCAGTGTCGGGGTTTGCCTGTTGCGAGGTCGCAAACTGGCGCGCCAGCTCGTCCTGCGACACCGGACGATCATTCAGGAACGCCTGCCCGGCGGCGTCCACCACAACACGCACGGCCTGGGGCACCTCACTGGCTTTGGCGGCGTCGGTTTTGGGCAGATCAAGCTTGATGGAGCTGGCCAACAAAGGCGCGGTGATGATAAAAATCACCACCAACACCAGCATCACGTCGATCAGCGGCGTCATGTTGATGTCGCTCATGGGCTGTGCGCCCGAGCTGCGGTCCAGGCGGCCAAAGGACATGATGATCAGCCCTGATTCACAGTTGCGCGCTGGCGTTGCCCACCAGCTCACGCAGATCGCGGGCAAAACCTTCGAGCTCAGCCTCAATGCGGGCCACAGACCGACCAAGCACGTTGTAAGCCAGCACCGCAGGAATCGCGACCGCCAAGCCAGCCGCCGTCATGATCAGCGACTCACCCACCGGGCCAGAAATTTTGTCGATGGTCACCTGCCCGGCCGTCGCAATACCAATCAGCGCGTGATAAATACCCCACACCGTGCCGAGCAAACCCACAAAGGGTGCGGTGGCACCCACGGTGGCCAGCAGAACCTGGCCGTGTTGCAGCTTCGTCAAGGCCTGGTGCAGGGCGTTGCGCAGTACCCGGGTCAACTGGGTTTGCAGACCGCCGGCTCCGGCCAGGGTGTGAGTTGCTTCAATTTTTGAAGCCAATACCATAGGCAATACAAGGGCTTCACGGTCAAAAGCCTTGATACTCTGGCTGGCGTCGTCGACATTGCCCGCTTGCCAGAAGGCAGCGATACAACGATCCACGTCACGGCTGGCGCGGTGCAGCAACCAGGCTTTCCACAGAATCACTACCCAGCTGCTGACCGACATGGCCAAAAGCAGCAAGGCTACGCCCCGCGCCAAGGCATCTCCCTGCCAGAAAAACTGTGCCAGGTTCATTTCAGATTGAGCACGTCGGCCATGTCAAACAGACCGGAGGTACGACCGGCCAGAAAACGCACGGCGCGCAAGCTGCCCTGTGCGTAGCTGACGCGGCTGGACGACTTGTGGCTGATCTCGATGCGCTCGCCGGTACCGGCAAATAACACCGTGTGGTCACCCACAATGTCGCCACCGCGGATTGTGGCAAACCCGATGCTGGACGGGTCGCGCTCACCGGTGACCCCTTCACGCGCATATACCGCACAGTCTTTGAGGTCACGCCCAAGGGCGCCGGCGATGACTTCACCCATTTTGAGTGCGGTGCCGGAAGGTGCATCGACCTTGTGGCGGTGGTGCGCTTCGATGATCTCGATGTCGTAGCCGGTGGACAAGGCCTTGGCCGCCATCTCCAGCAGTTTGAGGGTCACGTTCACACCCACACTCATGTTGGGCGCAAACACAATCGCGATGTCTTTGGCTGCTTCGGCAATCCCGGCCTTCTGGGCATCGGTGAACCCGGTGGTGCCAATGACCAGATTCACGCCGAGTTCACGGCATACGGCCAAATGGGCCAGCGTGCCCTCAGGTCGGGTGAAATCAATCAGCACATCACTGTTGCTCAAACCCGTGGGCAAATCGGCGGTGATGCTGATGCCGCTGCTTTTGCCCAAAAATGCTGCCGGGTCCAGGCCGATCGCCGGGCAAACCGATACATCCAGGGCACCGCTGAGTTGGCAGTCCTCGGCTTGGGAGATGGCTTCAACCAGCATGCGGCCCATACGACCGCTGGCACCGGCCACACAAATACGGTGGAGATGTAAGTCGCTCATGGGGCCTCGTTAACGCACGCTGTCTTCAAGTGGCGGGTAGCTTGCAGGTGGTGCTGCGACCGGCTTGGTGGGCTCTGCCGCAGGGCTTGTTTTGGCCGGGGCGGCGGCTTTTAAGCTGTCGGGGGACATCTCCAGCACGGGTACTGGCGCGGCCTTGCGATCTGAGTCCATCGATGCCACAAATTCGGCTTCCGTGGGCAAAGGGTCGGCCACGATGCGTACCAGCAGATCGTCTTTGAAGAACACCGTCACCTTGCGGGCCTGGGGTTCCACCCCCTGGCGCTTGAAGGTGAAGACATAGTCCCAACGGTCTGCGTGGAAAATGTCGGTGAGCAGCGGTGTGCCAAGGATATTTTTGACCTGGCCACGTGGCATACCCTCTTTGAGAGCAGCGAGTTGTTCACTCGAGACAAAATTACCCTGGACAATATCGATCTTGTAGGGCCTGACGAGACTGGCCACCCGGTTGCTGGTGCTGTCAAACGTGCCACACCCGGAAAGCATCACGCCAGCGGCCCCAAGTGCACTCCAGCAGACATAACGAACAATGGAATCAAACATAGGACAGGCCGCAACGATATGATGCTTGCATTGTACTGGCAGCGTTTTCAACAATGACCCCCAGCCCAGACGCACCTGCGCGCGAAACCGGAACCTCTGTATGAGCAAGATTGACGAACTAAAAAGCACCGGCCTGAAGGCCACTTTGCCTCGGCTGAAGATCCTCGAAATTTTCCAGAAGGGCACCCGACGCCACATGACGGCGGAAGATGTGTTCAGGGTGCTGCTGGAAGAGCAATCGGATGTGGGCCTGGCCACGGTGTACCGGGTGTTGTCGCAGTTTGAGCAGGCCGAGATCCTGACACGCAGCCATTTTGAGAGTGGCAAGGCGGTGTATGAACTCAACGAAGGCCAGCACCATGACCATCTGGTGTGCCTGGACTGTGGCCGTGTCGAAGAGTTTTTTGACCCCCAGATCGAGCAGCGCCAAAACGCTGTGGCCAAGGAAAAAGGCTTTGCGATTGCCGACCACGCCTTGAGTCTGTACGCACACTGCACCCGTGGCAGCGCCTGCGAGCACCGCAGCAAAACGCGTTAGTTAAGGCGATTCTTCCATCGCTTTACGGTGGCGCTCCACAAACTCCTTGTAGGTGTCCACGCCTCGGATCTGCAAGATGGTGTTGCGCACCGCTGCCTCCACCAGCACCGCGATGTTGCGTCCGGCCACCACCTGGATCACCACCTTGCGCACCGGCACATCGAGCACATCCTGGGTCAGGGGTTCGTAGGGAATGCGTTCGTAATCGCGCTCCATGGTTTCGCGGCGGACCAGATGCACGATCAGTTGCAGCCGTTTTTTGCGCCGCACTGCGGTCTCACCAAAAATGCAGCGGATGTCGAGCAGGCCGATGCCGCGCACCTCCAGCAAATTGAGCAGCAGTTCAGGGCAGCGCCCTTCAATCGTGTCCTGGTTGATGCGGTACAGATCCACCGCATCGTCAGCCACTAGGCCGTTACCGCGTGAAATCAGCTCCAGCCCCAACTCACTCTTGCCCAGGCCGGACTCGCCGGTGATCATCACCCCCAGGCCCAGAATGTCCATGAACACACCGTGCATGGTGCAGCGGTCGGCAAAGTGTTTGGACAGATAGGCCCGCAGCACATCGATCACAAATGCCGAGGAGCCCTGGGTGGCAAACATCGGGATCTGGGCGCGCTCACACATTGACATCAGCGCTTCCGGTGCGGTCTGGCCATCGGCCAGGATCAGGACCGGCGGCTCCAGCGTGACGATGCGGGCAATGCGCCGCAAACCGTCTTCGGGTGTGGCATCCGACAGGTAGGCGACTTCGCGTTCACCCAGAATCTGTACCCGATAGGGGTGGATGTAGTTGAGGTAACCCACCAGATCGGCACCGGAGCGCGCCGCACGGACCGCCAGCTCATCAAAACGGCGCTCGGAGGCGCCCAGCCCGGCCACCCATTCCCAGCGCAGGTTTCCGCGAAACGCCTCAAAGAGGACATCCGCACTGATGACGGTGGGCTTCAAGGTGCTGGTTTAGTTGGACTGGACCGATTGCCAACCTGTGATCAGCCCGTGCAAGTCGGTCACCGTCGGGCTGGTCATCAGCTTTTCGCGCAGCTCTGTATCACTGAGCATCTCTGCGATTTCAGACAGGATTTCCAGGTGTTTCTGCGTGGCTGCCTCGGGCACTAGTAAAAAAATCATCAACCCCACAGGCAATTCGTCCGGCGCTTCAAAAGCAATCGGACGTGCCAGCTGAAACACGGCAGCCATCGGTGACTTCAGGCCTTTGATGCGGCCATGCGGGATGGCCACACCGTGGCCCAGACCGGTGGAGCCCAGGCGTTCGCGCGAAAACAGGCTGTCGGTGACCAGAGCGCGGCTCAGGCCATGGAGGTTCTCGAACAGCAGGCCTGCTTCTTCAAAAGCCCTTTTCTTGCTGGATATGTCCACCTGAACAAGCACATGTTCAGTCGTGAGGATAGACGCGAGTCGGTTCATGATTGGCCCAAATTATGCGCCCGGAAAAATTGGACGCAAAAAAAGCCGCACGCACCAGCGGGCGGCTTGCCGGAGTTTAAATTACATCAGGCGCTTGGCGGCATCGTGATGGTGGGATTGCAACCGGTCTTTGTGGCGAACCACCTGTCGGTCCAGCTTGTCCACCAATTCATCCACCGCCGCATACAGGTCGGAATGGGCGCTTTCCGCGAACAGTTCGATGCCTTTGATATGAATATTGCACTCAGCTTTTTGTCGACGTTCCTTTTCTTTGAGGTTTTCAAGGGTCAGCAGAACTTTGACATCCACAACCTGGTCGAAATGGCGTTTGATCCGGTCGAGCTTGTTGGTGACGTAAGACCGTAACGCGGGAGTCACTTCCAGGTGGTGTCCACTGATTGTCAAATTCATAAGGAGTCTCCTACAGCTTGGTTGAGAGAGTCGCGGGCAAGTTTGCCAACGACAGGGGGGAACAAATTTGAATCCTTGATGACACTATGCCCCGCAGATTAGCTTATTGCAACTATTTCCATGTTGCACTGCAACAGTGTCAGGGCTTGCTGCGTTCGCCTTGTTTTGGCTCACTTCCCGATGCCATAATCCTGAGGTTGTCAACAACCGAAAGCCCCTCTTGGAAACCTACCCTAGTCGGTAGCTTTCGACCCCAAAACACGCATCAGGGGTTGGAAGCCAATCCAATCCCCCCCGCTGATGCTTTGTTTATTTTGGGAGTGAGCGCATGCTCAATATCTTCACCCTCGCCAATGGCCGCCTGTTCCAGGAAGAAATCGAATCCCTGGAAGAGTTGTCGCGTTTCCAACCCATCTGGGTTGACCTCGAATCCCCGACACCGGAAGAAAAACGCTGGATCAAGCAGTATTACGGCCTGTCGATTCCCGAAGACGCGATGGACGAGGACATCGAGGAGTCGGCCCGCTTCTACAAGGAAGACAACGGTGAGCTGCATATCCGCAGCGACTTTTTGGTAGCCGACGACGCTGAGCCGCACACGGTGCGGGTGGCCTTTATCCTGAACACCGACAACGAAGAACTCAAAAGCAAGGGTGTGTTGTTCTCGATCCACGACGAAGACGTGCCGGTGTTCCGGCTGCTGCGTATGCGTGCCCGGCGCGCACCGGGCTTGATTGAGGACGCCAAAGAGGTGTTGCTCAAGCTGTTTGACGCCGATGCCGAGTACTCGGCCGACACCCTCGAAGAAATTTACGACGAGCTCGAAAAAGTCAGTCAGAAAGTGCTCTCGGGCGACCTCACCGACGCGCTGGCGGGTGAGGTGCTGGGCGCGATTGCCCGCCACGAAGACATGAGCGGGCGCATCCGCCGCAATGTGATGGACACCCGCCGTGCGGTGAGTTTCATGGTGCGCAGCAAGATGCTCAACGGTGAGCAGTTTGAAGAGGCGCGGCAGATTTTGCGCGACATGGACTCGCTTGACTCCCACACCGCGTTTCTGTTCGACAAGATCAACTTCTTGATGGACGCCACCGTGGGTTTCATCAACATCAACCAGAACAAGATCATCAAGATCTTTTCGGTGGCGAGTGTGGCCTTGCTGCCACCGACCCTGATCGCCAGCATCTACGGCATGAACTTCAAGTACATGCCTGAACTGGACTGGACGGTGGGTTACCCATATGCCCTGGCGCTGATGGTGGCCAGCGCGCTGGGGCCGATGTGGTACTTCAGGAAACGCGGCTGGCTCAAATAAGAAGTTGGACTCTGGCCCTTATTTAATAAGGGCTGGTCGCTATTATTTTGGCAGTGACTGCATGAACTGCGACACCACCGCCAAGGCATAAGGACTGGCCACCTGCTGCACAAAGGCCGAGAAATCCATGTGGGCGTCGGCATCCGCCCGGTCGGAGATGGTGCGCATCGCTGCAAACGGGACGCCATAGTCAAAACACACCTGGGCCACGGCGGCGCCTTCCATCTCCACGGCCAGCGGCAAATGGCCCGCTGCCTGCAAGTCGGTGCGGATCTTGTGCACCGTCAAGGGGTCGCACACAAACTGGTCACCACTGGCAATCAGCCCGCTGTGGACCGCCGCATTTGCCAGCAAGCTATCACGGTGAAAATGGTCGCCAACCCGCGCCAATCCTGCGTGGACTGCTTCAAGCAACAGAGCCGATAGGGCCGCATCACAGTCCAGGGTGGCGCGGCCATAGAGTGGGATCTCAAAGCGTGGGAACAGCGGGCCGGAGTCCATGTCATGCTGGATGAAGGCGTCGGCCACCACCACGTCACCCACCTTGACGCCGTCCCCAATGCCACCGGCCACACCGGTAAACAGCACCCGCTCGACACCAAAGGCCTCAATCAACGTGGCTGTGGTGCTGGCGGCGGCCACCTTGCCAACCTTGGACAACACCAGAACCACCTCGTGGCCTGCCCACTGCCCGCACCAGAAAGTGCGCCCGGCACGTACCCGTTTGGTGGGTTGTTGCAGTTGATCCAGCAATCCTTTTTGTTCGTCCAGCAGGGCACTGACGATGGCAAGTGTTGTCAACGGAAATCCTTCAGAGGTTGCGCAATTCGCGCCGCAGGATTTTACCCACCGGGGTTTTGGGCAACTCGGTGCGGAACTCCACCACCTTGGGGTGTTTGTAGCCGGTCATGTTTTCCTTGCAGTAGGCGCGCACATCCACCTCGGTCAGGTTGGTATCCTTCTTGACAATGACCAGCTTGACCGCCTCGCCCGATCTGTCGTCGGGCACGCCCACACAGGCACACTCCAGCACGCCAGCCATCTGTGACACCACATCCTCGACCTCGTTGGGGTAGACGTTGAAGCCACTCACCAGAATCATGTCCTTTTTGCGGTCCACAATCTTGAAGTAACCACGCGCGTCCATGACACCGATGTCACCCGACTTGAAGTAGCCGTCTGGTGTCATGACCTGTGCGGTTTCTTCCGGGCGCTGCCAGTACCCCGCCATCACCTGCGGGCCCTTGATGGCGATCTCGCCGGGTTGACCCGGGGCCGATTCATTGCCATCATCGTCGAGCAATTTGAGCCAGGTGCTGGGCACCGGCACCCCAATCGCACCGGAATACTCGGTCACATTGACCGGGTTGCAGGTGGCAATCGGCGAGGTTTCACTCAAGCCATAACCTTCGCAGATGGCGCAGCCGGTCTTCTCAAACCAGAGCTTGGCCACCGCACTCTGCACCGCGGTGCCGCCACCGGCCGACACCACCAAGTGTGACCAGTCGACCTTGTTGAAGTCCGGGTGGTTGGCCAGTCCGTTGAACAAGGTGTTGACCGCCGGCAGCACATGCACCTTGTGTTTGGCCAGCTCGGCCAACACTGCCGGGAAGTCACGCGGGTTCGGGATCAGGATCAGTTTGCCACCCGCACGCAAGGACAGCATCATGCCCACGGTGAAAGCGAAGATGTGATAGAGCGGCAATGCGCAGATCGAGTTGATCTGTTCACCCGGTGCGATCCGGCCCAGCGCGGGCTGGAAGCAGGCGTCGGCCTGCAGCACGTTGGCGATCAGGTTGCGATGCAACAGCACCGCCCCTTTGGACACGCCCGTGGTGCCGCCGGTGTACTGCAACACGGCCACATCATTGGCCTGGATGCTGACCTTTTTCAAGCTGCTGCCGCTGGCCTGGGCCATGGCCGCGTTGAAGCGCACCGCGTTCGGCAAGGTGTAGGCGGGCACCATTTTTTTGACGTTGCGCACCACGTAGTTCACCAAGGTGCCCTTGAGCAGGCCCAGTTGGTCACCCATGGCACACAACACCACATGTTTGACGGGGGTGTGGGCCACACATTTTTCCAGCGTGGCGGCGAAATTTTCCAGGATGACAATGACCTTGGCGCCCGAGTCCTTGAGCTGGTGCTCCAGTTCGCGCGGGGTGTAGAGCGGGTTGACATTCACCAGTGTGAAGCCAGCACGCAGGATGGCCACCACCACCGCCGGGTACTGCAGCACATTGGGCATCATGACGGCGACCCGGTCACCCCGCACCAGCCCCAGGCTTTGCAGGTAGGCGCCAAAGGTTTGGCTGATCTCGTCCACCTCGGCGTAGCTCAGCTCCTTGCCCAGAAAGCTGTAGGCGCTGAGTTTGGCGTATTTGCTGAAACTCTCCTCCATCAGCTCAACCAGAGAGCTGTAACGGCCCTCGTCAATGTCTGCGGGAACACCTGGGGGATAGCTTTGCAGCCAGATGCGGTCGGTCATGGGGAAGTCTCCGGATTCTGAAGTGATGCAGGATTCTCACTCGCTGGGCGGCTGCCACCGTCTGTGTTTTCCCTAATTAGGGAAAAGCCCCCAAATCCGCAGGGCGGATGTGGGGGCTGGGGCAGCGTGTTCGGCCCTGTTGGCAGGGCTTGGCGGGTGGACGCTCAGGCCTTGAGTGCGGTCAGCACCTCGTCGAGCATTTTTTTGGCGTCGCCAAACAACATGCGGTTGTTGTCCTTGTAGAACAAGGGGTTGTCCACACCCGCGTAGCCCGAGGCCATGCTGCGTTTCATGACGATCGAGGTCTTGGCCTTCCAGACTTCGAGCACCGGCATGCCGGCAATCGGGCTGCTCGGGTCGTCCTGGGCGCTGGGGTTGACGATGTCGTTGGCGCCAATCACCATGGTGACATCGGTGTCGGGGAAGTCCTCGTTGAGTTCATCCATTTCGAACACGATGTCATAGGGCACCTTGGCTTCGGCCAACAGCACATTCATGTGGCCCGGCATACGTCCGGCCACCGGGTGGATGCCAAAACGCACATTGACGCCTTTTTCACGCAAGAACTTGGTGATCTCAAACACCGTGTGCTGTGCCTGTGCCACCGCCATGCCGTAGCCCGGCACAATGATCACGGATTTGGCATCACGCAGCAGGTCAGCGGTTTCCAGCGCCGTCACCGGAGTCACCTCACCGGCTGGCTGCGCTGCACCGCCAGCTGCCGGTTTGGGTGTGCTGGTGGTGCCAAAACCACCGGCAATCACGCTGATGAAGCTGCGGTTCATGGCGTTACACATGATGTAAGACAGAATCGCACCGCTGGAGCCCACCAGGGCGCCCACCACAATCAGCAAGTCGTTGGACAGCATGAAGCCGGTGGCCGCTGCCGCCCAACCGGAGTAGCTGTTGAGCATGGAGACCACCACCGGCATGTCGGCACCACCAATGGCCATCACCATGTGCACCCCAAACAGCAGCGCCACAATGGTCATCACAATCACCGGCAGCATGCCGGCCTGCACGTCGTGGGCCTGCATGAAGACGCCACCAAAGTAGATCACCACCAAGAGGCCCGCCAGATTGAGCCAGTGGCGCCCCGGCAGCAACACCGGGCTGCCACTGACGCGACCCGACAGCTTGCCAAAGGCGATCACCGAACCGGCAAAGGTCACGGCACCAATGAAGATGCCAATGTAGATTTCCAGTTCGTGGATGGTCTTAGCCGCACCTTCAAAACCGGCGCTGGCCGTCGGGTCGATGAAGGTGGCAAAACCCACCAGCATCGCGGCCAGGCCCACCATGCTGTGCATCAAGGCCACCAACTCGGGCATCTGGGTCATCTGCACCGTGCGTGCGGCGTACAGACCAATGCCGCCGCCAATCACCATGGCGCCAATGATCCACGGCAAACCGGCTGCGGTGACTTGGGGGCCAAACACCGTGGCCAGCACCGCCAGCGTCATGCCGACCATGCCGTAGAGGTTGCCGCGCAGTGCGGTGGTCTGGTTGGACAGGCCGCCCAGGCTCAGAACAAAAAGAATGGTTGCGCCAATGTAGGCAACCGTGGCCAAACTTGAAGACATCTCTGGCCCCTTCTTATTTGCGGAACATCGCCAGCATGCGCTGGGTCACGGCAAAGCCGCCGAACATATTGATCGCGGTGAGCACAATGCCCGCCGCCGCCACCCAGGTGATCAGGCTGTCAGGCCGATCTGTTGCACCTGTGATCGGTGAAATCTGCACCAGCGCACCAATCGCAATGATGCTGGAAATCGCGTTGGTCACGCTCATCAGCGGGGTGTGCAAGGCGGGTTTCACGTTCCACACCACCATGTAGCCCACAAAACACGCCAGCACAAACACCGTGAAGTGCGACATGAACTCCTTCGGCGCGTTGGCACCAATCAGCCAGAACAAGGCCGCCGCCACACCAAACAGGATGGCCAGTTTGTTACCTGCCATGGGCGCACTGGCTTCACCGTGGCCATGGGCCTTTTTGGCCGCAGGCGCTGCAGCGGGTTTGGCTGCTGCTGGGGCAGGTGCCTGCTTGGGCGCAGGTGCTGGCCAGGTGATGGCGCCGTCCTTGGTGACCGTCAGGCCGCGGATGGCATCGTCTTCCATGTTGACGTTGATCACGCCATCCTTGGTTTTGCACAGTTCTTCTGACAAGCGAAACAGGTTGGTGGCGTAGAGTGTGGACGATTGCATGGCCAGGCGCGACACCAGATCGGTGAAGCCAACAATGGTCACACCGTGTTTCACCACGGACTGGCCGGGCTCGGTCAGTTCGCAGTTGCCACCTTGTTCAGCTGCCATGTCAACAATGACACTGCCGGGCTTCATGCTGCGCACCATCTCGGCGGTGATCAGCTTGGGCGCGGGTTTGCCGGGGATCAAAGCGGTGGTGATGATGATGTCCACCTCCTTGGCCTGTTTGGCGTACATCTCGCGCTGGGCTTGCTGGAAGCCTTCACTCATGACCTTGGCGTAACCGCCGCCGCCAGAGCCTTCTTCCTCGTAATCCACCTTGACAAATTCACCACCGAGTGAGACCACCTGGTCGGCCACTTCGGCGCGGGTGTCATTGGCGCGCACGATGGCGCCCAGGCCTGCGGCGGTGCCGATGGCAGCCAAGCCTGCCACACCCGCCCCGGCGATGAAGACCTTGGCGGGAGGTACCTTGCCCGCAGCCGTGATCTGGCCGTTGAAGAAACGGCCAAAGGCATTTGCCGCTTCGATGACCGCACGGTAACCGGCCACACCAGCCTGTGAGGTCAGGGCGTCCATCTTCTGAGCACGGCTGAGCGTACGGGGCAAGGCGTCGATGGCCAGCACCGTCGCCTTCTTGGCGGTGAGCAACTGCATAAGTTCAGGATTCTGGGCAGGCCAAATGAAGCTAATCAAGGTGCCGCCTTCACGCATCAGGGCCACTTCATCCGCCGTTGGTGGGCGAACCTTGAACACAATGTCAGAACTGGCCCACAGTTGTGTCGCATCCGCAACAATCGTGGCACCGGCCTTTTGATACTCCGCGTCGCTGACATTGGCAGCCGCGCCCGCGCCAGACTGAACGACTACGGTAAAGCCCAGCTTGATCAGCTTGGCCACCACGTCGGGCACAGTCGCCACCCGTTTTTCACCCGGGAAAACCTCGCAGGGCACACCGATACACTGCGCCAACCTCGCAGATTCGGGTGAGCCTGACTCCACGGTCTGCCCCGACCGGGCAGCAGTGGCAATATCAGCTTGCATGGAATAACTCCTTAAATCCTTGCCAAAAAGACAACGCCAAGGTATGACGTCTGGGCAATCTGGCGAGCTTACAACAGTTTAAGCAGCCAAACGAGCAAGAGCGATGCCAACGAGGTGATTGACGCCCCATGGACAAGGGAGTCCTCACCAGCAATGGACAGCGGTGCATCCGGGATAATTCAGTCATGACTGACAGATGGAAACCGAGCGCCACCGTGGCGGCAATCATTGAACAAGACGGCAAGTTTTTGCTGGTAGAAGAACACACGCCCGAGGGCCTGCGCCTGAACAACCCGGCCGGGCATCTGGACGAAGGTGAAACCCTGGCGCAAGGCTGCCAGCGTGAGACGCTGGAAGAAACCAGGCACCTGTTCACCCCGACCCATTTGGTGGGCGTTTACATGTCGCGTTCTCAGCGTGCCGCCAATGGCACTGAAGATGCGCAGGATGTGACCTATCTGCGCTTCGCTTTTGCGGGTTCCTTGGGCGCGTTGGTGCCAGAGCGGCAACTGGACACCGGCATTGTGCGCACGTTGTGGCTCACCCCCGACGAGATCCGCGCCAGCGCCGCGCGCCACCGCAGCCCGCTGGTGGTGCAATGTATGGAAGACTATTTGAGTGGCCAGCGTTTTCCGCTGGACCTGATCCACACCGATGCCAGCGTCCACACGCTGGCCCAACTGGATACAACACCATGAGCGCCAAATCTCAGCGCGTGGTGGTGGGACTCAGTGGCGGGGTCGACTCGGCGGTGACAGCCTGGTTGCTCAAGCAGCAAGGCCATGAGGTGCTCGGCATCTTCATGAAAAACTGGGAAGACGACGACGACACCGGTTACTGTTCGTCCAACGAGGACTTTGTCGACGCCGCCGCCGTGGCCGATGTGATTGGCATCGAGATCGAACACGTCAACTTTGCCGCCGACTACCGCGACCGGGTGTTTGCCGACTTTTTACGTGAATACAGCGCGGGCCGCACACCCAACCCCGACATCCTGTGCAACGCCGAGATCAAGTTCAAGGCCTTCCTGGACCACGCCATGCGGTTGGGTGCCGACAAGATCGCCACTGGCCACTACGCTCGGGTGCGGCAGAACCCGGCCAGCGGCTTGCACGAGTTGCTCAAAGGGCTGGACCCCTCCAAAGACCAGAGCTATTTTTTGCACCGCCTGACCCAGGCCCAGCTGTCCAAAACGCTGTTCCCGGTGGGTGAGCTGCTCAAGACCGAGGTGCGGCGCATCGCGCTGGAGATTGGTCTGCCCAATGCCAAGAAGAAAGATTCCACCGGCATCTGTTTTATTGGTGAGCGGCCGTTCCGCGACTTTTTGAACCGCTACATTGCCAAAGAACCCGGAGCTATCAAAAACGACAAGGGCCAGACCATTGGTCAGCATGTGGGCCTGAGCTTTTACACGCTGGGCCAGCGCCAGGGTCTGGGTATTGGTGGCCTCAAGGCCAAAGGCGCACAGCGCGGCGGCGGTGACCACGCGCCTTGGTTTGTCGCACGCAAGGATGTGCAGAACAACACCTTGTGGGTGGTCCAGGGGCACGACCACCCCTGGCTGCAGTCGATGACCTTACAGGCCGGGCAAGCCAGCTGGGTCGCGGGGCACGCGCCACAGCAGCAGGCGCTTGCCGCCAAGACGCGTTACCGCCAAGCGGATGCGCCGTGTGAGTTAAGTGATGTGTCGGGTGAGCAGTTTGCGCTGACCTTCAGCCAGGCCCAGTGGGCGGTGACGCCAGGCCAGTCAGCCGTGTTGTACGACGGCGAGGTGTGCCTGGGCGGCGGCATCATCGACCACGCCAAGGTGCCTTAAAATACTCTGTTATTCATAGCTATCTGCCCTTGTTATATAAGGGCTAGACGGCTATTTGTTATATAAGCTTAGCCAATCCTGGCGAGCAGGCCTTCCATGTCCTTGAGCAGGCTTTCCATGGCCGGTGTCTGCATCTGCTCTGCCGGGATCTGCTGTTGCAACTCCTGTTCCATGTAACACAGGGTCATGCGCAGGTAGGTGCTGTCGAGCGCCTTGCGCACGGCGGAGAGCTGCTGGCTGATCTTCAGGCAGCTCTCACCCTCTTCGACCATGCGCTGCACACCGCGAAGTTGCCCTTCGGCACGGCGCAGCCGATTGATCACATCAGTGCGTGCCGTCTCGTTTGTTAATACCGTCATGAATGTGTTTCCTCGTTGACCAATGCTGAGCGTCGCCACGGGCGGGCGGACACCTGGCCCCGCTGCCGGGCGCTGCTATCCAGTCTAGCGTGCATAGCCGATTCAAGCCTCCGGCACACCCAGCTTCTTCAAGATGATGCCCAGCGGGCAAAAGTTGGTGAAGCCCGACTGGAACAGGTTGACACCCACAAACGCGGTGAACGCCAGCGCCCATTTGCTGACAAACAGCGGGCTACCCTCGACCCCAAAGGCCAGCGACAGCATCACAAACAGGCCCGCAAACACCATGATGTAGCGTTGTACCGTCATCTCACTCTCCTTGTAAAAAAATCAGTTGTCCAGCCTGTTGATACCGAGCAGACCCATGATGTATTTCTCGTAAATGGGCTCGGAGCTGCCTTTTTTGAGCTTGCGCATGAAGTACTTTTCATACGCAATCTTGGCCAGGTGCACCCACTTGCCTTTTTTGAACCAGTTCACATTGCGCGGCGGGATTTGCGGCAGGGCCACAAACGCGGCACCGGTGTCGCCCATGTCGGCCAGGCACACCGCGTTCCAGGTGCCTTTGCCGGTCACCGGCTTGCCTGCCAGCTCGTTGCTGATGTTGTGGCAGATGGCGCTCATCATGCTTTCGATCATGTAGCCGGTCTTGGGGCAGCCGGTGGGTACCGGTGTCACCTCCACCGGCGGAATCGCCACACACACACCGGCCGAGAAGATGTTTCGGTAAGCCTTGCTGCGCTGATATTCGTCGATCAGCACCATGCCGCGCGGATTGCACAGTTGGGGCACCGCAGCCACCGCATCCACCCCCTTGAAGGTGGGCAACATCATCGCCAGCTTGAAGCCAATGGCATGCTCTTTGACCGCGTTGCCCAGGTCATCGAGCTGGGTCACTTGCATTTTGTCGACCTCCACGCTGGTGGTCCGGGCGTTGGTGACCCACTTGATGTCGCGGTTGCGGAACTCGGACTCCAGCATCGACTTGCTGTCACCGACACCCTCCAGCCCCAGGTGGCCGATGTAGGGTTCACTGGTGACATAGGTCATGGGCACCTTGTGGCGCAGCTTGCGTCGGCGCAGGTCGGTGTCGAGCACCATGGCGAATTCGTAGGCCGGGCCAAAACAGCTGGCACCCGGCATGGCGCCCACCACAATCGGCCCGGGGTTGGCCAGGAATTTTTCGTACTCGGAAAAAAAAGCCTGGGCGTGGTCCACATGGCAGATCGAATGGGTGAAACCACCGCCGCCAGACGACAGAGGGCCCGCCCCAGGTACTTCGTCAAACGCCAGCTTGGGGCCGGTGGCAATCACCAGGTAGTCGTAGTCCAGCGTGTCACCGTCAACCAAGGTCAGCCGGTTGGCGACCGGGTCGATCAATGTCACCGCTTTGGCAATAAAGCCAATTTTCTTGCGTGTCAGGTACGGGGCAATCGGCAAAGTCACTTCTTCGCGTTGCCGCCAACCAACCGCCACCCAGGGGTTACTCGGCACAAATTGGAAGTAGGGGGTGATGTTGAGCACCGTGATGCGGTGCTCCGGGGGCAGCATTTCGCGCAGTTCGTAGGCGGCGGGCATACCGCCAATGCCTGCCCCCATGATGACGATATGGGCCATGTTTGTCTCCTGTTTTATGGGGAATAGTGAACATCAGTCGAGAGAAACCAGCGCATCTGTGTGCGCTTGGATACGACGCCGAAACAGCGCGTAATACAGGACAGGTATCACCACCAGGGTCAGCACGGTGGAAACCAGAATGCCAAAAATCAGGGAGATTGCCAGACCGTTGAAGATCGGGTCGTCCAGGATGAAAAAGGCGCCGATCATGGCGGCCAGGCCGGTGAGCAAAATCGGCTGGGCGCGCACAGCGGCCGAGGCCACCACGGCGTCCTTGAACGCGATGCCCTGCGTGAGCTGCAGCTCGATGAAATCCACGAGCAAGATTGAGTTGCGCACAATGATCCCGGCCAGCGCAATCATGCCAATCATCGAGGTGGCCGTGAACTGCGCACCCAGCAACGCATGCCCGGGCATGACACCAATGATGGTCAGCGGAATCGGTGCCATGATCACCAGCGGCGCCAGGTAACTCTTGAACTGCACCACCACCAGCAGGTAGATCAGGATCAGGCCCACCCCGTACGCGGTGCCCATGTCGCGGAAGGTCTCGTAGGTGATCTGGGATTCACCGTCCCACTTGATGGCGTATTGCCGGTAAGGGTCACTCGGCTGGCTGATCCAGTACTCACCCACCTCACCCGTACCGGGTAGGGCCGCTGCCTGCAGCTTGTCACGGATGGCGAACAGCCCGTAGAGCGGCGAGTCCAGCTGGCCAGCCATGTCGCCATACACATAGCTGAGTGGCTGCAGGTCTTTGGTGTAGAGCGGCTGGTCGATCAGACCTTGTTCCACCTGCACCAGTTCTGACAAGGGCACCAACTGGGCATTGCTGGCACGCAGGGGCAAAGCCAGTACCGCTGCCAGGTCCACCTGGTCTTGCAGTGGCAACTGCAGGCGCACCGGCACCGGGTACTTGCTCTGGCCGTCGTGCAGGTAGGCCGCATCTGCCCCACTGAGTGCCACTGCGGCGGTTTGCGCCACGGTCGCCACCGAAATACCCAGCGACTCGGCGCGCTGGCGGCGTACCCGCAGATAAGCGCGCGGCGCGTTGGCCTGCAACGAGGTGTCCACCCCCACAATGTCGGGCGTCGCCGCGAAGGCTTTGGCCACCCGGGCTGCCAAAGCCTGGCGACCCGCTTCGTCCGGGCCATACACCTCGGCCACTAGGGGGGACATCACCGGCGGGCCGGGTGGCACTTCCACCACCTGGATCAAAGCGTTGTGACGCTGTCCGATCTTCTCCAGCGCCGGGCGCAGGCGTTGGGCAATCGCGTGGCTTTGTTCATCACGGTGGTGTTTGTCGACCAGGTTGACCTGCAAATCACCGAGTTCGGCATCCGCCCGCAGGTAGTACTGGCGCACCAGCCCGTTGAAGGTGATCGGCGAGGCGGTGCCCGCGTAGGCCTGCAGGTTCAACACCTCGGGCTGCTGCGCCAGATAGGCGCCCAGCTCCTGCAAAGTGGCCGCGGTGTTTTCCAGCGGGGTACCGGCGGGCATCTCCACCAGCACCTGAAACTCGCTCTTGTTGTCAAAGGGCAGCATCTTGAGCACCACCCACTGCACCATCGCCATACCGACCGACAAAGCCAGAGCCACCAGGATACCGGCCAACAGCAGCCAGCGGTGGCGTGTACTGTCGAGAAACGGCGTCAACACCCGGGCAAAAAAGCGCTGCAGCTTGGCGCTTGTGCTGGTGCTTGGGTTGTGGCCTGCCTCCGGCCCGTGTCCTGACGGGCGCATCAGTGTTAATGCCAGCCAGGGGGTCACTGTGAAGGCAATACCCAGCGAAATGGCCATGCCCAGGCTGGCGTTGATCGGGATCGGGCTCATGTAGGGGCCCATCAGTCCGCTGACAAAAGCCATTGGCAACAAGGCTGCGATCACGGTCAGCGTGGCCAGAATGGTCGGGCCACCCACCTCGTCCACCGCCTGCGGAATGATCTGACGCAGCGTCGCCGTGGGCTCCAACTGCTGGTGGCGGTGGATGTTCTCGACCACCACAATGGCATCGTCAACCAGAATGCCGATGGAGAAGATCAGGGCAAACAGCGACACCCGGTTCAAGGTGAAGCCCCAGGCCCAGGAGGCAAACAGGGTGGCCGCCAGGGTCAGGATCACCGCCGTGCCCACAATCACCGCCTCGCGTCGGCCCAGGGCAAAACCCACCAGCAGGATCACTGAGCCGGTGGCAAACACCAGCTTCTGGATCAATTTGTTGGCTTTTTCGGCTGCGGTTTCACCGTAGTCACGCGTGATGCTGGTGCTGATGTTGGCGGGGATCACTGTGTTTTGCAGCTCTGCCACCCGGGCCCGCACCGCCTGGGTCACATCCACCGCGTTGGTCCCCGGTTTTTTGGTGACGGTGAGGGTGACCGCCGGGTGCACCGAGCCCGCTGTGGCAGGTTCTGCGGCGCTACCTGGTGCGCTGGCGCTCTGGTGCGCAGCACCGGGTGTGAACCAGACGTAACGCTGCGGCAGCTGGGCACCCACCTCAAGACGCGCCACCTCGCGCAAAAACACGGGCGCACCTTTGCTCACGCCCACCACCAGATCACCCACATCGTCGACGGAGCGCAAGAACTCGCCGGTTTCCACCTGGAGCATCTGGCCATCGGTGGCGTCGCTCTGAATCACCGAGCCGGACGGTTGGCTGACATTGGCGCCAGCCAGCAGTGCCTTGAGCGACAACACGTCCACACCGCGATCGCGCAGCCGCGCCGGGTCCAGCCAGACAAACACCGCCCGACCCGGCCCACCAATGGTTTGAACTTCACGGGTGCCGGGCACGCGTTTGAGTTCAGCCTCCACCGCATGGGCGGTGCGCTCCAGGTCCACCGCTGGCAGTGATTCTGGGCTCCACAAGGTCAGCGCCAGCACCGGCACGTCGTCAATGCCCTTGGGTTTAACGATTGGGCTCAGGGTGCCCAGGTTGCTTGGCAACCAATCCTGATGCGCGTTGAGCACGTCGTACAGGCGCACCAAGGCTTCGGTTCTGGGCACCCCCACCTTGAACTGCACCGTCAGCACCGCCATGCCCGGGCGTGCGACTGATATGGTGTGTTCTATGTCGGCGATCTGGCTGAGCACCTGCTCGGCTGGTAGCGCCACCATGTTTTGCACTTCGACGCTGCTGGCCCCGGGGAACGGGATCAGCACATTGGCCATGGTCACATTGATCTGTGGCTCTTCTTCACGCGGTGTCACCAGCACCGCAAACAAGCCCAGCAACACGGCCAACAAGGCCAGCAACGGGGTGATGGCGTTGTGCTGAAAGGCCCGCGCCAGGCGCCCGGAAATACCCAAGGGTTCAGGGTTTGACATGGTCATCTCACTGCGCCCGGGCGCCTGCGGCTAGGGCACGTGCACCTGTTAGCCCGGCTTTGACCGGGTCCAGCGCCACCTGGTCTTTGTCCTGCAAACCCGCCAGCACTTCAAACCCCTGTGGCCCGTGGTCGGTCCCCAGTCGTACCGCTTTCAGCTCAAAAGTGGTGCCACTGAGCGTGTAAACCGCCGTCAGCTCACCCCGGCGCAACACCGCTGCACTGGGCACCATCAGCCGCTGCTTTTGGCCAGCGGCAAAACGCACCCTGACCTGTTGCCCAGGCGTCAGCCCCGAGACCGCTTGTGCTGGCAGCTCCAGTCGCCATTCGATGGTCTGCGACACCGGGTCGGCGCCCGGTAGACGGTCAATACGTGTCGGGCGAATCCAGCGCATGGCGCCATCTGCTGCGGGCAACTCCACCTCGATCTGGCTGCTGGGTGTGAGTGACCCTGATCGCGACACCGGTACCTGCACCTCCACCCGCAGTGGCAGCGGGGCATACAGCGTCAGCAAGGTTTTGCCCGGCTGCGCCAAGTCGCCCACCTCGGCCTCGGTCTGCAACACACGGCCCTCAAAAGGCGCGGTCACACGGGTGAACCCCTGCGACACGTGGGCTTGGCGGACACCCGCTGCCGCCTGGTCAAGTGTCGCTCGCGCTGACCTGAGCTGGGCCTCGGCCGTGTCCATGGCGGCCGCGCTGATAAAACCCTGGCGCAACAGATCGCGGGTGCGGTCAAAGTTGGCCTGGGCGTTGTGCAACTGGGCCTGAGCCTGCGCCACCTGGGCCTGGCTGCCCTGCACACCGGCCTGGGTTTCGCTGTCATTGATGGTTGCCAGCAGCTGGCCGGTTTTCACCTGATCACCCGCCTTGACCAGCAGGGACAAGAGCCGACCGGAGACCTGGGCCGACAACGTGGCCTGCTTGACCGGCTGCACCACCGCGTCCATCTCGAACCCCTGGCCCACCGCTTGCAACTGCACCACCGCCACCGGAACCTGAATCGGGTTTTGAGCCCCAACCTGGGCACCCAACAACAGACCCGCTACAACCAGGCAGCACCTGCAGGATCTGATCGGTTTGACGCAGAACCATGGAAAAGAGATGGACATGGAGTTTCCTTCAAAATACGGTGGGGAGTATATGAGGAAGTTCAAAAAAGTGCCACAAACACCCAAGTGCACGCAGCACCCGACCCGACCAGCATCTGCCCATCAGGCAAAAAAAAGCCCCGATCACTCGGGGCTTGTTGAGCGGCTTCGGGCTTGCAGCGGCGCAAGCCCGAGGTTTGCGCGTGGGTCAGGCGCCGCGTGAACTGCGGTTCAGCAAGGCGTGCAACACAATCGCGCCAAACGTGGCGGTACCGATGCCTCCCAGCGCAAAGTCGCCAAACTTCAGGGTGAAGTCACCGGTACCCAGCACCAGCGTGATGGCGGCAACGATCAGGTTTTTGTTGTCGGCAAAGTCAACCTTGTTTTCAACCCAGATGCGCGCACCGGCCACTGCAATCAGGCCAAACACCACAATACTCACCCCACCCATCACCGGCAGCGGAATGGTTTGGATGATGGCGCCAAATTTGGGGCTGAAGCCCAGCACCACCGCCAGCAAAGCGGCGACCAGGAACATGGCGGTGGAATAGATTTTGGTGGCGGCCATGACACCTATGTTTTCGGCATAGGTGGTGACACCGGTGCCACCGGCGGCGCCGCTGACCATGGTGGCCACACCGTCACCGATGAAAGCACGGCCCATGTACACATCCAGGTTTTTGCCGGTCATGGCGGTCACCGCCTTCAGGTGACCCAAGTTTTCAGCCACCAGAATAATGGCCACTGGCGCAATCATCAACATGGCCTTGGCGTCAAACACCGGGGCGGTGAACGAGGGCATACCCACCCAGGCTGCGTTAAACAGGCTCGACAAATCCATCGGTTTGCCCAGGCCCAGGCCGTTGGTCAAGACCGCGTAGACGATGCTGGCCACAATCAGGCCCACCAGAATCAACAAGCGCTGCACCATGCCGCGTGTGAACACCGCCACCAGCGCCACACACAGGAAGGTGATCGCCTGCATCCAGCTCTCGAAGTTGTTGGCGGCCATGTTCTTGATCGGCACAGCAGCCAGGTTCAAACCAATCACCGCCACCACCGCACCGGTCACCACCGGGGGCATCAGTTTCTCGATCCAGCGGGTGCCCACCAGTTGCACCAGCAGACCAATGGCGGTGTACAACGCACCGCAGGCAATGATGCCGCCCAACGCCACACCCATGTTGGTGTTGAGACCCTTGCCAGCATAACCAGTGGCCGCAATCACCACCCCGATGAAGGCAAAGCTGGAGCCCAGGTAGCTGGGCACCTTGCCGCCGGTCATTACAAAAAAGATCAGGGTGCCGATGCCACTCATCAGAATGGCCAGATTGGGGTCAAAACCCATCAAGATCGGCGCCAGCACGGTCGCGCCAAACATGGCGATCACATGCTGCATGCCCATCACGGTGGTTTGGGGCCAGGGCAGACGTTCATCGGGGGAGATGACGCCGCCTTGGCGTAGCACCTCGGTTGATTTTTCAGTCCAATTCATGAAGCTCATGGGTTTCCTTGTTGTTGTCGTGCGCTCGCCCCTTTTGGAGGACACAGCGTGCGCTGTCCCCCAATGAAGGCGGCATGGTTTTGAAATATGCAGTGTGGGTGATGAAGTGGCTGGCAGAACCCCGGTTTCAGGGTTTTGTCGATGGCTCTCGCGTCAACCGAGGTCGTATTTTCGCAGCTTGGTTGCAGCCCTCTTCGGGCAAAAAAAAGCCTCACCAAGTTTGGGTGAGGCGGACACTGTTGAAGTCCTAAAAAATCCGGGTTTAGAACGGAATATCGTCATCCATGTCATCAAACCCGCTGGCCGGGCGGCTGGGTGCCGGTGCGGGTGCGGGACGTGGTGCTGGGGCGCTGGGACGTGGGGCTGGTGCCGGGCGGCTGTTGTAGTTGCCGCCAGCGTCGCCACCGCCGTAACCATCGTCTTCACCGGCGGGGCCACCCATGCCTTCGCGGCCACCGAGCAGTTGCATTTCATTGGCGATGATGTCGGTGGCGTATTTCTCCTGACCGTCCTTGTCGGTGTATTTGCGGGTCTTGATGCGACCTTCCACATACACAGGGCGGCCTTTTTTGAGGTACTGGCTGGCGATTTCGGCCAGGCGGCCAAAAAAGGTCACGCGGTGCCATTCGGTTTCTTCAACCATTTCGCCAGATTTGCTCTTGTAACGGCTGCTGGTGGCGATGGTGACGTTGGCCACCGGATCACCGCTGGGCAGATAACGCACTTCCGGGTCACGGCCCAAATTACCCACCAGAATCACTTTGTTTACCGAGGCCATAGTTTGCTTTCCATATTGAGAGTCAGGCCACGCTGCCTGAAAACGCGCACTTTATCAGGGATTGGCCGGGGCCTCCAGCGTCTTGGTTTGCGCCATCGTCATTGGCCAGGCCAGCCACAACCACAACATCATCAAGACACCACAGCCAGTAAACAGGGCGTGCGGCCCGCCCCATTGCATGGCCCAGCCCCCCAGCAGCCCACCGGCAAAAAAACCAATTGATTGCATGGTGTTGTAGACCCCGATGGCCGCACCGCGTGCGCTCAGTGGTGCCAGCCTGGACACCATGCTGGGTAGGCAGGCTTCCAGCACATTGAACCCATAGAAGAACAAAAACAGTAGCAATCCGAGTAAGTAGATAGAGGGCTGGAGGCCAATTTGCCACCATAAACCCAGCTGCACCAGCGCCATCAGCGCCACCGCGGTCAAAAACGCGGCACGCACATAACCATGCTTCTCCAACTGGAAAAAGCTGCCACCCATCACCACAAACGAGCCAACCAGCACCGGCAGGTAAAGCTGCCAATGCCGCGCCTGGGGCAAACCGGCCTCCACCAGCATCGACGGCACCGCCAGCCACATGGCGAGCTGCACCCCGTGCATCACAAAGCCGCCGTAGTTCAGGCGCAGCAGCTCGGGCAGGCGCAGCACATCCAGCCCCCGACCTTCTTGCTGGAGGCGGTGCTGCAACGGTTCGGGCGGCACCCACCACAGCACCGCCGCGATGCCCAGCAGCGACAGCAGCGCGGTCAGTGCAAAAATCGCGACCAGCCCGCCCCAGGCCGCCAGCACCGGCGCCACCACCAGCGACAGCGCAAAGGTGAGCCCCATGCTGGCGCCGAGCAAAGCCATTGACTTGGTGCGCACCTCGTCCCGTGTTTGATCGGCCAGCAAGGCGGTGACCGCCGCCGACACCGCACCGGCACCCTGCAGCGCGCGCCCCACCGACAGCCACAACAGCGACGGTGCCAGCGCCGCCACCGTGCTGCCCGCCGCAAACACCAGCAGCCCGGCGATGATCACCGGCTTGCGGCCAAAACGGTCTGAGGCCAGGCCATAAACAAACTGCAGCGCCGCCTGGGTCAGGCCATAAATCCCCAGCGTCAGCCCGATCAGGCCGGTGTTGTCACCACCGGGGTACTGCGCGGCTTCATGGGCAAACACCGGCACCACCATGAACAGGCCCAGCATGCGCAGGCCAAAAATCGACGCCAGAGACAAGTTGGCACGCCATTCAGCACGTGTCAAAGCGCTGGAGGCGGTGGGTGACAAGGTGGTGGGCATGTTGGTATGGCAGGGTCAACTCGGTTTGAAACATCATGCGCCTGCCAGGGCAAGCCATGGCGCGGCATTGTCACGGATCTTTGGCCGCGCCACCAGACGAACTTGGCCTGTCAGTGCGTCAGCTGGTGGGCGGCGTCGCAACCGTTCGCCACGGCTAGGTAACCGCACAAGCGTGGCGGCTTGCCGCTGGCAGAAAGATGGCCACCCAAGGTCAAGGCTTGTCTAAGATGACACCTTCACAGCCCGGCACCCGCCTCGTACTGCGGGTCTGCCATCGGTGGCAGCGTGTTGCCACACCGCCACGCTGCCCGGACAATCACCCTATTTGACATGAAGACCATGCTGACCCTTTCAAAAGACGCTCTTGAACTCATTGCCGAACGCAGGCAGTCTGTTGTCATTGATGTGCCGCAAACTGTGCACGGTTGCTGCATCGAAATCACGCCCTGCCCGTCCGTGCGTTTGGGCAAACCACGCGTCCCTGATCAGCACAGCTTGCAGCAGATCCAGGGTGCCGATGTCTTTGTGCCACACGATTTTCCCAGCATGCTGCCGCTGTCGATTCGTGCGAGGAAAGTGCTGGGCAGAAAGTTCCTGGCCATTGACGGCTGGAAACTGGTGTGAGCGTGGGCCGGGGTCAGCGCGACTGAAGCGCCAACCCGATGTCACTATCATCGCGGATTTACATAAGTTTCTGGCGCCACTATTCTTGGCGCGCCGCGGTGGACACAGCATGCTGATCGACATCCCCACGATGTTCCTGGTGAACATCGCCTTGTGCCTGACACTGGCGATCTCGATCGGCTGGGTCGCTGCCAACGAGGACCACGATGGCCTGCGGCCC
Organism: Rhodoferax sp. U11-2br; assembly: GCF_018619435.1. Taxonomy (GTDB): domain Bacteria; phylum Pseudomonadota; class Gammaproteobacteria; order Burkholderiales; family Burkholderiaceae_C; genus Rhodoferax. The sequence continues at coordinate 97,810 of NZ_JAHFZF010000006.1, read as the reverse complement.
CTCATTTTTGCGCTGACACTCGAAGCGCTGGCCTACTTCTTGTACGCCTTGCGGGGGCGCATTCCCGACTTCTGGTCGATCTTTATCGCCAACATGGCGGTCACTGGCAGTTATGCCCTGGTGGCCCTGGCGGTGGCCCAGTTTCAGCAGCGTCGACTCTCGCCGCTTCTGCTGTGGCTGCCCATGGGGGTGTTTGCGCTGGGGCTGTGGGCTGTTTTCCCCCATATCGTGTTCCGGATTGCCATCTCCAGCGTGGTTTATCTGGTACAGGACCTGATCCTGTTGTGGCTGCTGCTTGATGGCGCCAAGCGGACGGTCGGGCGGGGTCAGCACCTGCTCATGGTGGGGGTCACCCTCAACCTCTTGACCATGGTCTACCGTGCCTGGATGGCCCTCACGGACGAGCACCTGGTGGCGCACATCACCGATCCGGGCACATCACAAACGCTGGTGTACCTCTCGGCCTTTGTGTCCCTCACGTTGGTGGCCATCGGTTTTGTGCTGATGGCCAAGGAAGCCGCCGATGAAAAAACGCGGCTGATGGCGATGACCGACAAGCTGACGGGCTGCTGGAACCGTTTTCGCATCGAAGAGACCGCGCAGTACGAGATGCGGCGCCTGCAGCGTTACGCCACGCCGGTGTCGCTGATCCTGATCGATGTCGACCATTTCAAGGATGTCAATGACACCTATGGCCATGCGGTGGGTGACCTGATCCTGCGGGAGGTGGCGGCTACCGCGCAGGCCTGTGTTCGCAACACCGACGTGTTGGGCCGCTGGGGCGGTGAGGAGTTCATCGTGCTGCTCCCCGCCAGCGGTTTTTCGGCCGCAGCGGACAGCGCCGAACGCATACGCCGTGCCATCGAAACCAGCGTCTACGGTGACGGCCACAGGGTCACCGCCAGTTTTGGCTTTGCCTCCTACCGCTCGACCGACAGCTGGGACGAATGGTTACAACGTGCCGACCAGGCGCTGTATCAGGCCAAGGCGCAGGGGCGCAACCGGGTTGTCGCTGAACTGCCCTTGCTGCCAGCCAGCGCGTCTTCACCCCAGGGCACCGAATTGCTGCGGGTGGTCTGGCGCGACGTGTATGCCCTGGGCCACACCACCATCGACGCCCAGCACCGCCAACTGTTCGATGCCGCCAATACCCTGATCGACGCCATGGTGAGTGGTGCCGCCAAAGACAGCATCGCTGCGAAGATCGACGCCTTTGTGGCCCTCTCGGCACAACACATGCAGGACGAAGAGGCCATCCTGGCCCGCTCGGACTTCCCTGGCTGCGCCGCGCATGCGGCGCGGCATCAGCAACTGCTGGCGCGCGCCGAACTGCTGCGTGCGCGTTATGCCCGCGACCAACTCGACACCACCGAGTTGCTGCACTTTGTGGTGTTTGAGTTCACCGCGCAGCATCTGCTGATCGAAGACCGCAAGTTCGCCGCTTACCTCGGCGGCCACTGAGCCGGGCTCAGGGCCCAGGGCAGCTCGCTGTGATCCAGCACACGGCAAGAGACGGGCGAGCCAGACTTCACTATCATGGCGGGTTTCCTGGTGCATCTTCACCAGCCACTTTTGAGCAGCCACCGCTTTGAATACACCTGAAGATGGCAAGTACCTTGCCAAGGCCCTGCAGCACCAGCACATCAGCATCCGTGGTGCGCGCACGCACAACCTCAAGAACATCGACCTCGACATCCCGCGCAACCAGCTGGTGGTGATCACCGGTCTCTCCGGCTCGGGCAAGTCGAGCCTGGCGTTTGACACGCTGTATGCCGAGGGCCAGCGCCGTTATGTGGAAAGCCTGTCCACCTATGCACGCCAGTTTTTGCAGCTGATGGACAAGCCCGACGTCGACATGATCGAGGGCCTGTCGCCCGCCATCAGCATCGAGCAAAAAGCCACCAGCCACAACCCACGCTCCACCGTCGGCACGGTGACCGAAATCCACGACTACCTGCGTCTGCTGTTTGCACGCGCTGGCACCCCGTATTGCCCGGACCACCAGCTGCGGCTGCAGTCCCAGACCGTGAGCCAGATGGTGGATGCCACACTGGCGCTGCCCGAGGGCACCCGGCTGATGGTGCTGGCGCCGCTGGCGCGCGAAAAGAAGGGTGAGTTCCTGGAGGTGTTTGCCGACATGCAGGCGCAGGGTTATGTGCGTTTCAGGATCAATGGTGTTGCCTATGAGTTTGACCAACTGCCGGCGCTGAAAAAGACCGAGAAACACGACATCGACGTGGTGATCGACCGCATCAAGGTGCGCCACGCCCCAGCACCCAGCGCCTTGGTCAGTGATGCCGAGGTGGGAGACGAGCCAGAGATTGACGCGGCGGTGCAGGCTGCCCACGCCGACTATGCCGCGCTTAAACAGCGCTTGGCTGAGAGTTTCGAGGCCGCACTGCGGCTCGCCAACGGTCGCGCCATTGTTCTCGAAATGGATAGCGCTCAGCCCTTATCCGATAAGGGCTACAAGCCAAAAGAGCATGTATTCAACGCCAAGTTCGCCTGCCCGGTTTGTAACTACTCGATTGCCGAACTGGAGCCGCGGCTGTTCTCGTTCAACTCGCCGGTGGGCGCCTGCCCGAGTTGTGACGGTCTGGGCCAGCAGGAGTTTTTTGACCCGACCCGGGTGGTGGCCTTCCCGACCTTGAGCCTGGCCAGCGGCGCCATCAAGGGCTGGGACCGGCGCAACGCCTACTACTTTGCGATGCTCGAGAGCCTGGCCGCGCACTACAAGTTTGACATCGATCAGGCGTTTGAAGACCTGCCCCCCCATGTGCAGCAGGCGGTGCTGCAGGGCTCGGGTGAGGAAGAGATCAAGTTTGCCTACACCCTGGACTCCGGCGCCAACGCGGGCAAAAAGGTCGTTAAGAAGCACCCGTTCGAGGGCATCATCCCGAACATGCAGCGGCGTTACCACGAGACCGACTCGTCGGTGGTGCGCGAAGACCTGGCGCGTTACAAGAGCACCCAGCCCTGCCCGGTGTGTGGCGGCAGCCGCCTGCGCACCGAGGCGCGCCACGTCAAGATTGGTGAGGGTGCACAGGCCCGTGCCATTTTTGAACTGAGCCACCAGACCCTGGCCGAGTGTTTTGCCTACTTCAGCAGCCTGAGCATGACCGGTGCCAAGGGCGACATTGCCGCCAAGGTGGTGCGCGAGATCAGCCTGCGCCTGAAGTTCCTCAACGACGTGGGCCTGACCTACCTGAGCCTGGACCGCAGCGCCGAAACGCTCAGCGGTGGCGAGAGCCAGCGCATCCGCCTGGCCAGCCAGATCGGCAGCGGCCTGACCGGCGTCATGTATGTACTGGACGAGCCCAGCATCGGCCTGCACCAGCGCGACAACGACCGCCTGATCGACACCCTGAAGCACCTGCGCGACATCGGCAACAGCGTGCTGGTGGTGGAGCATGACGAAGACATGATGCGCGCCGCCGACCACATCATTGACCTCGGCCCTGGCGCCGGGGTGCACGGCGGGCGGGTCATGGCGCAAGGCACGTTTGATGAGGTCAAGGCCAACACCCAATCCCTCACCGGCCAGTACCTGGCGCACACCCTGAACATTGACGTCCCGACCCATCGCACCGCCTGGCTGCCGTCTGAGCCGGTGCGCGTGGTTGAGAAACCCAAAGCCTCACGCTTTGCCCCGAGTCCGGCGGCCATCCGGCGTGCGGCCCGCGAGGCGGTGCACCTGTCCACCCAGGGCGAGATGCAGGCGCTCAAAGTCATCGGTGCCAGCGGCCACAACCTCAAAAACGTCGACGTGGCGTTCCCGGTCGGCCTGTTCACCTGCGTCACCGGTGTCTCGGGTTCGGGCAAGTCCACCCTGGTCAACGACACACTCTACAAAGCGGTGGCGCGCACCATCTACCGCGCACATGACGAGCCGTCTGAACACAGCAGCATCGAAGGCATCGAGTACTTCGACAAGGTGATCAACGTCGACCAGTCTCCGATTGGCCGCACCCCCCGCTCCAACCCGGCCACCTACACCGGCCTGTTCACCCCGATTCGTGAACTGATGGCCGAGGTGCCCACCGCACGCGAACGCGGTTACGGCCCGGGGCGTTTCAGCTTCAACGTCAGCCAGGCCAGTGGCGGCGGGCGTTGCGAGGCCTGCGAGGGTGACGGCATGGTCAAGGTCGAGATGCACTTTCTGCCCGACGTGTATGTGCCCTGCGACGTCTGCCAGGGCAAACGCTACAACCGCGAAACCCTGGAGGTGCTCTACAAGGGCAAAAACATCGCGCAGATCCTGGACCTCACCGTCGAAGCCGCGCACGAATTTTTCAAGGCCGTGCCGACCATTGAGCGCAAATTGCACACCTTGCTGGACGTGGGGCTGAGTTACATCCGCCTCGGCCAGGCCGCCACCACCTTGTCGGGTGGTGAGGCGCAGCGCGTCAAGTTGGCGCTGGAACTCAGCAAACGCGACACCGGACGCACGCTCTACATCCTGGACGAACCCACCACCGGCCTGCACTTTGCCGACATCAAGCTGCTGCTCCAAGTCTTGCACCAGCTGCGCGACGCGGGTAACACCATCGTGGTGATCGAGCACAACCTGGACGTGATCAAAACCGCCGACTGGCTGATCGACATGGGCCCCGAGGGCGGCAGTGGCGGCGGCACCGTGGTGGGTGTGGGTACACCGGAAACGCTGGCGGCCAACCCGGCCAGCCACACCGGGCGGTATCTGGCGCGACTGCTGTAAGCACGGCTTGATGCTGGCCACAAGCTGTGCCAGCATCCACATCGATCATGGTCGTGGCGTGACGGACTGACCCGGCGCCACGAACCCGCCGTTTGACTTTTGCAGGAGCCCGCCATGCACACGCGAATCGATGAGCTGCACAGCCACCAGGCGCGGCGCAACAAGGTGGTCAGCGCGATGGAGGCGGTACGGCTGATCCACGATGGCGACACGGTGGCCACCGGTGGTTTTGTGGGCATCGGCTTTGCCGAAGAAATTGCGGTGGCGCTCGAGCAACGTTTTTTGTTGGCGCAGGACAACACCGGTCTGGGTGCGCCGCAGAACCTGACCCTGATCTACGCCGCAGGCCAGGGCGACGGCCAACACCGTGGGCTTAACCACCTGGCCCACCCGGGGCTGGTGGCGCGGGTGATTGGCGGGCACTGGGGTCTGGTGCCCAAGCTGCAGCAGATGGCGATCAACAACCAGATCGAGGCCTACAACCTGCCCCAAGGCGTGATCACCCACCTGTTTCGCGACATCGCGGCGGGCAAACCCGGCACCCTGACCCATGTCGGTCTCGACACCTTTGTCGACCCGGCTCACGGCGGCGGCAAGGTCAACAGCCGCACCACGGCCGACCTGGTGCAGCGCATGGTGATCGACGGGCGCGACTATCTGTTTTACAAGGCGCTGCCGATCCACGTGGGCATCATCCGTGCCACCACCGCCGACCCCGACGGCAACCTGAGCATGGAGCGTGAAGCGCTCACACTCGAAGCGCTGGCAATTGCCATGGCCGCGCGCAACAGCGGTGGCATCGTGATCGCGCAGGTGGAGCGCTTGGCCGAGCGCAACACCCTGCACCCGCGCAGCGTCAAGGTGCCTGGTGTGCTGGTGGACGCGGTGGTGGTGGCCAGCGACCCGGCCTACCACATGCAGACCTTTGTCGAGGCCTACAACCCGGCCTATTCGGGCGAAATCCGGGTGCCGCTCGACAGCATGGCGCCGATGCCCCTCAACGAGCGCAAGGTCATCGCCCGCCGCGCCGCGCTGGAGTTGCGGCCCAACAGTGTGGTGAATCTGGGCATTGGCATGCCTGAGGGTGTGGCCACGGTGGCCGCCGAAGAAAAGGTGTTTGACCTGCTGACCCTGACCGCCGAACCCGGTGTGATTGGCGGTGTACCAGCCGGTGGCCTGAGTTTTGGCGCTGCCATCAACGCCCAGGCCATCATTGACCAGCCCAACCAGTTCGACTTTTACGATGGCGGCGGGCTTGACATTGCCTTTCTCGGGCTGGCGCAGGCGGATGCGCAAGGCAACCTGAATGTCAGCAAATTTGGTGGGCGCCTGTCGGGTGCGGGCGGCTTCATCAACATCAGCCAGAACGCCAAAAAAGTGGTGTTTGTTGGCAGCTTCACCGCCGGTGAGCTCGTGACTCGGGTGGCTGATGGGCGCCTGTTGATCGAGGGTGAAGGCACGCAGCACAAGTTTGTGCCCCAGGTGGAGCACCGCACCTTCAGCGCGCGCGAGGCGATCCGGCGCGGCCAGCAGGTGCTGTATGTGACCGAGCGCTGTGTGCTGCGCCTGATCGGCAGCTTTGAGGCGCCCGCGCTGGAGCTGATCGAGATCGCGCCCGGTGTTGACTTGCAACGTGATGTACTGGGTCAGATGGACTTCAGTCCCGTCATCAGCCCGCACTTGAAGCTGATGGAGGCCGCGCTGTTCCACCCCGAGCCACTGGGCCTGCGCGAACGCCTGCTGAGCACACCGCTGGCACAGCGCCTGGAACTCAATGCCGAGCATCGGCTGCTGTTCATCAACTTTGAGGGCTTGTCCATTGACAGCCAGGACGACATCAGCGAGATCGAGGCGCAGGTCAGCGACCTGCTGGCGCCGTTGGGCCACCAGGTGGCGGTGGTGGTGAATTACGACAATTTCAGCATCCCGCCCACCCTGCTTGATGCCTATTCCAGCATGGTGCAGGGCCTGACGCAGCGCTTTTACAGCCAAGTCACCCGTTACGGCACGGGTGGTTTTTTGAAGGCGCGCCTGGAATCGGGCAGGTCGGCAAAAACAAGCACCTGAGTACGCATCGGCTGGTGTCAAGCGGACTGTCTTACTCGTTGTCAATAGCATTCATCCCTTTTTTGACAGCGGTTCTCTCATATCCAAGTGCACCAATGGGCGGTCTATTGGATCGAGGCCTCGGGTCGCTCACGCTTGGCCTGCCAGTACTGGCGTAGCAAGGCAACGACCAATCAGGGCGTTGCCTGTGCGCAGCTCAGGTGCGCCGAGGCAGATCGCCCGCAGGGCCACAACACAGGCGGTTCATCCTGCGCGCAAGGACTCAGCCTGAGGGTGTCTGCAATTCACTCAATGTGCAGCTTGTGTGTCACGTTGGTCGCCAGCTTCTTGGGCAGCGTCAGTGTCAGCACACCGTTGTCAAACTTGGCTTTGGCCTGCGTTTGGTCGATGTCCTGTGGCAGCTGGAAACTGCGTGACACCGCGCCAAAATAGCGTTCACTGCGCAGCACGGTGTCGTTGTCACCACTGCTGTCCTGCTGTTTCACCTCGGCTTCCAGCGTCACCAAGTTGCCGTCCAGCGAGACATGGATGTCTTCTTTCGGTACACCCGGGATCTCGGCATGCACGGTGTAGCCATCCTTGTTTTCCTTCACATCCACCTTGATCTGCGCGGCAGACGGCAGCGGGTCGCCGTGCAGGGGTCGGACGTAAAAAGCCGGAGCAAGGTCGCGGAAAAAGTCGTTCAAAAGAAAGCTGCGGTTGGTCAAGGCATTCATGGCATCCTCCTTCAGGTTTGAACTCGGACTGAGCGTCCGGCTTGTGAACACCGGGGCTCATCCGTACTGAAGATGCGGTGCAGCGGACGACTTTTCAAGCCCTGTGCGGGCGCAGCTGTGGGGCTTATTTGCCCTTGATGCCCAGCAGTTCCACCTCAAATAGCAGTGTGGCGTTGGGCGGAATCACACCGCCTGCGCCACGCGTGCCGTAGGCAATGGCGGCAGGGCAGGTGAGTTTGGCCTTGCCGCCCACTTTCATGCGTTGGACACCTTCGGTCCAGCACGGGATGACATTGCCCAGCGGGAATTCAATGGCCTGGTTGCGTTTGTAGGAGCTGTCGAATTCGCGCCCGTCCGGGAAAGTGCCGCGGTAGTTGACCTTGACCACGTCGCTGGCCAGCGGGCTGGCGCCGCTGCCGTCCTGGAGCGAGCGGTACACCAGTCCGCTGGCGGTGACAACGGCGCCGCTTTCTTTGGCGGCAGCTTCCAGGGTGGCGTCTGCGGCCCAGGCCACCGACAAGTTGACCAACAGGGCGCAGGCTGCGGTGATGTGTAAAACAGTTTTCATGGGGACGTGTTGTGGGGTAAAAGCAAGGGGCCGCCATTGTCGCCGCCGTCTGGTTCACCTGAACGGGTCACTGGAATGGGCTGGTGTGGCGGGCCAGAGACTGGCATCATGACTGGCATGAATCCCAAGCTGCCACCGTTCATTCAAGCGCTGCTGGCGCCACAAGCGTACCCAGGTGAGGTGAAGCGGGTGGAGCTGGTCGAAACCCACATCTCCTGGGTGCTGCTGGCCGGTGAGTTCGCCTACAAGATCAAAAAGCCGGTCAAGCTGGCGTTTCTGGACTTCAGCACCCTGGCGCTGCGCCAGCAGGCCTGCCTGGACGAACTGCGTCTGAACCGCCGTCTGGCGCCGGACATTTACCTGGACGTGGTTTGTCTCAACAACTCACCACATGGCCCGCAGTGGGGCGGCACGGGGCAAGTGTTGGATTACGCCGTGCGTATGCGCCGGTTTGACGAAGCCGGTCGGCTGGACCACGTGTGTGAGCGCGGTGAACTGCGCCCAGTCCACCTGTCCGACCTAGCGGGCAGTCTGGTGGCTTTTCATGAGACCGCCGCTTTCGCCGCACCTGACACCCGTTTTGGTGTGCCCGATCAGGTGATGGCCCCGATGCTGGACAACTTCACCGATTTGTCCACCATGCTCAAGCCGCCGCCTGACGCTGATGCCCTGGCCCGGTTGGCATGCTTGCAAACCTGGACGCAGGCGCAATTTAAGCAACTGGCGCCGCTGATGCACGCGCGCAAATCTGGCGGCCGGGTGCGGGAATGCCATGGCGACCTGCACCTGGCCAATCTGGTGCTGATCAACGGCGCTGTGCGTCTGTTTGACTGCCTGGAGTTCAACGAAGACCTGCGCTGGATCGACGTGGCCAGCGACATCGCCTTTCCCTACATCGACCTGCTGGAACACGGCCAGCCCGGCTTGGCTAACTGGCTGCTCAACGAGGTGCTGAGCCACAGTGGCGACTACCAGGGGTCGCTGTTGCTGCGGTTTTACGCCGTCTATCGCTGTCTGGTACGCGCCAAGGTGGCTGCCATCCGGGCCAAGCAGTTACATGCCTACACCTCTGAGGTGCAGGCCGACATCAGCTTGGCCGAACGACTGGCGGCGCCGCACCCGGTGCAACTGACGGTCACGCACGGTCTGTCGGGCTGTGGCAAAACTTATTTGACCGACCAATGGCTGCAGCAAAACAACCATGCCCCGACGCTGCGCCTGCGGGCCGATGTGGAGCGCAAACGCCTGTTCAAGTTGGGGCGTTTGGCGCAGTCCAACTCAGGCATCAACGCGGGCATCTATGCGCCTGAGGTTCACGCCCAGGTCTATGCCCATCTGCGCGAGCTGCCGGCGAGTTTGCTGGCGGCGGGTTGGTCGGTGATAGTGGACGCCAGCTTCCTCAAACGTGCTGACCGCGATGTGTTTCGCGCCCTTGCGGCTGAGCAAAATGCCCGCTTTGCCATCCTGGCGCCGCAGGCCAGTCCAGAACAATTGCGCGCACGGATTCTGGCGCGCAACGCAGCTGGCACCGATGCTTCCGAGGCGACGCTGGCCGTGCTGGCCCACCAGCAACACGAGTTGGAGTCCTTGACAGATGATGAGAGAGTCTTTGTGCTCTAGCCCTTGATATAAAAGGGCTGATAGCTATCTTTTAAAGAGTATCTCACGGGCTCGGCAGGTACTTTTTTCACCAGCACCAACAGGCAAACAGATGTCATGTGTGTGTGAAATCTGTCGTTAGAATCATCCCGTTGGTGCTCGCGGCGTGGTTCACACGACGCAGTTCAACGGGAAGCAGGAGGGTCCAGGCTGACAACAGCCCACCTAACCTGCGCTGCCCCCGCAACGGTAAGTGGACGAATCGTCAAGATTCCGCTTCCATCACGGCCACTGAGTGTTTCAAAGACGCTTGGGAAGGCGATGGAGGTTGCATCCACCAGCCCGGATACCGGCCAACAAGGTGGTGGCACGTTCGCGTGTTGCCGTGATGCTCAAGCACTGTCGGGGACGATGGTGAGAGTTGTTTGCCGGATGTTCCTGCCATGATTTTCCGCTACTGCTGTGCACGCCTAAGTGTCCGCACCCACGGTGCAACCAGGCTGGTTGTCCTGCGTCCGTGTCAGGAGGTACAGCCCGTTTAGCTGCTGTGTTTTTCGCGTTTGTCTGTTGTTCAATCCGTCGTTTTAAGGAGTTACTCCATGCACATCGAACCTGGCCTTGTCGAAGGCGCCAAAATTTTTCTCAGTTATGCCACCGCCGCCGGCGCGCTTGGTTACGCCGCCAAACTGGCTGTTGATACCGCCAAGCGCGATGGTTTGACCGCTTTGGCACTGCGTTCCGCCATGGCCGTTGCCTTGGTGTTTTGCTTTTTTGAGGTGTTGCCACACCACCCGGTGGGCGTCTCTGAGGTGCACTTGATCCTGGGTACCACCTTGTTGCTGGTCTTTGGTGTGGCGCCTGCGGCCATTGGCTTGGCCGGTGGCCTGTTGGTCCAAGGTCTGTTTTTTGCACCGTTTGACCTGCCGCAGTACGGCATGAACGTCACCACCCTGCTGGTGCCGCTGTTTGCCACCGCTGCCCTGGCGCGCAAGATCATTCCTGAGAGCACTGCCTATGTGAACATTGGCTACGCCCAGGCCTTCAAGCTGTCGGTGGCTTACCAAGGTGGCATCGTGGTGTGGGTTGGCTTCTGGGCCTTGTATGGTCGTGGTGTGGGTGCTGAGAACCTGGCCAGTGTGGCCAGCTTTGGCGCGGCTTACATGACCATTGTGTTGGCTGAACCCCTGATCGACCTGGGTGTGCTGGCATTGGCCAAGATGATGCACCGCCTGCAAGGCTCGGTCGCTGTCGACAAACGCCTCTACAGCGCGGCCTGATCCATGGTGCAGCCCAAGCCCGGAACCGTTTGGTTTGTGGGGGCCGGTCCGGGTGACCCGGACCTGATCACCGTCAAGGGCCGGGGGCTGATTGAGCGCGCGGGCGCCATCCTGTTCGCTGGCTCCCTGGTCAGCGAAGCTGCCACCCGCTGGGCACCAGCGGATTGCGTCATTGTGGACAGCAAAGACATGACCCTCGAAGCCATGTCGGCTTGGCTGATCACCCAGGCGGCGCGCTGCGAGACCGTGGTGCGCCTGCAGACCGGTGACCCGGGCTTGTACGGCGCATTGATTGAGCTGGTGCAGCCGCTGGATGCCGCGGGTGTGCCGGTGCAGGTGGTGCCGGGGGTGTCCTCGGCCATGGCCTCTGCCGCAGCGGCAGTCGAGAGCCTGACCCTGCCCGAAGTCACCCAGACCGTGATTCTGACCCGCATGGAAGGGCGCACGCCCATGCCTGAGGGGGAGTCGCTGCAGGAACTGGCGGCACACCACAGCACCTTGTGCATCTTCTTGAGCATCACCTTGATGGGGCAGGTCACCGCTGCGCTGCGCGCCGCGGGCTGGTCACCGGATGCGCCGGTGGTGGTGGTCCACAAAGCCAGCTGGCCTGGTGAAGAAAAAATTGTACGCGGCACGGTTGACACCATCCAGGCGCTGTGCCGCGAGGCCAAGCTGGTCAGCCAGTCGATGATCATCGCCAGCCCGACACTGGGCGCCCGGCATTGGACCACCCTGGCCAAGTCCAAACTCTACGACGCCAGCTTCACCCACCGTTTCCGGCAGGCCAGCGTGCCTGCTTCTCAACTTACCCTGGATACCCCATGACCTCTGACACCATTTTGCTGGTGGGCCACGGCTCACGCGAGGCCTCCGGCAACGACGAAATCCTGGCTTTTGCCCAGCAGTGGCGCCAACGTCAGCCGAGCTGGTCGATCGAGGTCTGTTTTATTGAACTGGCAGACATCACGCTGGCGCAAGGTTTGGCCACCGCGGCCGCCAAGTCGGGCCGGGTGATTGTGGTGCCGCTGATCCTGAATGCGGCGGGCCACGTCAAGATGGACATCCCGCAAGCGATTGACGCAGCGCGCGTCCGGTTTCCACGGGTGCAGTTTTTGTACACCCCCGAGTTGACCGCTTGCGACCTGCTGTTGAAGGTGGTGCTGCGCCGCCTCAAAACCGCGATGAAATCGCTGGACATGCCCGACCCCACCACCACCGGTGTAGTGCTTCTTGGGCGCGGCTCGTCCGACCGCCATGCCAATGGCGAGATGGCGAAAATGGCGCGCTGGGTCATGGAAGAAACTGACCACCCGTTGGTGGATGTGGCGTTCACCGGCATCACCTACCCCCGGCTCGAAAAAGTGGTGCAACGCCAGCACCTGCTGGGCATGACACAAATTGCGGTGTTGCCGTATTACCTGTTCAACGGCACGCTGATGGAGCGTATCGTGCGCCAGGTGGCCAACCTCAAGACCCAGTACCCCACCGTGCGTTTTGCGCTGACCAACTATTTTGGGTTTGAGCCCGAGGTGTTTGAGGTGCTGGAGCAGCGTGTCAACGATGCCCGCCTGGGTCGCCCCGCTGCGATGATGGCCTGTGATGGCTGCAAGTTCCGCGAGTTTGCGGTTGAACATGGCCAAGGCGGTCATTTGCATGAGGACGGCACACACCACGGCCATGACCATGCACACCCGCACGAACACGACCATCCTCACGAACATGAACATGAACATGAACATGAACATGAACATGAACATGAACATGAACATGAACATGAACATGAACACGGTCACCACCACCATCCCCATGTCGGAGCCCCGACATGAGTTTGCCCACCGCCAACGTCATCACCGAACAACTCACCGCCGCTGGCCGCGCCATCGAGCACGATTCGTTTGCGGTGATCGACCGCGAAGCCGGTCCCCACAACTACGCACCTGAACAGTGGCCCGTGGTGCGTCGCATGATTCACGCCAATGCCGACTTTGATTTCAATGGCTTGACCGAATTCCACCCCCAGGCGGTGAGCGCCGGGCTGGCGGCCATTTTTTCGGGCCAGGCTCGTGTGGTGGCCGATGTCGAGATGATTTGTGTGGGTCTGTCTGCCCCGCGCCTGGCGCACTTTGGCATCAGCACCCACCAGTTCATCAGTGATCCTGATGTGATTGAGCTGGCTCAGGCACAGGGCACCACGCGTGCGGTGCAGGCCATGCGCAAGGCGCACAGGCTGGGGCTGCTTGATGGCGCCATCATCGGCATCGGCAACGCCCCCACCGCTTTGATCGAGGTGGTGCGGCTGATCCGCGAAGAGGGTGTCCGCCCGGCCCTGGTGGTTGGCATGCCGGTGGGTTTTGTCTCGGCGGCTGAGTCCAAGGACCTGATGGCCTTGCAGAATGATGTGCCCTGGGTGGTGATCCGTGGCCGCAAGGGCGGCTCGACCCTGGTGGTGGCGGCCATCCACGCTTTGCTGGGCATGGCGGAGGCCAAGGCCAACAGCAAGGACAGCACCGCGTGATGGACAAAAGTGTGCCGCGTGGCACACGCACCGGTTTCACCACCGGTGCGTGTGCCGCAGCGGCGGCGAGGGCGGCGGTCATCGGCCTGGTGACCGGTCAGGTGCCTGACAGTGTCGAAAGCCAGTTGCCCAATGGTGACTTGGTGACTTTCGCCGTGCACGATGGCCGTTGTGACGGGGTTTGTGCCCATGCCATGGTGATCAAGGATGCGGGTGACGACCCCGATTGCACCGACAAAGCCCATTTGACGGCCGATGTGTGCTGGCAAGCCGACTCACCCGGCCGGGTGCTGCTGGCTGGTGGTGTCGGGGTGGGACGGGTGACGATGCCCGGCTTGGGCCTGGAGGTGGGTGGCCCGGCCATCAACCCGGTGCCGCGCCGCAACATCGAAGCCAATGTGCGCCAGGCTGCTGGGGCGTTGCTGGACAACGCGGGGCTGGTCGTGACGATCTCGGTGCCACAAGGCCAGGAGATGGCAAAAAAAACCACCAACGCCCGACTGGGCATTCTGGGGGGGATTTCGATTTTGGGCACCACCGGCATCGTCAAGCCGTATTCCACTGCCGCCTACCGCGCCAGCGTGGTGCAGGGGGTGCATGTTGCTGGCACCTTGCCGCAGGGGGTGGTGGTGCTGACCACCGGTGGTCGCACCGAAAAGTTTGTCATGGAACAGCTGCCACATCTGCCCGAGGCCGCCTTTGTGCAGATGGGTGACTTTTTGCGTTACGCCATGAGTGCGGCGGTGAAAGCCGGTGTGAAGCAGGTGGTGATTGGCGGCATGGTGGGCAAACTCACCAAAATCGCTCAGGGTGAAACCATCACCCACGCTGGGCGGGCTGACGTCGACACCGGGCTGCTGGCCGATCTGGCGGCAGAACTGGGTGTGGCCCCCAATGTGTGTGCCGACATCCGCGCCGCCAAAACCGCACGTTATGCCGGTGAACGCATGGATGAACTCGGCTTGGGCACGGTGTTCCACACCACTCTGGCGCAACGCGTGGTGCAGACCTTGCGTCTGACCTACCCCGATCAGTTTGATATTCAGGTGCTGGTGTGTGACTTTGATGGGCACAAGATTGCCCAGTACCCATGAACAAGGACGCCATGAAGAATTTGGACAAGTGCCGTGTGTTGGGCGTGCTGGACGATGGCGCGACCAGCCTGAGCCAGGCTGCGCTGGCCCATCTGGAACAGGCGCAGTTGGTGATTGGTGGCACACGTACGCTGGAACTGCTGGCCGAGCACATCGCGCCGCTGGCAGAGCAGCGTGACCTGACCGGAGTGATGTCGCAGGTACCGGAATGGATTCGCGCCGCGCTCGACGATGGCCTGCGTGTGGTAGTGCTGGCCACCGGTGACCCGTTATGCCATGGCATTGCTGCCTACCTAGCTTCGCGTCTGTGTGTGGACGTCATCGAGGTGCTTCCCAACGTCTCGACCCTGCAACTGGCCTGTGCCCGGCTCTGCCTGCCCTGGCAGGACATGCGTTTTGTCTCGGTGCACAGCCGCGATGCCGGGGAGTGGGTGGCAGGGTCACCGCCCAGCCATGGTTTGTATGGTTTGCTGCGTGAACTGCGCCAGCACGACCGCCTGGCGGTGTTGACCAGCCCGTCCAATTCACCCGATCGCATTGCCCGGATGCTCGTCACCGAAGGCCTGGACAAGGACTGGGAGATGGCGGTGGCCGAGCGCCTGTGCCAACCGCAGGAGCGTGTGGTGAGCGGCTTCAGCATCCAGGCCGCCACCGAAATGGTCTTTGCCGATCTCAATGTGGTGCTGTTGTGGCGCACCACCTTGCGTGTGTCGCCGGTGTTGTTTGGCCTGCCTGATGCCAGTTTTGTACAGCGCCACCCGGAAAAAGGCCTGATCACCAAAAACGAGGTGCGAGCCGTGTCCCTGGCGCGTCTGCAATTACGGCATAACAGCGTGGTCTGGGACATTGGCGCGGGGACCGGCTCGGTCGGGTTGGAGGCGGCCCGCTTGTGCTCGCAGGGCCATGTCTACGCGATTGAAAAAAACGCTGACGATTGCGCCAATGTGCTGCAGAACCGCCGCGCGTTGGGTATCAGCAACCACAGCTTGGTGCACGGTAAGGCGCCCGATGGCCTGGCCGACTGGGGCGACCCCGATGCGGTGTTCATTGGTGGCTCGGGGGGGGAGCTGGCTGCCTTGATCCAACTGGTGTTACAACGCCTGCGTCCCGGTGGCTGGCTGGTGATGAATTTTGTGACGCTGGAAAACATGGCCACAGCGGTTGAAACGGTCAAAACCCTGACGACCAGCTGGGATGTGCTCCAGTTGCAGGCCTCGCGCAGCCAGCCGATCCTGCACATGCACCGCATGGCCGCAGAAAATCCGGTCTGGATCATCTGTGCCCAGGCGCCATCTGCCCTGACAACTTCTGAATTTGTAGCAACTCATGTCTAAAAACGGCACCCTTTTTGGCGTCTCTCTTGGTCCTGGTGACCCTGGCCTGATCACCCGTCGCGCCTGGGCTTTGCTGGAGCGCCCCAATGCCATCTGGACCTACCCGGTGCGTAACCTGCGCTCGGACAGTTATGCATTCGACATCGCCCAGCGCGCCGGTTTGCCGCTGCCTGCCCAGCACCTGCCGCTGCTGTTCCCAATGACCCACGACGCGGAAAAGCTGGCGCGCCATTGGCTCAAGGCCGCAGAAACCGTGCGCGATTTGCTGGCCACCGGGCAGGATGTGCTGTTTCTGGTGGAAGGGGATGCCTCCACCTATGCCAGCTTCAGTTACCTGGCGCGGGTGCTGCGTGAGTTGGACCCGGCGGCGCAGGTGGAGGTGGTGGCGGGTGTGAGTTCATTCAACGCGGTGTGTGCCACGGTGCAGGTGCCGCTGTCCGAGCAGGACGACACCATCGCCATCGTGCCAGCAGCTTATGGCATCCACGCGGTGGAGAAGATGCTTGACGACTTTGATACTCTGGTGCTGATGAAGGTCAAACCGCTGTTGGATGATCTGATCGACTTGCTGGAGCGCCGTGGTCTGCTGGCCCACAGCTGCCTGGTGGAAAAAGCGGGGTCCCCGCTGGAGCGGGTGGTGCGGGATGTGGCCAGCCTCAAAGGCAGCCCGGTCAATTACCTGTCTTTGCTGCTGGTGAAAAATCCGGACCGTGAAAAAGGGCCGCTGGTGCGCGGTTGTCGCAAAAAGACCAGCACCGAGCTGGCCGAGGAAGCTGCCCAATGAGTGAACTCCATATGTCTGCTGTGACCGAGCCGGTGCCGCGTGTGGTGCTGATCGCCATCACCAAACATGGCGCGCAACAAGCCGCGTTGTTGGCAAGCCAGCTTCCCGCTGCCCATGTGTGTGTCGCCGACAAGTTTGCCCCGCTGCTGGCTGGTGTCAGCAACCCGATCCAGACCTACAGCGGCCCGTTTCGCGATGAAGTAGCGCAGCTCTTTGCCAACTTCGATCAACTGGTGTTTTTTGTTTCACTTGGTGCGGTGGTGCGCCTGATTGCGCCCTACCTCAAAAACAAGGACGAAGACCCTGGTGTGTTGGTGGTGGACGACGCCGGGCAGTACGTCATTCCGGTGCTCTCAGGCCATATTGGTGGTGCCAATGCCATGGCCGAACAGGTGGCTGCGTTGCTGGGGGGCACCGCAGTGCTGACCACCGCGTCTGACGTGGGCAAGACCATTCCCGTCGACATCCTGGGGCGCGAACTCGGCTGGCGTGTGGAGTCGCCCAAGATCAACATCACCCGCGTCTCTGCCGCCGTGGTCAACCAGGAGCCGGTGGCCCTGGTGCAGGAGGCGGGCAGCCCCCACTGGTGGACCCGCCCGACGCCCTTGCCAGCCAACATCCAGCGTTTTTCCCGTTTTGAAGATGTGGATCTGGACCAGTTCAAGGCGGTGTTGTGGATCACCCACGCCGAAGTCACCCCCGCGCACTGGGGGCAACTGCATGAGCGACTGGTGGTTTACCGACCGCCGCAGGGGCAGGACGCATGAGTGCAGCGCTTCAGAGCGTCGCGGTCGGTCTCGGCTGCGACCGGGGTACCCCCCTGACCACGGTACTGCAGGCGTTGTACGACGCGCTGGCCCAGGCCGGGCTGAGCCGCACCCAGGTGCGGGTGTTGGCCAGTATCGAGGCCAAGTCCGATGAGCTAGCTTTCCTCGAGCTGGCCAAGGTTGGCGGCTGGCCGCTGCGTTTTTTCAGCGCGGCCGAACTGGCGGTGGTGTCGGTGCCCAATCCGTCCGAGACCGTCTTGCGTTACATGGGTACCCCCTCGGTGTCAGAGGCGGCTGCGCTGCTGGCGGCCGGGGCACAAGCTGATCAGTTGCTGGTCGAAAAATTCAAACACCAAGGCGTTGACGGAAAAAACGCCACCATTTCCATTGCAAGGATGACGCATGACCGAGATCGTTTCTGAAGCCCCCGTGACCACCCAACCGCAAGGCAAGATCATGCTGGTGGGCATTGGCCCGGGTAGCTTCGCCCAGATGACCCATCGCGCGGTCGAAGCCATTGCCGAGGCCGATGTGGTGATTGGGTATGTCACCTACATCAAGCTGGTGGCTGATCTGCTGGAAGGCAAAGAAGTCATCCGCAAAGGCATGACCGAGGAGCTCGACCGCGCCGTGCATGCGCTGGAGTGCGCCAAGGCGGGCAAAAAGGTGGCGCTGATCTCCAGTGGTGACGCCGGGGTCTACGGCATGGCCGGCCCGACCTACGAGGTGCTGTTCCAGGCGGGTTGGACGCCGGACAGCGGTGTGCCGGTGGAGATTGTGCCGGGCACCTCGGCCATCAACGCCTGCGCCTCGCTGGTGGGTGCACCGCTGACGCATGACTTCTGCTCTATTTCGCTGTCCGACCTGTTGACCCCCTGGCCGGTCATCGCCCGTCGGCTGGAGGCCGCCGCTGCGGCTGATTTTGTGGTGGCGCTCTACAACCCCAAGAGTGGGCGACGCACCCAGCAGATTGAGCAGGCGCAGTACCTGTTTTTGCGGCATCGCTCGCCCCAGACACCGGTGGCGGTGGTCAAGTCGGCCTACCGTCGCCGCCAGGCGATTGTGTTCACCACGCTGGACAAGATGAGTGACTGCGACATCGGCATGCTCAGCACCGTGTTGATTGGCAACAGCAACACTTTTGTGCGCGACGGCCTGATGGTCACCCCACGGGGTTACGCCAACAAATACGACATGCAAGGCGACGGCAGCGCACGTGAGGGCGAAAAGCGGGGTCGCTCCCTGTCTACTGGCCTGCTTGGGTGGATGGCCAATTTACACGCTGACTTTGCTGAAGGCATCAGCCTGACGCAACTGGCACAGCTTCACCATCTGCCCGCAGACTATCTGGAGCTGGTGCTCAACACCCCGCTTGAAGAAGAAACACCTGGTGCTGACGAGGCTGAGGCATGAGTGAGGTGATCAAGCCGAAAATTGGTGACTACAAACGCCATCTGCTGATTTGCACCGGCCCGCGTTGCACCCAGGATGGTGCGTCCCAAGCCCTGTTTGATAGCCTGGGGGAGAAGTTCAAGGCCGCGGGTCTGAACGACGGTGCGATGCGGGTCAAACGCAGCCGGGTCAGCTGTTTTGCCGCCTGCAAGGGGGGGCCGGTGATGTGTGTGCAGCCGGACGGCACCTGGTACTACAACGTGACATCCGACAACATGGACCGCATCATTGAACAACATCTGGTGGCGGGTCAGCCGGTGGCTGATCTGGTGTTTCACCAAGGTCCGGGAGACTGCCATGAGTGAGGCAGCTGGGTTTGTCTACATCGTCGGCGCTGGCCCCGGCCCGGCCGACCTGATGACCTTGCGTGCGCTCAACCGCCTGCAGCGTGCCGAGGTGGTGGTGCACGACCGGCTGATCACACAAGAGGTCCTCGATCAGATTCCGGCCAGCGCTGAGCGCCTCTACGTGGGCAAGGCCCTGGGCAACCATGCGGTGCCACAAGACCAGATCAATGCCTTGCTGGTGCAGCATGCCCAAGCCGGGCGGCAGGTGGTGCGGCTCAAGGGGGGTGACCCCTTCGTGTTTGGGCGCGGGGGTGAAGAGGTGCAGGCGCTGCAAGCAGCCGGCATCGGTTTTGAGGTGGTGCCGGGTGTGACGGCAGCCAGCGGCTGCTCAATGGCCGCAGGCATCCCGCTGACCCACCGCGATCTGGCAGGCAGCTGTGTCTTCCTGCCCGGCCATCTGGCCGACGAGAGCAGTGGGTATGACTGGTCGGCTCTGGCACGCCCGGGCCAGACCCGGGTGTTCTACATGGGGGTGCAGCGCCTGCCGCACATTGCCCAGCAGTTGATCTCGCATGGTTTGCCGCCAGACACCCCCGCCGCCATCGTGCGCGACGGCACCCGGACCACCCAGCGTATCTGGGCCACCGGTCTGTCTCGACTGGTGACGCTGGCACCCTCTTATGGCCCTCAACCCGGGCTGGTGATCATTGGAGAGACGGTACAACTGAGCCCGCACTACAACCAGGTGTGAGGCTGGATGGGCCCGTCGGCCGGTTTCAGGCATGGGGAGTACATTAGGTCCTCCTCGTTTGATACCCAAGTGCATGTCCAAACCCATCCAACTCGCCGCGCCCGACCCCCGTCAGAACCAGATCCTGGCGGCCTTGCCCAAAGCTGAATACGAGCGCATCCTGCCCGATCTGGAGCTGGTGGCCATGCCCCTGGGCTGGACCATGTCGGAGTCGGGTGACCATGTGCGCTACCTGCACTTTCCGGTCTCGGGCATCGTCTCGCTGATTTATGCGCTTGAAGACGGCTCCTCCAGCGAAATTGCGCTGGTCGGCAACGAAGGGCTGGTCGGTATTTCGATTTACATGGGCGGTGACAGCCTGCCCAGCAGCACCGAGGTGCAAAGCGCTGGCCAGGCCTACCGGCTCAGCCGCAAAGTCATGAAACACGAGTTCGAGCAGGGTGGTCAGTTACAACACCTGGCCTTGCTCTACACCCAGGCATTGATCTGCCAGACCTCACAAATGGCGGTATGTAACCAGCACCACTCGGTGGAGCAGCAGTTCAGCCGCTGGTTACTGATGAGTTTTGACCGCTTACACAGCGACAAAATGATGATCACCCAGGAGCAGATTTCCCACCTGCTCGGCGTGCGCCGCGAAAGTGTGACCCAGACCGCAGGCAAGCTGCACAAGGAAGGGCTGATCACCAAGGCACGTGGCAGCATCAGCGTGCTTGACCGCGACCAGCTGGAGGCTCGGGCCTGCGAGTGTTACGCCGCTGTCAAAGGGGAGTGTGAACGGCTGCTGCCCCCACCCAAGACCAGGCACTGAACGCTTATGTCAGGCGTCCTGTTTGCTATTTATTTAATAGCTTTTGTCCCTTTTTATGTAAGGGATTTAGGCGGTTTCTATGCTGGAATCGGTGGCCTTCCGTGTGTCCGTGAGGGCGTTACACGGCGGGCAGTCAGCTGATGGGTTGGCGGTGGCCTAGCCCATCACTGCACGTTGCACATCGTTTTGCAGGCTGCGCAGGTGGGCCCGCACCGCACCCCGGGCGCCTTCGACATCTTTGTTGCGCAGGGCTCGGATGATCTCGCGGTGTTCGTGGTGGTTTTCCTTCTGGCGGTGCAGGGGGCTGTGCAGACGAAACAGCCGGGCGTCATCACGCAGTTGCTGGATCAGCAGGGGCATCACGATGTTGCCGCTGGCATGGGCGATGAACATGTGGAAACGGTCGTCAAAATGCCAGTGCTCGGTCTCGGTGTGCTCTCCCACGTTGAGGGCATCGACCTCGGCGTCGAGCCGATCGAGGTCAGCCTCGTCGATCTTGCCAATGGCCAGGGCGATGGCTTCACACTCCAGCAGCTCGCGGGTGCGCATGGCATCAAAATACTCCTTGGTGCCGACACTGCGGACCGAGTACGAGCGGGCGTCGCGCCGTACCAGCAGGCCTTCACCGGCCAGGCGGCCCAGCGCCTCGCGCATCGGTGTGCGCGAGATGCCTAACTCGTCAGCGAGTTTGCCTTCGAGCAAGGTGCTGCCGGAAGAGATCTTGCGGTCCAAGATCAGCTCGCGCATGCGGTGATACGCCTGGTCCGACAGGCTGGATGAGCGCACCTCCAGGGAGCCCAGCGGTGGCAAGGTGGTGACAGATTCCAGATCGCTCGACATAGTTGTATTGACCCTTTTTTGCCGGTGGCAGACGTGTCCAGATTATCGCGTCACAGCCATTTCGCCAAAGGGCTGCCAGCCACCGGTTCACGCGGGCGCAAACAGGGTACAAACTGGCCTTCTCCGGCCTGTGCCGTGAACACCCCATCGCGCCAGACGGTGCGTCCGCGTGACAGGGTATGGGCTGGCCAGCAGCGCAGGCTCCTGCCTTCGTAAGGGGTGTAGTCACAAGCACTGTGCAACATCTCAGCCTTCAGCTGCCGCTCCTGTCCCGGTGTATACATCTCCCAGATCACCAGGTCAGCATCGCTGCCCACGGCAATCGTGCCCTTTTGCGGGTACAGCCCATAGAGTTTGGCCGGGTTGGTCGAGGTCAGGGCGACAAAACGCTGCAGGTCGATGCGACCGGTGAGCACACCTTCACTCATCAGCAGCGGCAGCCGGGTTTCCACACCGGGGATGCCGTTGGGCACCAGATTGAACGGTGCGGCCGGACCGGCGATTTTTTTGCCCTGCTCACCACCGTAGTTGAACGGTGCATGGTCGGAGGAGACGATGGTGAACAAGCCGTTGGCCAGGCCGGTCCAGACCACTTCCTGGTTGCCCTTGTCGCGCGGTGGCGGGCTGCAGATGCAGCGCATGCCGTAGGCGCCGTCGTCGTTCTGGGGCCCCAGGTCTTCCGCACTCAGCAGCAGGTATTGCGGGCAGGTCTCGGCAAAAATCGGCAGGCCCCGGCCACGCGCCCAGTGGATTTGCTCAATCGCCTCTTTGCCCGACACATGTACGATCAGGATCGGGGTGTCGAGCAGTTCCGACAGGGCAATGGCGCGGTGGGTGGCCTCACGCTCCACCACCATCGGGCGCGACTGGCTGTGGTAACCCGGCGCGCTCAAGCCCGCGGCCAGCAGTTGCTCGGTCAACCAGCCGATGCAGTCGCTGTTTTCAGCGTGCACCATGGTCATGGCGCCATGTTTGCGCGCGGTGGCCAGCACCTCGATGATCTGGCGGTCACCCAGCTTCATGTCGTCGTAGGTCATGTAGATCTTGACCGAGGTGTAGCCCTCGGCAATCAGGCGCGGCAGTTCTTCCTGGATCAGCTTGGGCGAGGTGTCCGAGACGATCAGGTGAAAGGCATAGTCGATCACCGCCTTGCCCTTGGCACGCCGGTGGTAGTCATCCACCGCTTCCTGCAAGCTGTGGCCGCGTTGCTGGGTCGCAAACGGGATCACGGTGGTGGTGCCGCCACAGGCGGCGGAGCGGGTGCCGGTGAAAAAATCGTCGGAAAACACCGAACCGTCACTGGTGGGCTGGTCCAGGTGCACATGGCCATCCACGCCACCAGGGGTAACCAGTCGCCCGCAGGCGTCGATCACTTCGGCAGCGTTGGGACTCAGGGTCTGGGCGATGGCCACAATACGGCCGTCCCGGATGCCGATGTCGGCGCTGTAGCGGTCGGCGGCGGTGGCAATGTCGGCGTTTCTGATGATCAGGTCAAAATCTGTCATGGGCAGGGCTCCTGTCGGAAAGAGGGTTCAGCGTTGTTCGATGACTTCAGCCGCCCGGATGCGCGGCTCGCTCTCAGAGGCATTGCCGTAGGCACGGCCATAGTGGCGCTCGATGCGGCGTTGCACAAAGTCCCAGGCCGAGGTGAGCAACAGGTAATACAAAGCGGCCACCAGGAACAGCTCCAGCACCATGAAACGCTCCTGAATCAGCACCTGGGTGCGACGCAGCAGTTCCTCCATGGAAATCACCGAGGTCACTGACGTTGTTTTGAGCAGACCGTTGATGCTGTTGCCCAGCGTTGGCACGATCAGGCGCATCGCCTGCGGAAAAATGATGAAACGCAGGGTTTGGGCGCTGGTGAAGCCCATGGCCCGGGCGGCATTGGTCTGACCGACCGGGATCGACTGGATGCCGCCCCGCACAATCTCGGCCAGGTAGGCGGCCTCGTTCAGAATCAGCCCGATCAGCGCCGACTCGATCACTGAGAATTTCAGGCCCAGCTGGGGCAGGCCGGTGTAGATGATGATCAGCTGCACCATCAACGGTGTGCCACGGAACAGCCAGATGTAGAAATGTGCCGGGGCGTAGAGCCAGCGCCGTTTGGACAGGCGCGCCAGGGCCAGGCCACAGCCCAATACCAGGCCACCGGCAATGGCCGCCAGCGTCAGCCAGACGGTGGTAAACACCCCCCCCAGGATGAACGGGTTGAACAGATAGTCGAAAAACCCCGACCAGCTCCAGCCTTGACCCATGACTTGTCTCCTAGAGGGAATGTTGGCAACGTTGCTTAATTGGCTGGACCTTTGACCACCATGGCGCCGTCAGCCGGCTTCACACCGTAGCTGCTGAACAGCTTCTGGAAGCTGCCATCGGCCCGCATGTCGTTGAGCACCTTGGCCACGCTCTCAGCCAGCGGTTTGTTCTTGAGGGCCAGTGCCACCGGTGTCGGGAACAGGCCGGAGAGCACACGTTCAAAGTCGCCGCGTTTCTGGTATTCGGTCGCGGTCGAGTCGATCGACAGGGCCACTTCCACCTGACCGGCGCGCAGCGACTGGAACGACATCGCAAAGTTGTCAAAGGTGCGGATGTTCATGCCCTTCAGCCCCTTGTCGGTGAGCTGTTTGTCCAGCTCGCGGGTCTTTTTCTCTTCAAACCCACCGAGTTCAACACCAATGGTTTTGCCCGACAGGTCTTCCACCTTGCTGATCTTGCCCGGGTTGCCCTTGGCGGTGGAGATGCTGATGGCCTGGTCTTCGTACACCACCATCTGCATCAGTTTGGCGCGTTCTTCGGTGTAGAAGATGCCGGTGTTGATCATGTCCCAGCGGCCGGCCTGCAGCCCGGGCACCATGGCCGAGAACTCGATACGCACATACTCTGGCTTGAGGCAAAGGCGTTTGGCGATCTCTTCACCGAGTTCCACACGCATGCCTTTGAGGGCGCCGTTCTGGTCGACAAACTGCATGGGTGGCAGGGTCGGGTTCACCGACATGGTCAGCACCCCTTTTTTCACCAGGGCCGAGTCCGGCACGGGGTATTTGCAGTCTGCGGCCTGTGCATGGGCGGCGAACAAGGCGGTGGTGATGGAGACAGCGGCAAGTGCGAATTTCATGGTCAAAATCCTTTGGGAGCGGTTGAAGACAGGAAGGGCAGGGGGAACAAATGGGTTCAGGCAATGCTGTTCAACAAACCGAGCTTGTTGAGTTCATGGCGCAGCTCGGCCGCATCTGTGGCAGGCAGCGGCAGGCGTGGAGGACGGGGTGTACCCACCGGCAAACCCATCATGCCCAGCGCATCTTTGGAGGCCGCCACATAACGGTGACCACCAACCCAGCGCACGATCGGCAACATCTTTTTGTACAAGGCCAAGGCTTTGTCCATGTCCTTTTGGTCAGCCACCAGTTCAAACAGCTGGGCTGACATGGCAGGAATCAGGTTGGAACACACCGCCACCCAACCCTGGGCACCCAGCCAGAATGACTCGTAACCCAGAATGCCGGCAAACACCGTCATGCGGTCACCACACAGGTCGATGATGTCGCGCACCCGGGTCACTTCCAGGGTGGACTCTTTGATGTAGCTGCAGTTGTCGATCTGCGACAGCCGCGCCACGATGCCGGGTGTCAGGTCGACATTGGCGGTGGCCGGGTTGTTGTAGAGCATGATCGGGATGTCGATGGCTTCACCCACCTTGCGGTAGTGGGTGAACAACTCGTCCTCGGTCGGGCAAGAGTAATAGGGCGGGATGATCATCACCCCGTCCGCACCCATGGATTGGGCTTCCTTGCTGAGGCGCACACAGTCGTCGGTCCATTCCGCGCCGGTACCAATGAGCACTGGCACCCGCTTGTTGGCGGTCTGGATGCAGGTTTCAATCACCAGCTGGCGTTCATCGGGGGTCATCGACAGGAACTCGCCGGTGCTGCCCAGAGGAATCAGGCCATGGATGCCTTGCTCAATCTGCCAATTCACCAGACGCTTCAAAGCCGGGACATCCACATGCAGGCCATCCGCAGTGAAGGGCGTGATCAGGACGGTGTAAGTGCCACGAAAAGAGGTCATAGGTCGCTCGCTCTGTGAAATGAAAAGAAGGTTTGAAGAATTTGTATTCGCAAAGTATACGTGTATTATACGTATACGTTCAAAACTTCGATGTAATTCACGACAACTTGCCACCATGACGGCGCGTCTTACCCACCCCCTGATCCAAAGCACCGGTCGCCCGGTGTTTTTCTCCTATGACGGCCAGACGCTGCAGGCGCTGGAAGGGGAAACCATCGCCGCCGCCCTGGCCGCCCACGGCATCCGAAGCTTGCGCCACACCCGTGATGGCCAGCGTCGCGGCCTGTACTGCGGCATGGGCGCCTGCCAAGAATGCTTGGTGACCGTGGATGGCCTGGGCAGTCAACGCGCCTGCCTGACCAAGGTGCAGGACGGTCAGGTGGTGACTGCTGCCTTGGCACCCAACGCACCCGACGGGTTGGCCAGCCAGGCTGCTACGCGATCACTCACACCACCACCGCAGAAAGAGCCCAACACGATCCAGGTCGAGGTGCTGGTGGTGGGTGCCGGGCCAGCCGGTTTGTCCGCCGCTCTGGCTGCACGCAAAAGTGGTGCCAAGGTCACGGTGCTGGACGAGCGGCCCCAGACCGGTGGCCAGTTCTACAAGCCGCTGGCGCCGTCCCAGGTCGCGGGGCAAGCGCTCGACAAACAATTTACAGACGGCTTACGTCTGACCCGCAATGTCTTGGTCGCCGGGGTGGAGATCCAGCAAGGCGCACAGGTGTGGGCGGCCCTGTCTGCTACCGAGGTAGGGGCGGTCGTGGATGGGCATGCCACGGTGTACCACTGCCAACAGCTGGTCATTGCGGCGGGTGCCTATGAACGCCCGGTGTCCTTTCCCGGCTGGACCTTGCCGGGCGTGATGACCACCGGCGCCGGGCAAACCCTGGCCCGGGCTTACCGTGTGGCGCCGGGGCAACGGGTGGTGATTGCGGGCAACGGGCCGCTCAATCTGCAGCTCGCAGTGGAGTTGGTACGCGGCGGCGCCAAGGTGCTGGCGGTGCTGGAAAGTGCACCACGCCCTAGCCTGCGGCACTGGCGTGAGCTATTGCTCGCCGGTCGAACCGGTGCAGACCTGCTGCTCGATGGTGCACTTGCGCTGGCGACACTGCGCCGCTTTGGTGTGCCGGTGTTGTGGGGACACACGGTGACCAGCGCACGGGGGCACGCCGAGCGCGGGCTGGACACGGTATGCGCCGCCCAGTTGGATGGCCAAGGGCAGTTGGTACCTGGCAGTGAACGCAATTTTGAGGCAGACGCCCTGTGTGTGGGTTACGGCTTCATCCCCTCCACCGAGCTGCCCCGTATGCTGGGCTGCCAGCACCGGTTTGTGGCGCGACATCTGGGCTACCTGGCCACGGTCACCGATGAAGAAGGCCGCAGCAGCCTGCCAGGTGTTTGGGTGGTGGGCGATGGTGCGGACATGGGTGGCTCGCGGGTGGCCGCAGCGCGCGGCAGTCTGGCCGGTTACGCCGCTGCCCGCCAACTGGGCTACAGCGGCGATGCGCCAGCGCAAACGCGACAGCAACTGCAGCGCGCCCTGGACTTTCAGCGCGCGTTGTGGGCCATCTACCAGGCGCCCGAGCTGGATCTCTCAAAGGTGCCGGATGACACCCTGCTATGCCGCTGCGAAAACATCAGCTTTGGTGATGTGCGCGCCCAGATCGCCGCTGGGCGCGACACCCTGGCCGCCATCAAACGCAACACCCGCCTGGGCATGGGCCGCTGCCAGGGGCGCTACTGCGCCAATGTGGCAGCTCGGTTACTGCATGAAACCCGTGGTGCCAACACCACGACGGAACAGTACTTTGCACCACGTGTACCGGTGCGCCCGCTGCCCGCTGGCGTACTGGCCTTTGAAAAACCCGAATGGGGTGGCCACCGGCCTGCCATCACACCGAATCTGGCACGCCCCAGAGAAACCGAAGCGCTGGCACCGCAAAAAGCCGATGTGCTGGTGATTGGCGGCGGGGTGCTGGGCGCCAATCTGGCCTACTTCCTGGCCCAGGCCGGGCAAGACGTGCTGGTGGTCGAGCGAGACGACATCAACCTGCAGGCCTCGGGTGCCAATGCGGGCAGCCTGCATGTGCAGCTGTTGTCCTTCGACTTTGGGGACAAGGCCCAGCAAGGCGGTGGCCCGGCCGCCGCCACCTTGCCACTGGGGCCGATGTCGGTGCGCCTGTGGCAGCAGATCCAGGACGACTGCGGGGAAGACCTGGAGGTCAAGATCACCGGTGGCCTGATGGTGGCTGACAGCGCCAAAGGCATGGACTTTCTGCAGGCCAAGGTGGCACTGGAACGCAGCCATGGCATCGAGGCGCATGTGGTGGATGGGGGCGAACTGCGTCGCCTGTCACCCAGCCTGTCACCCAAGCTGCTGGGGGCTGAATGGTGCCCGATGGAGGGCAAGATCAACCCCTTGCGCGCAACCTATGCGGTGGCACGCCGTGCAACTGAATTTGGCGCCCGGTTTTTACGCAGTTGCAATGTCGAGCGGATCGAGCCGAAAGTTGGCGCCCAGGCCGGTTTCACGGTGTACACCTCGCGCGGGGTGATCCACGCGGGCCGCGTGGTCAATGCCAGCGGTGCCTGGTCCAGCGCCGTGGGGGACATGTTGGGTGTCAAGATTCCGGTCAAGGGCGCACCCTTGCAGATGATCGTGACAGAACCGGCGCCGCCCATGGTGCGCCATCTGATTGCCCACGCCGACCGCCACCTCAGCATGAAACAAGCGGCCACCGGTGGCCTGATCATTGGTGGCGGCTGGACCGCCGCCTACAACGACAGGATGCGGCTGAACCAGACCGAACGCAGCAGCATCGAGGGCAACCTCTGGGTCGCCAACCAGGTGTTGCCCGCGCTGTCCGGCCTGCATGTGCTGCGTACCTGGGCCGGTATGAATGTCAACATCGACGGCGCGCCGATCCTGGGCGAGGTGCCCGGTGTGCCGGGCTTTTTCAACGCCGTCACGTCCAACGGTTACACCCTGGCGCCGATTGTGGCCAAGCTGGTCACCGAGTTGCTGGTGCACGGTCACACCGACTTTGACATCCGCCCCTACAGTCTTTCCCGTTTCCTCTGAACCTTGTATGACAACCCTCGACAAAACCTCTGCCAAAGCTGCGATGCGCAGCTTCATTGAACAACATTTTGACCAGCAGGTGGACGCATTGGCGCGCCTGGTGCAGTGCCCGTCCGACAACCCACCCGGTGACTGCACCCCCCATGCGCTGGTCTCCGCCCAGTGGCTCAGCAGCATGGGTTTTGTGGTGGAACATCACGAGGTACCTGTAGAACAGGCGCAGCAGCATGGCATGCGCAGTGTGACCAACCTGATCGTGCGTGAGACTTTTGGCAGCGGCGGCCCGGTGATCGCCTTGAACGCCCACGGTGATGTGGTGCCCCCCGGCGAGGGTTGGACCGACAGCCCCTACAGCGGTGTGGTCCGTGATGGCTGGTTGTATGGCCGGGGCGCGGCGGTGTCCAAGTCCGACTTCACCACCTACGCCTATGCCCTGTCTGCGCTCAAAAACCTGGCTCAGGAACAAGGTGTGGCTTTGCAGGGCCAGGTCGAACTGCACTTCACCTACGACGAGGAAACCGGTGGGTTGACCGGCCCGGGTTGGCTGCTCCAGCAAGGCCTGACCCACCCCGACTATGTGTTGTCTGCCGCGTTTTCACACCAGGTGGTGGTGGCCCACAACGGCTGCTTGCACCTGGAAATCACCTTGCGTGGCAAATCCGCCCACGCGGCCTGGCCCGACACCGGTCATGACGCGATAGAGGCCTGTGTGCCGCTGATGTCGACCCTGTACCGCTACCGCGATAGCTTGGCCGAGCATCCGTCTGCCACCCCAGGCATCAGCCACCCGACCCTGGTGGTTGGGCTGATCAAGGGTGGCATCAACACCAATGTGGTGCCCGACACCCTGACCCTGCGGGTGGATCGGCGCATCGTGCCAGAAGAAGTGCCCGAGCAGGTGGAGGCCGAACTGCGGCAGGTGGTGGCCGACGCGGTAGCAGCATTGCCCGGCATCTCGGCCGAGGTCACACAAATCTTGCTGGCGCGCCCGTTCAAGCCGGTGCCGGGCGCCCAGGCTTTGACCGAACTGGTCTGCCGTGAAGGCAGCGCGGTGCTGGGCACACCGGTGACACCGGTGGGCGTGCCGCTCTACACCGACGCACGGCTCTATTGCGAGGCCGGTATCCCGACCGTGATGTATGGCGCGGGCCCCGCCACCTTGCTGGCGGCCAACGGTCACCGCGCCAATGAACGCGTGCCGCTGCGAGAACTGCAGTTGACCACCCAGGTCGTGGCCAATGTGTTGCTGGAACTGCTGGCGGCCTGACGACTTCAACCCTTCACCCACAGAAAGTGACAACATGATTGACATCAACAATGTGAGCAAGTGGTACGGCAACTTCCAGGTGCTGACCGACTGCAGCACCCAGATTCACAAAGGCGAGGTGGTGGTGGTGTGTGGCCCCTCAGGCTCGGGCAAGTCCACCCTCATCAAGTGTGTCAACGCGCTGGAGCCGATCCAGCGCGGCGACATCGTGGTCGACGGCATGTCGGTGACCGACCCCAAGGTCAACCTCAACACCCTGCGTTCCCGCGTGGGCATGGTGTTTCAGCACTTCGAGCTGTTCCCGCACCTGACGATCACCGAGAACCTGACCCTGCCACAAACCAAAATCCTCAAGAGGGAAGACGGCGAGGCGCGTTCCAAAGCGGCCAGCCTGCTCGAGCGTGTGGGCTTGGTTGCCCATGCTCACAAATTCCCGGCACAACTCTCGGGCGGCCAACAGCAGCGGGTGGCGATTGCGCGCGCTCTGGCGATGGACCCGATTGCGATGTTGTTTGACGAACCCACCTCGGCACTCGACCCGGAGATGGTCAACGAGGTGCTGGACGTGATGGTGCAGCTGGCGCGGGAGGGCATGACCATGATGTGTGTCACCCACGAGATGGGTTTTGCCCGCAAGGTGGCGCACCGCGTGATCTTCATGGACCAGGGCACGATTGTGGAAGACTGTGCCAAGGAAGAGTTTTTTGGCAACCCGCAAGCCCGCAGCGACCGGGCGCAACAGTTCTTGTCCAAGATCCTGCAGCACTGATTGTTTGGGTCAAGCGCGCTAGTGCGGGAGCGCGAGGGCTGCTGTCTGACAAGTGTCAAACCGGGTCTAAGTACACTGCCGTCACATCAATTCCTTGATGTAGATTAAGACTGGCTCACGCCTCATTTCCTGCATGTTTGCCCACCAACGCCTGCTGTCAACCTGGATCGCCATTTGGGCGATTGTGTTGAATGCGCTTGTGCCCACGCTGTCGCTGGCGTTGGACACGAGCCGGGCCGAACCCACCCCCGTTGTTGGTCACTGGATCGAGGTGTGTTCGGTGTCGGTCTCCCTTTGGGTGTTGCTGGACGCCGACGGCCAGTGGCTGGCCCAGAGCAGCCAGCGGCCCGAAGGTACGCAGGACAGTGCCCATGACGGCCACTGCCCCTATTGCCTGACCCATGCCGCCTCGTTTGGCCTGCTGCCACCAACGGTGAGTGGCTTGGCGCCCTGGCCGGGGGTTGTCGACAGCGCGGCGCCAACAGCGCCACCCTTGCCTCAGCAACTGGTCTGGCTGACACCTGCGGCACGGGCACCACCGCAGGCCTTCTGAACCCACATTGCCAGCGCTCGCCCGTGGGTCCTCTCCCAGCCGCCGGGTGATGAAGCTTTGTGTGTTTTCGGCCTCCTGCGGCTGAGGACAGCACAACACGTTTGCCTTCTTCTGTTGCCTATCTGAGGGTCAAAAAAATGACTCACCCATCTGCTGCCCAGGTTCAACCGACCCAGCGCCGGCTGAGCTATTTGCGCCGTGAACTGCTGTGGGCGATTGCGCTCAAGCTGGTTCTGCTGTTCTCGCTCAAAGCGGCGTTTTTTCCACAGCGCCTGCCCGCGCCAGAGGCCGCCTCAGGCGTGGCCGATCGCATCGCTTTGCCCAGCCCCCCTGCACCTTCCATCTCTTCCA
The DNA here is from genome assembly GCF_018619435.1 of Rhodoferax sp. U11-2br. Lineage (GTDB taxonomy): Bacteria > Pseudomonadota > Gammaproteobacteria > Burkholderiales > Burkholderiaceae_C > Rhodoferax. The sequence goes on along the minus strand of NZ_JAHFZF010000006.1, from coordinate 66,141 downwards.
AGGACCAACCATGATCTCTGAATCCGTGGTGGATCTGTCGCGACTGCAGTTCGCGATAACCGCCCTTTATCACTTTTTGTTCGTTCCCCTCACGCTGGGGCTGTCGTTCCTGCTGGCCATCATGGAGACGGTTTATGTCCTCTCTGGCAAGACCATCTACCGTGACATGACCAAGTTCTGGGGCAAGTTGTTTGGCATCAACTTTGCCCTGGGTGTCACCACCGGGCTGACGATGGAGTTCCAGTTCGGCACCAACTGGGCCTACTACTCGCATTACGTGGGCGACATTTTTGGCGCGCCGCTGGCGATTGAAGGGCTGTTGGCCTTCTTTCTGGAATCCACTTTTGTTGGCCTGTTCTTCTTTGGCTGGGATCGCCTGAGCAAGGTTGGGCATCTGGCGGTAACCTTTCTGGTGGCGATTGGCTCCAACCTGTCGGCGGTGCTGATCCTGATTGCCAACGCCTGGATGCAAAACCCGGTGGGCTCGGACTTCAACCCGGTCACCATGCGTATGGAGCTCACCGACTTCTTTGACGTGGTGTTCAACCCGGTGGCCCAGGCCAAGTTTGTGCACACCATCAGTGCGGGTTATGTGACCGCCTCGATTTTTGTGCTGGGTGTCAGCAGCTGGTATTTGCTCAAGGGGCGCGACCGGGGTTTTGCCTTGCGTTCGTTTCGCATTGCCGCAGCGTTTGGTCTGGCCTCGGCGCTGTCGGTGATTGTGCTCGGTGACGAGTCAGGCTACAGCGCAGCCGAAACCCAGCAAGCCAAGATGGCCGCCATGGAAGGCATGTGGAAGACCGAGCCAGCCCCCGCCGGGCTGACCCTGTTTGGCATTCCCGACGAAGCCAATCGCACCACCCATGCCGAGGTCCGCATCCCCTACGTGCTGGGCCTGATTGGCACCCGCACGGTCGACAAAACCATTCCCGGCATGGATGAGATTGAGAAGACCACTGCGGCACGCATCGAGCGCGGCGTGGTCGCGGTCAAGGCACTGGAAGCGTTGCGCCAAGACCCCAAGAACGCCAACAAGCTGGCCAGCTTCACCGCGGTCAAAGCCGATCTGGGCTACGGTCTGCTGCTCAAAAAATACATAGCAGATGTGTCACAAGCCACCCCGGAGATGAAAGCCCGGGCAGTGGACGATGCGATACCGCGGGTCGCGCCGATGTTCTGGTCGTTCCGCATCATGGTGCTGATCGCGGGGCTGATGCTGGCGCTGATGGCGGTGGCGTTCTGGTCCTCGGTTCGTAACCGCATTGAGTCACGCCCCTGGTTGCTTAAGTGGGCGCTGTGGAGCATTCCGCTGCCCTGGATCGCCTGTGAAATGGGCTGGGTGGTGGCCGAATATGGCCGCCAGCCCTGGACCGTCCAAGGCATGTTGCCGACCCATTTGTCCACCTCGGTGCTGTCCTCGGGCGACATCATGTTTTCTTTGGCCGGTTTCCTGATTTTCTACACCCTGCTGCTGGTGGCCGAGCTGTATCTGATGTTCAAGTACGCCCGCCTCGGGCCATCGAGCCTGGGCACCGGCAAATACGCGCTGGAGAAAACCACACCCGCCAGCGGTGCCTCCGCCACGCCGGTGTACGCCGCCGCGCACGCTTCCAAGGAGATCTGAGATGTTTGACTACGCCATTTTGAAACTGGTCTGGTGGCTGCTGGTGTGTGTGCTGCTGATTGGCTTTTCCATCATGGACGGGCACGACATGGGCGTCGGCGCCCTGCTGCCCTTTGTTGGCAAAACCGATGACGAGCGCCGTGTGTTGCTCAACACCGTGGGGCCCCATTGGGAGGGCAACCAGGTCTGGTTCATCACCGCCGGTGGCGCCATCTTTGCGGCCTGGCCGCTGGTGTATGCCACCGCGTTCTCGGGCTTCTACTTTGCACTGATGGCGGTGTTGTGGGCCTTGTTCTTCCGCCCGGTGGGGTTTGAGTACCGCAGCAAGGTGCCCAACGCGCGCTGGCGCAGCGCCTGGGATTGGGGCCTGTTTGTTGGCGGTGCGGTACCGGCACTGGTGTTTGGCGTGGCCATCGGCAACATCATCACCGGTGTGCCGTTCCACTTTGAGGACAACATGATGCCGGTCTACACCGGCAGCTTCTGGGCGCTGTTCACCCCGTTCAGCTTGCTGTGTGGGGTGGCCAGCCTGACCCTGCTGCTGTTCCATGGCGCGAACTACCTGCAATTGCGCACCGAGGGTGTGCTGGCCGAGCGTTCGCGCCAGGCCGCGCTGGGTGCTGGTGTGGTGTTGCTGCTGATGTTTTCGCTGGGTGGGGTACTGGTGGCCAACATGCTGGGTTACCAGATCACCTCGACCGTGGTGCCGGGTGAGGCTGTGTCGCCTGTCGGCAAAACGGTGGTGTTGCAGATAGGCGCCTGGATGGGCAACTACGCGGCCTACCCCCTGACCTGGGCCCTGACGGTGCTGGCCTATGTCGGGATTGTGCTGGGGTTGCTGGCGGCGTTTGTGCGCAAACCGGGTCTGGCGTTCATCGCCAGTGGCCTGGCTTGTGCCGGTGTCATCTTGACGGCCGGTGCGGCGATCTTCCCGTTTGTGCTGCCCTCCAGCACCCACCCGGGTCACAGCCTGACGGTGTGGGACTGTGTCTCCAGCCAGCGCACACTCAACATCATGTTCTGGGTGGCATTGGTCATGACACCCATCATCCTGGTCTACACCAGCTGGGCGTACCGTCTCATGCGCGGCAAGATCACCGTGGCACAGATCCAAGCCAGCGGCAAATCGCTCTACTGAACCAACAACGTAAAGGAAAACAAGATGTGGTACTTCACATGGACTCTGGGTATCGCGATGGCGGTGCTGCTGGCGGTGGTCAACGCCCTGTGGTTTGAGGCTCAGGGGGTGGACCCGCAAGATGAGTAAGCGGCAGGCCGCCACCTAAGGTGGCGGTTGAACACCGACTGTCAGCCCAGTAAAAAGCCCCGCCAGTCTGCGCGACTGCGGGGCTTTCTGCTTCATATTAAATAGCTTCTGGCCCTTTTTGAATAAGGGTCAGAGGCCAATTTCCTCTAGAACTTACACCAGCAAGGCATTCACGCGTTTGACGTAAGCAGCCGGGTCTTCCGGTAGGCCGCCTTCGGCCAGCAGGGCCTGGTCGAACAAGATGTGGGCCAGGTCGTTGAAATGCACTGAGCCGTCGAGCTTTTTCACCAGCGGGTGTTCGGCATTCACTTCCAGCACCGGCTTGACCTCGGGAGCGGTTTGGCCAGCTTGTTTGAGCATGCGTGCCAGTTGGGTGCTCATGCCGTGGTCTTGCACCACCAGGCAGGCCGGGCTGTCGACCAGGCGGGTGGTCACGCGCACGTCTTCGGCCTTGTCTTTGAGCGCTTCTTTGAGCTTGGCCAGCAGTGGCTTGAAGGCTTCGGCGGCTTCCTCGGCGGCCTTTTTCTCAGTTTCGTCCTGCAGCTTGCCCAGATCAACCGCGCCCTTGGCCACGCTTTGCAGCGGGGTGCCGTCAAATTCCTGGACGTAGTTGAGTGCCCATTCGTCGACGCGGTCGGTCATCAACAGCACCTCAATGCCTTTTTTCTTGAACACTTCGAGTTGCGGGCTGTTCTTGGCTGCGGCCAGGGTGTCGGCGGTGATGTAGTAGATGGCTTCCTGGCCCTCTTTCATACGCGCCTTGTAGTCGGCAAAACTGACCGCCACCGTATCAGACGTGGTGCTGGCAAAACGCAGCAATTTGGCAATGCGGTCCTTGTTGCTGTAGTCCTCGCCCAGGCCTTCTTTCAGCACCGCGCCAAATTCCTTGTAGAACTTGGTGTATTTGCCAGCGTTTTTCTCGGCTTCAGCCTTGTCTTCGGCGCTTAACACATCGGTCACGCCATCCGCAGAAGCCTCGGGCAACTTGTCGTGTTTCGCTAGGTCTTCAAGCATGCCGAGCACACGTTTGGTACAGCCTTCGCGGATGGCTTTGACGTCGCGGCTTTCCTGCAGCAGCTCGCGGCTGACATTCAGTGGCAGGTCAGAGGAGTCGACCACACCCTTGACAAAACGCAGGTAGGTCGGCAGCAGTGCTTCGGCGTCATCCATGATGAACACGCGCTTCACATACAGCTTGACGCCAGCCGACTTGTCGCGGTTGTACAGGTCAAACGGTGCCTTGCCCGGGATGTAGAGCAGCTGGGTGTATTCGGTGCTGCCTTCCACGCGGTTGTGGGTGTAAGCCAGCGGGGCTTCCTGGTCGTGGCTGATCTGTTTGTAGAACTCGTTGTACTCGTCGGCCGAGATGTCTTTCTTGGCACGCGCCCAGATGGCGTTGGCCTTGTTGACGGTTTCCCACTCACCGGTCTTGACCATGCCGCCGGGTTGGCGACCGCCGTTTTCGTCCGACGGGTTGATCAGCTCGCCGTCTTTCCACTCTTCCTTTTCCATCAGGATCGGCAGGCTGATGTGGTCGGAGTATTTGTTGATGACACTCTTGAGCTTCCAGGCGCTGGCGTATTCCAGGGCCTCGTCATTGAGGTGCAGGATCACGCTGGTGCCGCGTGCGGGCCGGGTGATGGTCTCGACCTCAAAGTTACCGGCGCCACCGCTGATCCAGCGCACGCCTTCTGTTTCTTTCATGCCAGCGCGGCGCGATTCCACCGTGATCTTGTTGGCCACGATGAAGCCGGAGTAGAAGCCCACGCCAAACTGGCCGATGAGCTGCGAGTCGGTCTTCTGGTCGCCCGAGAGTTTGGAGACAAAGTCTTTGGTGCCGCTCTTGGCGATGGTGCCCAGGTGGTCGATGGCTTCCTGGGCGCTCATGCCGATGCCGTTGTCGGTGATGGTCAGCGTCTTGGTGTCCTTGTCAAAGGACACACGCACTTCGAGATTGGGCGCGTTTTCGTACAGGCCGCTGTCGTTGATGGCTTCAAAACGCAGCTTGTCACAGGCGTCGGAGGCGTTGGAGATCAGCTCGCGCAGGAAAATTTCCTTGTTGGAGTACAACGAGTGGGTCACCAGGTGCAGCAGCTGGGCGACTTCGGCCTGGAAGGAAAGGGTTTGTTTGCTCATGGGTTGTCGGTGTTCTCAAAGCATTAAAAAAACCAGCGAGCCGAGGGCGGCTGGTACGCAAGCGAACCGGTAACTGGGGGTCAATCCCGGGAATTCAAGAGGCCAGGTGTGTTGTTTCTCTGGCCCTACAAGGACGAGAGCCGCTCGTCCCGAGTCGGTCCTTGAATGGGGACCGGCTCAGGGCGAACGGCTCGTCAGACACCGTCAGGTCGCAGTCGCCCTTGGTCCGGGCTGCGGCGGCCTATGGCGTTGGGGCTAGGTGGCCAGCCCGGTGGTCTGCACGGCACGCCAGCTTTTGAGCTGACGCAGCAGCACCGGCACCACCATGGCCACACCAATCAAGGTGGCGCTCAGGCTCGGCGCCACCATCAGCAAGGCGGCGGCGATACACAGCGCCTGTTCCCAGCGTTTCATTTCCACCAAGCAGTATTTGGAGAACGCCATGGCCAGGAAGGTGATGCCCAGCACACAGCCGGTGAAGGTGATCGCAAAGTCGGCCCAGGTGAAGCCTTTGGCCACCAGAATCAGCGAGGGCGAGAACACAAACACAAACGGCACCAGTGCCTTGGCAATGCCCAGGCGGAACGCGGTGTTGCCGGTCTTGAACGGGTCGCTGCCCGCCATACCCGCCGCCGCATACGCCGCCAGCGCCACCGGTGGTGTGATGTCGGCTAACACACCGTAATAAAACACAAAGAAGTGCGCCACCAGCGGCTCCACACCGAGTTGCACCAGTGTGGGTGCGGCCACCGTCACCATGATGATGTAGTTGGCGGTGGTCGGGATGCCAGCGCCCATCAGGATACAGACCGCCGCTGTCATGACCAATGCGGCCAGCAGCGACAGCGATGGCAAGGACATCAGGTAGCCCGGGATGATGTTGCTCAGACCACCGGCAATGGCTTGTGCTGCACCGGTGATGATGAAGCTGATCTTGAAGCCCACACCGGTGAGGGTGACCACACCGATGACGATGCCCACGGTAGCGGCTGCGGCACCCACCGCCAGCGCGTATTTGGCGCCAGTCTCAAAAGCTTCCACCAGCACACCCGGGGCGATGCGGCCACGGATCTTGAGGCCGCGCATCAGGCCCACGGTCACCACCACACTCACCGCAAAAATGCCCAGCTTGACCATCTCGTCCAGATGGGTGAAAGCAATCGCCGTCAGCGCCAGATGCAAGAGCACCATCAAGCCCCAGTTTTTACCCGTGTTGCCTTGCACCGAGGTGGTCAGGCCCACAATGGCGCAGGAGGTGATGCCCACAAACGCTGCCAGGTACGGTGTGCGCCCGCTCACCAAAATGCTGATCAGCAACACCAGCGGGATCAGGGTAGGCCAGCGCATCTTCAGGCTCTGGCGCAGTTTGGGCATTTCTTCCTCGGTCAGACCACGCAGGCCATAGCGTTTGGCCTCAAAGTGCACCTGCATGAACACACCAAAAAAGTGCATAAACGCCGGAATGATGGCGGCGGTGATGATGGTCTGATACGGCAGGCCCAAAAATTCGATCATCAAAAACGCGGCAGCACCGAGCACCGGTGGTGTGATCTGGCCACCGGTGGAGGCGGCGGCCTCGACGGCACCGGCGAATTCGCGCTTGTAGCCCACCCGGATCATTGCCGGAATGGTCAAGGACCCGACCGTGACCGCGTTGGCCACCGAGGAGCCCGACAACATGCCAAACATGGCCGAGCCAAACACACTGACCTTGGCCGGGCCACCGGCATAACGCCCGGCAATGCTCGACGCAATGTCCAGAAACAGCTGGCCCAGCCCGATGCGGGTGGCCATCACGCCAAACAGCACAAAGTGGAACACGTAGGTGGCCACCACGCCCACCGCCACACCATAGATGCCTTGGCTGGTCAGGTACTGGTGGTTGATGAACTGGCTCCAGTTCGAGCCCGCATGCTGCAGCAAGCCTGGGAAATGCTGGCCAAACAAGGAATAGAAGGTGAAGCCCAGCGCAATCAGCGGCAGCGGCCAGCCCATGCTGCGCCGTGTGGCTTCGAGCAGTGCCACAAACAAAATGGTGCCAAACACCACGTCGTAGTTGTCCGGGTTGCCGACCCGAAACGCCAGGTCTTCAAAGGTATAGGGGATGTAGAGCACCGCAAGCGCCACCCCGATGGCCAGCAGCCAGTCGTACAGCGGGATGCCGCCGGGTGTGCCCAGGCTGTTGTGCACCTTGCGTTCACCCGCGCTTTTGCTGCCGGCAAACACCAAAAAGATCAGTGCCAGCACAAAGGCCAGGTGAACGCCGCGGTGGGTGGTTTCGCGCAGCAGGCCAAAACCGGCGGTGTAGTAGTGAAAGCAGCTCAGAAGAATCAGCAGCCACTTGATGAGCTGGGTGGCGGGGGGCACCGAGGGGCGAAAGCGCATCTCGGGGTCGAACTTTTCCTCCAGCGCCAGAAGCTGTTTGTCATCGGGCAGGACGGTGGGTATGGCACTCATGGGAAGTTTCTGGTTGGCTATAAACGACAACGGGCGGAAGTGTTCCGCCCGTCGGGAATCACAACAAGGTGGGCGCTTACTTCAGCACACCGGCTTCTTTGTAGAACTTCTCGGCACCTGGGTGGTAAGGAATGCCCACACCTTGCACCGCATTTTGCAGGGTGATGTACTTGCCTTTGGCGTGACCGGCGGCCAGCGTTTTCTGGGCGGCATCGCTGTAGAGTGCTTTGGTGATCTGGTAGACGGTTTCGGTGTCGACCTTGTCACTGGTCACCAGCTGTGCGCCCACGGCCAGGGTCTTGATGGCAGCCACACCCTTGTAAGTCTCGGCCGGGATCGAGTCCACCGCAAAGAAGCTGCTCGATTTGCGCAAGCCGTCAGCCTGTGGGCCGTCGATTGGCAGCAGCTCAATGCCGGAGCCTGCCGAAGCCAGCTCGGCAATCGCGCCCGCTGGTGCACCACCGGTGAAGAAGAAGGCATCCAGTGCGCCGTCTTTCATCTTGTCACCAGCCTGGTTGGGCTTGATGTATTCGGGTTTGATGTCGGCCTCTTTGATGCCATAGGCGGCCAGCACCAGGCGGGCGTTGATCAGGGTGCCGGAGCCGGGTTCGTCCAGCGCCACACGTTTGCCCTTGAGGTCGGCAATGCTCTTGAAGCCAGAGCCCTTCTTGACCACCACATGGATGCTCTCGGGGTACAGGTTGGCAATCATGCGCAGGCCCGCGACCTTGGGTTTGCCTTCAAAAATACCGGTGCCGGTCTGTGCCCAGGTGGCCACATCGGACTGGCTGAAACCGGCTTCCATCGCGCCGCCAGCAATGCCGTTGACATTGCCCAGCGAGCCGTTGCTGGCTTGGGCGGTGGCAATGATCTTGCCAGGTTGGGACACGGCGTTGGCAATCATGCCACCCACCGGGTAATAGGTGCCAGCGGTGCCGCCGGTACCAATGCGGAAGAACTGCTGAGCGCTGGCGGTGCCAACCAGGGCGGCAGAAGCCAGGACGGCGGCGGCAAGGAATTTCAGTTTCATGCGTGTGAGCTCCTAAAGATTAGAAAACCGCGTCAGGCCGAAAATTCCGCTGGCCCAACGACGTAACAAGTTTACGCTGTGCACAACCGTTGAAACGGCGTCCACTGCTATAGAACTTGTACTGAAGCAGTTTTTATGCCAGAGACGTCGCCAGCGCGGCTGCCTTGGCCTGCTGGTAGCCTGCAAACAGCTGTGCATAGACCGGCCCGGGCTGGCCATTGCCCACCGGTTGACCGTCGAGTAGGGTCACCGGCAGCACCTCTTTGGTGGCAGACGACAGCAACACTTCGTCGGCAGCCAGCACCTCGGCGCGGGTGATGCGACGCAGCTCAAACGGGATACCCTGCTGTGCACAGAGCTCTTCAATCAGCCCGTAGCGGATGCCTTCGAGCACCAGGTTGTCCTTGGGGGTGCCCAGCAGCTGGCCGTTTTTCACCACCCAGACGTTGCAGGCGGCGGCTTCGCTCAGATAACCGTCGCGGAACATCACGGTCTCAATCGCGCCCACGTCGTAACTGATCTGGCGCGCAAACACCGCACCGAGCAGGCTGGTGGCCTTGATGTGGGCCTTTTCCCAGCGGAAGTCGTCGGCAGTGACACAGGCCACGCCCTGGCTGCGCTGCTCCTCTGTGGCGGGTTTCATCACATTGGTCATCACAAACACCGTGGGCGTGATGTTGTTTGGCATCACATGGTCACGCATGGCCACGCCCCGGGTGATCTGGATGTAGATCAGTTGATCGACTTTTTCGGTGCTAGCCCCGATGGAATGCGCGTAGTCAGCTATCAATTTATGGGCAATCTCGGCCCACTGTGCCCGTGTGGACGGGTTCGGGATGCGCAACTCCTTGAGGCTGCGCTCCAGCCGCGCCATGTGTTGCTCAAAGCGGAACAGGTTACCGCTGTAGACCGGAACCACCTCGTAGACACCGTCGCCAAAAATGAAGCCTCGGTCCATCACACTGATCTTGGCGTGGGGCAGGGTGGTGAATTCACCGTTGAGGTAACAGGGCAGCGCGGGCAAACTTGTCATGGCAGTGGTGTGGGTTGGAGGAAGGAGTCAGCAGTTTAAGCCCTGCTTTGCAGCCGACTTGGCCAGCGGATGGCACCACGCAGGCTCACCAGCATCACCCCGGCCATCACCAGCGCCGCACCGGCCACAAAACTGGCTTCCAGCGGCTCGTTCAACAGCCAAACACCAAAGGCCATGCCAAACAGCGGCGTCATGAACGAGAACACCCCCAGCCGCGTCGCCAGGTAATGCCGCAGCAACCAGAACCAGGCCAGATAACTGGCAAACGACACAATGACTGAGTGGAACACCAGGCTGGCCCAGACCACCGGTGTGAAGTGGATGCCGGTTTGCCCTGTCGCCAGCGCCGCCAGCATCAGCAACACAAACGCCCCCACCAGCTGGTACAGCAGGGTTTGGGAAGCGGATGCCGAGGCCAGGCGCGAGCAGCGCACCACCACGGTGGTCGCCGCCCAGGACATACCGGCCAGCAGCGAGAGGGCATCCCCCAGCAGTATGTTGCTGCTCAGGGCCGCGCTGCTGCCTGGCTGGCTGCGGCCAAAAAAGGTCAGCACAATGCCAGCAAACGCCAGGCTGATGCCCAACCATTGCAGCGCACTCAGGCGCTCGGCGGGTAACCTCAGGTGCAGGCCCAGCGCCGCAAAAATCGGCGCGGTGTACAAAAACACCACCGCGTGGGAGGCCGAGGTGTAGCGCAGGCCCTCACCCACCAGCAAAAACTCCAGCGCAAACAAGGCCCCCACCACCAGACCGGCGGGCAGGGTGCCGTTGGTGAGCGACATGGGTTCCTTGCGCCACCACATCAGCCCCGCCACCAGCAGCGCCGCCACGCCCGAGCGCAGGGCAATCTGCATGATCGGCGCAATCTCGTGGGCGGTGGCTTTGAGCACCACCTGCTGCAGGCCCCACAACAGGCACAACAGCAGCATCAGGGACGAGGCGCGCGTATCAAGCGCATGGCGGGTGGTCATCAATCGGTCCAGACAAAAACGAGGAACTGCATGATAGGTGCGACGGATTTGATGGATATAGTGCCAATCAGACAAGTCATAGCACCCAGCAGCCAATCCACCAACCTCACGTCTGCCATGCCACCACCCACCCAGCGCCTGCATCTGCCACCGTTTGCCTACGCCTTGCCCGCGCCGATTTACTTTCGCAGCGCGGTGATGCCAGCGCAAGCCATCTATCCCAAACACCGCCATGCCTGGGGCGAGTTTGTGTATGCGTACAGCGGTGTGATGGAGGTCAAGCTGGCCGATCACCACTACCTGGCGCCGCCGCAGTACGGCATCTGGCTGCCGCCTGATGTGGAACACGTCGGCCTGAACCGCTGCGAGGCCTGCCATTGCTCCCTTTATGTGGCCAGGGAGCTGACCACGGCGCTGCCTGCCACCACCTGCGCCCTCACGGTCAGCCCGTTGGTGCGTGCACTGCTGGACGAACTGCGCCAGAACCCACCTGCGTTACCACGCACCCCCGCGCAAGAGCGGCTGCTGCAGGTGCTGGTGGACCAGCTCGCGCAGGCACCGGTGGCGGGCAGTTATTTGCCCACCTCGGACGACCCGGTGCTGGCGCCGGTGTTACGCGCGCTGATGGCGCAACCGGGTGACAACCGCAGCCTGCCTGAGCTGGCCAGTGCTTTTTTCACCACCGAACGCACGCTGCTGCGACGTTTTCAGCGTGAGCTGGGTTTGAGTTTTGCCGAGTGGCGCCAGCGCTTGCGGGTGGTCAGCGCCATGCCGTTGTTACAAGCCGGTCACACCGTGGAGTCCATCGCACTGGACCTGGGTTATGGCAGTGCGTCGGCGTTCATTGGCATGTTTCGCAGGCTGATGGGCATGACGCCTGACGAATACCGCAAGGTTGGCCCCCACACCCCAGCGCGTGGGCGCGCTGCTGCGGGTAAGCCAGGTGTGTAACTTGTGTCCAAATGCAAATGCACGCCCAGGCGCAGATACGCGTTGATACATATCGGGCGCGGAGCCGGTGTCGTTTGCATGAACATCGGCCCCTATGAAAAACCAACTCAAACTCTTCTCTCTAAGCTTGGTTCTGGCCTCAACCCTGGCCCTGGGTGGCTGTGCCAACCTCTCACACCGTGACCGCAACGTGATCACTGGCGCGGGCATCGGCGCGGTGGCCGGTGCGGTGCTCACCGGCGGCAGCTCGGTCGGCACCGTGGGGGGCGCGGCAGTCGGTGGGGTCATCGGCAATACCATCCGACACAAGTAACCCAGGCGGGCATCACCCGCAACCCGGTTAGCATCCTGGCATCAACGCTGGCTGTGGCCAGCGTTTTCATTTGACAACGGCCTGCCAGTGACTGACTTACCCCTCAAAACCCAAGAACCCCGTCTGTGGCGCAGCGATGGCTGGACCGCCCAGGTCATCAAAAACGAAGACGACGACGGCTGGGCCGTGGCCATGACCCAAGACGGCCAGTCCGAACCGGCCCTGGTTGGCCCCTGGACCATGGGGCGCGACAAAAAGAATCCCAAACCGCTGGACGGCAGCGCCTTCATCACCCTGGTCAAAACCGCCCGCGAATTTGTGCGCCGCAGCGAACAGCAGCTGCACGCCACACTGCACCAGAGCATCACCGTGGCGCATGACGCCGGGCGCATCACCGTGTGCCTGGACATCACGCCCGATGACGACAACCCCTCGGCACTGTTGAGTGCCAAAGACGAGTTGGATGAACTGCTGGCTGAGGTGCGGGTGCCACCCGCGTTCAAGCTCAACCGGGCCAGTGCGCTGCGCTGGGTGGAAGGTGGATTCGCCAAGCCGGTGTAGCGGCTGCTTGGTCCAGGCCACTTTCCAGATGGTTTGGCCACATGCCATCACCCATGGTTAGGGACGTTCAAGAATCCGCGCCCCCGGCCCTTTTGCACCGAGCATGTCGCCCGGGTTGCGCATGGGACAGTCTTTGAGTGACAAGCAGCCGCAGCCAATGCACTGATTGAGTTCGTCGCGCAGGCGCACCAGCTTCTTGATCCGATCATCCAGGTCGTCTCGCCATCCAGATGCCAGTGTTTTCCATTGGGTCGCACTCAGTCTGCTGCCGGGTGGGTAGCGGCTCAACGCGTCGCGGATGACTTCGAGCGGAATGCCGGTGCGCTGTGCCACCTTGATGACGGCGATGTGGCGCAGCACGACCGGCGCATAACGCCGCTGGTTGCCCTCGTTTCGCACGCTGGTGATCAGCCCCTTGGCCTCGTAGAAGTGGATGGTGGAGATCGCCACGCCGCTGCGTTTTGCCACGATTCCGACTGATAGCAGGGGCGTGCTGGAAGTTTCTTTTGTCACACCTATTGACCTCAAGTTAAGTTGAGGTTTTACAGTCTATCTCGTCATCATCAGACGACACAGAAGCAGCCAGTATCTTGAGCCATATCAAAGTGCATAACTGCTAAATTAACACGTTGATAAACACCCATCCAATCGGCCTTTGAAGGCCCTGAAAGCACGCCATGTCGTCCCGCTTTTTGCATTCCCTGAAGACCTTTGTGACCACCTTGACGCGCCTATCTGCGCGTTATTCATTGCTGGCGCTGCTCGGTGTGGGTTGCCTCGCTGGCATTGTTCTTTTAGGTGGCACTTACTATGCCTTTGAGGTGACCAGCTCGCCGCAATTTTGCGCCAACGCCTGCCACGAAATGCACACGGCTACGGCCGAATACCAGCAGAGTCCACACTACAACAACCGCAGCGGCGTGCGTGCGCAGTGCGCCGATTGCCACATCCCCAAACCCCTCTTGCCAAAGCTTGAAAAGAAGCTGCTCTCTGTTGGGGAGCTGTGGGGCAAAGTCAGCGGCTCGATTGCCACTCCCGAGAAGTTTGCCGCCAAGCGCCTGGAACTCGCGCAGCTTGAATGGGCACGCATGAAGGCAACCGACTCGCGCGAGTGCCGCAGTTGCCACCAGGTGGCTGGCATGGCGACTGCCAAGCAGACGCCGCGCGCCGTCGCCATGCATACCTTGATCGGCGAGAACGGCCGCACTTGCATCGATTGCCACAAAGGCATCGCCCACCAGTTGCCAGCGGACATGCCGGAAGAGGAATGAGTCTGCTGAGGCAGATCACGCCAGATGGCTGGCAGACCTGCTCACCCCATTGCGCATCACACACATCTCATGAAAGGAGTTCATATGCTGCCATCGACTCGCCTCGCCATCTGTCTGCCCCTTGTGCTCATCGGCAGCGCCGCATGTGCTGAACCCGACTGGAGCAAGGTTGCGGTGCGCGACATCACGGTTTTCCATGCAGGCGCCACACCCATCGAATGGATCAGCAGCCAGCATCCTGGCGCCAGCATCGTCAAGGCCGGACAGCCGTGCATCATCTGCCATGAAACGAAGAAGGGGCTCGACTACACCGCCAAACGCTTGGCGCCGCGCGAACCTGAAGCGCAGGCCATGCCAACGACCGTGAGTTTCCCGGTCAGTGTGCAGGCCGCTGTTGACAAAGGGACGCTCAACGTGCGCCTGTCCTTCAAACCGCCCGCCGACACCAAACCCGGCAGCGATGCCGAAAACGACCTGAAGGCCGCGATCATGTTGCTGGATGACAAGGTGCCCCAGGCCGCGCTGGTTGGCTGCTGGGCGAGCTGCCACCAAGACATGCGTGGCATGCCCGGTGGCGACGCAAAAAAGGGCAAATACGTGAACGCGGGCAGTTTTGAACTGCTGCAATGGAAAAGCGGCAAATCACCCGCCACATTGCCTGCTGGTGTTCAGGTGAAGAGTGGCAAGGAGGGCGACAAAACCACCGTCACCTTCTCACGCAAGCTGGGTGGCAATGTGGTCGAGGGGCGCAGCGTGCCCTTTGGCATCGCCATCCACGTCAACCGCGCTGCGGGTCGCATGCACTACATCTCGCTGGGCTACCGGCTTGGCATCGGCGGTGCGGCGGGCGAAGTGCAGGCCGCCAAATAAGGCAGCCAGCGCCCATGGCAGCATGTCATGTATTTCGCCTGCAGCCCTCAAAAATAAAGGGCTGAATGCTATTTTATAAGTAGCATTCAGTCCAGTGTCTCACCAGCCTGATGGCATCAGGCCGGGGGTGCGTTTTCAGACGCCCGCTGTGCAAGCGTCTGGCGTTTTAGCGCACCGGGTAGCCGTAGATCAGGCCACCCTGGTTCCACTGCTTGTTGAGCCCACGCGGCAGGTTCACTGCCGACTTGCTGCCCAGGTTGCGCTCAAAACTCTCGCCGTAGTTGCCGGTGGCCTTGATCGCGCGGGCCAGCCAGTCCTTGTCCAGGCCCAGCACCTTGCCCGAATCTTCCTTGCCACCGCCGAGCAGGCGCTGCACCTGCGGGTCGGTGCTGCTGGTCTTGAGTTCGTCCACATTGGCCTGGGTGATGCCAAACTCCTCGGCCTCAAAGCTGCCGTAGATCACCCATTTGACGATGGTGAACCACTCGGCATCGTCGCGTCGCACCAGCGGGCCCAGGGGTTCCTTGGAGATCAGGTCCGCCAGGATCACATGGTCTTTGGGGTCCTTGGCTTCCTTGCTGCGGATCGAGGCCAGGCCCGAGGCATCGGTGGTGTAGCCCAGGCAACGGCCTGAGAAATAGGCGGCGTTGGCGGCGTCAAATTGCTCAAACACGATCGGTTTGATGTTCAGGCCATTGGCCTTGGAGTAGCTTGCCAGATTTTTCTCGGAGGTGGTGCCGGACTGCACACACACGGTTTGGCCCTTGAGCTGTTTGGCGCTTTTGATCTTGCTCTTGACCGGCACCATGAAACCCTGTCCGTCGTAGTAGTTGGTCACGGTGGCAAAAAAGCCGAGTGAGGCGTCGCGTGTCTGCGTCAGTGTGGTGTTGCGTGCCAGGATGTCGACCTCACCCGACTGCAGGGCGGTAAAACGTTGCTGCGAGTTCAGCGGCACAAACTTGACCTTGTCGGCGTCTCCCAGCACCGCTGCCGCCAGGCCGCGGCACACATCCACATCCAGGCCGGTCCATTTGCCGGTGGAGTCCGCCGCCGAGAAACCATTGACCCCGCTGCTCACCCCGCAGACCACTTGGCCGCGCGACTTGATCGTGTCCAGGGTTTTGCCGGCATACGCGGGGGTTGCCAAAACGGCGCCCAACAGGGCCATCGTGGCCACGGCAGTCAGCTGGGGCGTGAAGCGATTTTTCTTCATAAGTGCGTTCCGAGAGTTAAAAATTGAGAGTAAGTGTTGTTGTTATCGCGCCCTGGCAGGGCCGGGCGTTTGGCTTAACCACTGACTGTAAGCGGGCCAGTTGGAAACACCAAATACGGATTGATTGCTTGGTTATGCCAAAAAGATCTGAGGGCCTGCTGTGCCAACACGCGGCCAGCGGTTTTGGCGCGCAGGTGGTAGCCGAGTGTCTTGTGATTGCCCAACTGACTCAAAAGGTGATTCTTTGAGAATTGGGTATGAAATTGGCCTCTAGCCCTTTTGTAATTTGGGCTGGTAGCTATGAATGGGAGAGTGTGGTTCAGGTTCTCTGAGCAGGTGGCGCCAGGCGGGCGGCGGGGTTGCCGTTCTCCGGCCCCCTCGCGGGACACGGCTTGGGTGGGCTGCTTGTTCGGGTGTTGCCACCGGGACAGTTTGCTGACGGTTTCATCACGCGAATGGGTTCTGCGCCCGGCAACCCCACCACCCGCCTTCAGTAGGTTGGGATGCAACGCAGGGCAGCTTCAGGTTGGGTGCAGCCACTCAACTTTCGCAGCTGAATGACTGCAGTTGCCCACAAAGCGTTCGCTAGTCAGCGCAGCAACGACCAGGACGGCTAGAGCTGTGGAGGCGATCAACATGGCCAAATTGCAAAAACTACCGAGCACTCTCACCTCTGCGACGATCTTGAATCACAGGCCGACAAGCGTCTGGTGATTCAGGTCCCTCGCAGCACCATCGCTATCGGCAGGCTAATTCGAGAAACTGGGGCTGGCCCTAAGTCCTGGCCTTCAATTTGTTTGACGAGGGACTCGCTTAGCCCGTTAAGCACAACCGAGGCACCTTCCAGTTGTCCGACCAACGGAACGTGCAGCCTTATACGGGTCGGACTCTCGAATCGGAAGAACTCGTGCAGTGGTAGCCGGCGGAGGCAGTCCATCAATTCATCACCCGTTTCGACAATCTCTGTGACTAATGCCGGCTCCAGAGCGTCCCAGAGCCCCTCGATTGCATCCCACCCGAGCGATTCCCCGCGCGACGGTGCAGCGGCGCCGACCAGAAGCGGCTGGCTCATGTGTGCGCCGACGTTGTTGCGGAGTCTATTGAGTTGCCCAAAGATAGCCTCTCGCGCGACGTTGAATGCTTTGGTGGCCGAGCGGAACTCCGCCTGTTCATCATCGAGCAGGCACATGTATGCGCGGGGCATGCTTCCGTCGTGCTGAGGCAACTGGGAAACCAGTCGAACGTAACGAGGCAAGGTGTCCATGAAGGAGCGCAGCTCAACGGCTGCGCCCTTCATCATCACTTTGCTCACCAGCGCGTCAGACTCGGATTTGGCTCGATTGAGCAGCAGTCCGAATGTCTCCCACTGAGCCTTCAACGCGGCATACTCGCTTGCGAATTCGTTGCCGGGACGGTAGGCCGACTCGTCTTTTCGACCAGGGTGTAGTACAGGGCCAACGACGTCTCGCTCATCGATATCCGGTCGATAGTTTGGCCCTCTAGCTGGAGCACATTGCGGTGGCCCAAGTACGAATGTCAGGTATTTCACCTGAACCAGCTTCCTGCGAATCGCTTGACGCTCAATCTCGTCGGTGGAATCCTCGTCCATTCTTTGCCCTTTATCTCGATCCGCTATTCTCAGCGTTGCCGGTTGCACTTCGGCGGCTTCTATCGGATTTGGATTACTCAGTGACGTTGCGCAACGAGTTCCGCAACGTCGACAGCCTACGGTAGACGACTGCTTTGCAGTGGAAGCCGGCGACAGACGCGACAAGCTTGGTGACCGCTCCCGCTGCAATCCCGCCGTCCACAACCGCTGCCAGCGCGGCGTTTCAAGTCGCTGCATGTCAATAACAGCTGCTACACACCAAATAAGCTCCTAGCCCTTATCTAAAAACGGCAGATAGCTATCAAAATAGAAGAATCACCCCGCCAACGGCTTGAGCAACTCCGCCAGATCACTCTCGCTGAACAGCGGTTCCTTGCGCCCAACCGAGCCGCTGTACATGCTGTCGGCCAGTGAGGCTTTGCGTTCCTGCAGTGCCAGGATGCGTTCCTCGATGGTGCCTTGGGCCACCAGTTTGACCACCCACACACTTTGCGTCTGGCCGATGCGGTGGGCGCGGTCGGTGGCTTGGGCTTCCACCGCCGGGTTCCACCAGGGGTCAAAATGGATCACGGTGTCGGCTTGCGGCAGGTTCAGGCCGGTGCCACCGGCTTTCAGGCTGATTAAAAACAGCGGCACCGCGCCGCTGGTGAACTGGTGGATGATCTCGTCGCGCTTCTGGCTTTGGCCGGTGAGTTTGACCCACTTCAGGCCGCGTTGTTTGAGTTCGGCTTCGATCAGGGTCAGCATGCTGGTGAACTGCGAAAACAGCAAAATGCGCCGCCCCTCGGCCAGCATCTCGGGCAGCAGCTCCATCAGTTGGTCGAGCTTGGCCGAGGTTTTGACTTTTTTGGCAGCGTCGAGCTTGAGCAAATGCGGGTCGCAGCAGACCTGGCGCAATTTCAGCAACGCGTCCAGGATGGTGATTTGTGACTTGGCCAAACCTTTTGTGCTCAGCGCCTCTCGCACGGTTTTTTCCATCCCTAAGCGGATGGTTTCGTACAGGTCGGCTTGTTTGCCTGAGAGCTCGACCCGCATCACGGTTTCCACCTTGGGCGGCAACTCATGTGCCACCAGCGCCTTGGTGCGGCGCAGCATGAACGGGGTGACACGGGCGCGTAACTGTTGCAGTGCTTCGGGGTCACCCTGTTTTTCGATCGGGTTGCGAAACAGTTCGGTAAAACGTTTCTGGCTGCCCAGAAACCCCGGCATCAAGAAGTGGAACAGGCTCCATAACTCACCCAGGTTGTTTTCCATCGGCGTGCCAGAGAGGCACAGCCGGTGCCGGGTGTTGAGTTCGGCCACCACCTGGGCAGCCTGGGTGGCGGCGTTTTTGATGTTTTGCGCCTCGTCCAGTACCACCAGATGCCACTGGCCCTGCAACCAGCCTTCGCGGTCACGCGGCAGCAGCGAATAGGGTGCGATGACGATGTCGTGGTCATGGGTGCTGCCACTGACCTCGTGGCGGTCCGCGCCGTGGATCACCAGGCAGCGCAGGCCGGGGCAAAAACGCTCGGCTTCGCGGCGCCAGTTGCCCATCAGGCTCACCGGCGCAATGATGAGGGCGGGTGAGGTCAAGCGACCAGCGTCTTTTTCGATCTGGATGTGGGCCAGGGTTTGCAATGTTTTGCCAAGGCCCATGTCGTCGGCCAGGATGCCAGCCAGGCCGTATTCGCGCAAAAACTGCAACCAGTTCACGCCCTGTTGCTGGTAGGGGCGCAGCGTGGCCTGCACGCTGGCTGGTATGGCCACCTGCGGCAACTCGGTGCGGCCACTCAAGCGTTGTACCAGCTCGCGCAGCTGTTGGGCGCCGTCCCACACCGCGCCTTCGCCGAGTGCGGCGGTGGTGCGCATGGCGTCCAGGCGCGAGAGTTTGAGGCTCTCGCCCGTGAAGTCGTGCTCGTGGTCACCTACCAACTCCAGCAGCGCACCGAGCCAGGGTTTGAGGTTGTCGGTCGGCAGGCGGATGAAGCCGCCTTCGGGCTTGGGCAGGTAGACAAAGGGTGGTAGATCGGGCAGGTCGGTGAGCGCATCACGTGGACTCATCGCGGCGGTGCTGATCAGTGTGGGCAGCAGCGGCAGGATGTTGTGGCGCTGGCCGTTGATCTCCATGCCCAAACTCAGGTTAAACCAGGGTGAGGTGGCCTCATCGTCACCCTGCGCTTGTATGTTCACGTCCAACGCGTTGGCGTGGCTGATCCAGTGAGTCAGGCTGTCGTCGAGTTTGAGTTCAAACCCGGCCTCGCGCAGCGGGGCGTAGTCGCTGTCGACCAATTGCAGCCAGCGCTGTTGTGATGTGTTGCCGGGGATGCCAAACCCACCGTGGCCCTGGCTGGCAAAACCCCAGTCGCGCAGGCGCACGATGGCTTCGAGCTCAGTTTGGGGGTCGCGCTGCAGCATGACGCGGCCTTGCGGGCCGTCCACCAGCACGGTGTTGCCCTGGCCCACCCACCAGCCACGGTAACCGGCGTAGTCAAAACTCAGGTGCATCAGCATCAGGCCCTCAATACGCACCAGGTCTGGCGGCACCGCGTGCAGGTACAGGCAGGCTTTTGGGGTGATGTTTTTCAGCGTAGGCAGTTGCTCCAGCACCGGCGGCGGTGGCACCGGGCCCAGCTGGGCCATCAACTCAGGCTGGTACTTTTTGAGTGACTCGGCTTTGAGTGGCGGGGTTTTGAGCAGCACCGCAATCTGGCCCAGGCTCATGCCCTGCAGGTCCACCAGACCGCAGCGGCCGTTGACGCTGTCGAGGTAGAGCGGCGGGTTGTTCAGGCACAGCTTGGCCTGGCCGTCGCCGAGTTTGGCGCGCAAGGCCCAACCGGCGCGGTGGTTGATGCTTTGGCCCACCTCATACCACTCCCAGCTCAGGGTGAGAGGTTCACCCCAAACCACGGGCGCGCCGGGTTGGCTCGGTGGCACCAGCACATACAGGCGGCCGGTGCTGGCGGCTTTTTCCAGGATCTGCACACCGTATTTGCCCTCGGGCGTGATTTTGTTGCGGGCGCTGTAGCTGTAGTAGTACTGGACCGAGCTGCCCGGCATGGCACGCATGAGCTGCAGCACGTCGTGGTCGGTGTCGCTGGCCTGGTCGTAGATCGGCTGGCCGCGCTCGGGCTGGAACTTCATTGCCTTGGCGCGTGACCAGCCGCCCACCACCTTGGGGTAGGCGGTGACCACTTCCAGGCTCAGTTGTGGGCTGGGGCCTTGCGGGTTGAGGACGGACAGCAGGTACAAAAACTGCTCGGGCCGGTCTGCCGGGGCGCCGGAGCGGCTGGGTTTGGGCGGTGTGGGCAGCGCACTGGTGGTATGGCTGGCGGTGCGGGCCAGTTCACCCAGCCAGCGGATCAACTGGTTGTCGGACTCCAGTTGTTCGGCCGCCTGTTGGCGCGCCACCTCAGCCTGGCGTTGGGCTTCGCGTTGTTCCGGGGTGCTGGCGGCATCGGCGCTGTTGCTGTTCTCCAGCAGCAGTTTGCCCCGGTAGGCGGCCTTGATCATCAGCGCCACCGCGTGTTTGCACTGGTAACCCACCGGGCAGGTGCAGTCGCTGTCCCAGGTGCGCAGCTGGCCACCTGTGCCCAGGCTGAGTTCGACCTCCACCTGGTAGGGCTCGTGCTGCGTGCCCTGCACCTCACCTTCCAGCAGCCAATGTTTCTGGACGGGGGTGATGCTCAGGCTTTGCACCTTCTGGTTGCGGTACAGGTCCAGCGCCCGGCCATACACCGCGGCACCCGCACGCTGCGCCAGCGAGGCGAGGTCGAGCCAGAGTCCCTGCGGTGCGCCGGTGTGAGGCATAAAATTGGCCTCTAGCCCTTGTTTATAAAGGGTGGTTAGCTATAAAAATTGGTGTGAACAGTCAGCATGAAATGAGAAAATTAGGCATTTTGGCGGTCTTTCATTTAGAAGTTGTTGAGACAAAATGCAGAAGTTAGTGAGACTACGTTCTTAAACGACTATTCTACGAATGGGGTTCTGCATGCCAGTCCGAAAAATCCCAAAAAACTACCTGTTCGTCACAGGCGGCTACTCCAGCCGAAAGAACGAAGAGATGGATGCTTTCGAGTCGTTGCTTGAGAAAGATTATCTGTTGCTTCTGGACTTTGATGACGGCGTAGAGGCGTTTGAAGTTCAGCCGGTTCGTATTCCGGTTGCTGGTGTCCCCAAAGGCTATGTGCCTGACGTCCTCGTCAAATATCTGCCAGACGCCGAAACCGGCGCGGTTCGCAAGCCCAGTTTGGTGGAGGTCAAAACCTCTGAAGACCTGGAGCGCCATGCCGAAAAATATGCGCCCAAGTTCGCTGCCGCACGCCAATACGCAGAAGAAAGGGGTTGGGAATTCATAACGGTGGACCAGCATGCCATTCGAACACCAAGGCTGGCCAACCTCAAGTTTCTGCGCGAATATCGAAATGTCACGCCGTCCGCTGCCGATGTCCAGGCGGTGCTGGATGCAATGGCGGACGCTGGCGGCGAAACCTCATCGCAATCACTTTTGCTCGCCCTGTCCTCAACGGACGAAGATATGTTGTATTGGCTGCCCATCATCTGGTCCATGGTGCTGACCCGGCATCTGGCGACGAATCTGGATCTGCCGTTCACAAACGATGTTCCGTTAACCTCAATTGGAGCCCAATCATGAAGAGGCAGGCCCCACCCCAACTCTGGATCAACAAAGGTGCCACGGTCACGAACGAGGGCAGAGACTATGTCATCCTCAGTCTGGCAGACATCAACTTGGTGTTGGCCAGGGACACTGAATCTGGAGAGCGGGTACTGCTAAAGATCGGTGACATTGGTCCGCCTCGGGTGATCGGTGAATCGGAACCCGCACCCAGGACTGAGTCCGAGCTGTTGGATGTGCCTGATGACCTATGGGAGATTGCGAAAACCCGACGTCAATGGATCGATCCACTGCTTGGCAGCCACTACCGGCATGCTCAAGCACTGGCTGATCAGATTGCGGTCAAGGCCGGTGTGAGCCGGGCGACGGTTTATCGTTGGGTGGCGGCTTTTCGGCAAACCGGGCTGTTGTCTTCCCTGTTGCCCAACACGCGACAACGCGGCGGCAAGGCGGGCAGCAGGATTTCTCCAGAGGTGGAAGCACTCATACAGGATGCGCTGGAGAACTTTCACGACACGCAGCAGAAGCAATCTCTCACTGAGACGGTGACCGAAATTCGAAGACGCTGTTCCAACGCCGGTTTGCCATTGCCGGCTGTCAACACTATCCGGGCGCGGCTAGATCGAACTGACGGACGGGAGCGAACCCATCGGCGCGAGGGTGCCGCTGTGGCGCATGACCGGCATGATCCGATCAAGGGTGTGATCCCCGATGCTGATTGGCCGCTGTCGATTGTGCAAATCGATCACACCCTGTTGCCCGTCATCATCGTGGACGATGTGCATCGCAAGTCCATCAACCGGGCCTGGGTGACTTTGGCCATCGACGTGAATAGTCGGGTGTGCCTGGGAATGTTCTTGACGCTTGAGGCCCCTTCGGCCATGTCTGCAGGCATGTGCATTGCGCATTCCATCCTGCCAAAGGAGGCTTGGATCCGTCGGCACGATCTAGCCAATGTCGAATGGCCCTTTTGGGGCGTCATGGGTGCGCTGCACATGGACAACGCCCGCGAGTTTCGCGGCGACATGCTCAAAGCCGCTTGCAATGAATACGACATCGACATACATCTGCGACCGGTCAAGACGCCTCGTTATGGCGCCCATATTGAGCGTCTGATGGGCACGGTCACCCAAGGACTCAAAACCGTCAAGGGCGCAACGTTTTCCGGGCCCGATGAAAAGGGGCAATACGACGCTGAAGGCAATGCGTGCATGACCTTCAGCGAGATCGAGAAGTGGCTCATTCTTTTCTTTGCCAGGTACCACATCAGCAAACATGATGGGATTGGCACCTCACCGCTGAAAAAGTGGCGTGAAGGCTTGCTCGGAACCAAAAGCAAGCCGGGGCGCGGTCTTCCTGCACGCCGTCTGGATGAGGAAGTGTTGCGTATCAACTTCACGCCCTACATCGAGCGCACGATCCAAGCTTACGGCGTGGTGATCGATGACGTGCACTATTACCATGATGTGTTGCGGCCCTGGATCAATGCACCGCACCCGGAGTTTCCCAAGCACAAGCGGAAATTCCGGTTCCACCGGGATCCACGTGATATCAGTCAACTGTACTTTTTCGATGAACTTTCTCGGCGCTACGTTCACATTCCTTATCGGGACACCAGCTTGCCTCCAGTGAGCATTTGGGAACTCCGTGAGGCACATCGCCGGGGGGCCGAGCGCGGCATACCACCAGAAAACGAAAAAGCCATCTTTGCCATCATCAACGAACAGCGTGCCATTGAGGCCGATGCCGCTGCCAAAACGAAGACCGCCCGGCGCGAGCAGCAACGACGCACCGAACATGACAAGCAGCGTGGCGACAAGATGAAAACAATGCCGACCGTTTCACGTGCACCTGGTCCCGGCACGCCGCCTCCTGCGGTGCGGGGCTACGATCCAGACATCGTCCAACCCCTGGATGATGAATGATGGACACACCAGTTGACTATCCGCATCTCAATGAAGCGGCCGCGGCACTGGTCAATGCGCCTGATGCAGCGCGCATTCATTCGATTCGTTCCGGAACTTGGCTCGGTTATCCCCGCGCCAAAGAAATCCTGAGCCGCATGGAAGACTTGCTGGACTACCCGCGTATTACGCGCATGCCCAATATGTTGCTGGTGGCGCCATCATTCAACGGCAAGACGTCCATCCTGGAGCGATTTTTGGCACAGCATCCGCCCGATCTGGATCCGGAAGGTGAAACCACGATTTGTCCTGTCTTGATGGTGGAGTCGCCGCCAACACCCGATGTGTCGGCTTTCTATTCACGGATCCTTGACGCTTTGATGTCACCCTACAAACCGGCAGCGGCTGTGCAAGATAAGAACTCCCAGGTCAAGCTGCTGTTTAAGCAACTGGGTGTCAAGATGTTGATCGTCGACGAGATCCACCATCTCATTGCCGGTAGCCTGAATCGTCAGAAGGATTTCAGGAATGCGCTCAAGAGCCTGGGCAATGAAACCAAGGTGGTGATCGTGGCCGCCGGTATCGAAGACGCCTTCAACGCCTTCAATACCGATCCACAAATGTCCAGCCGGTTTTCGCCGGAAGTACTGCCACTTTGGCGGGCCGACAACCAGTTCGGCGCGTTGCTGGCGACCCTTGAGTTGCGCACGCCTCTCAAGAAGCCTTCAAAGCTGAAAGACCCAGCCATGATGCTGGAAATGCACACGCGTAGCGAGGGTACGCTGGGTGACATGTGCGACCTGTTCAAGGAACTGGCCGTGGATGCCATCCGCAGTAAGACGGAACAAATTACTTTTGAGAAAATCCGATCTCTGCGCTGGGTGCCGCCGTCCAAACGGAAACAATACCAACGGCTTTGATGCCAATGAAAGGGTTCACGTCACCGTTGTGGCCCATTCGGTACAAACCCCTCCCCGATGAGCTACTGACTTCCTGGCTGGTGCGTTTGGCCTACGGCCATGGGTTGAAGGTTCAGACCTTTTGCAACCTGGCATTTGGCAATCGGCACCAGGTGTGGAACCGGGATGTGGATCGCTTGGCGCCGGAATGGTTGTTGGATGAATTGAGTAGACGTACCGGTACGCCCTTGGAAGTCGCATATGGCACGACTTTGCGGTCCTATGAAGGTCGTGTTTTCCCCAAGTTCAAGTCATCTGGGGCTTTGTTTTGGCTGCAGACCTTGAAGATGTACCACCGCAAGCGTGAAGGATATGGCGTGCAGTTCTGTGGCGCATGTTTGGCGGATGACCCTCTGCCGTATTTCCGAAAGGCGTGGAGGGTATCGTTCAACACCATTTGCATTAAGCACAACCGCATGCTTCATGATCGCTGCCCCCAATGTGGTTCGGCGGTGGTGTTCCACCGAATGGAAATGGGGCGTGGCAGTGCCTTCGAGATAGGTTCCATGGCGACATGTCATGCATGTGGCTGTGACCTGAGGGAGTCGCCGCTTTCACCGATCATGTCCTATGACGAAGGAGCCACGGCCTGGCATGTGCGTTTGTGCCGCTCTATAGTGGATGGGTTTGATCTGCGCGATACAGACGTCAACGTGGGGGTGATGCGTGTTATGCATCAACTGTCAACGCTGCTGACCACGAGATTTCAGAACCGAGGGCTGTGCCAGTACATCTGCCATCAGTTGGGGGTGGAGGATATTGAGCTGCTCCCCGGTCGTATGCCGATTGAGACTCGGCCGCTTTTGGAGCGTCACCACATGATGCAGTTGGTGGCGTGGTTGATGGACGATCTGGAGCCTAGGCTGAGGGGGGCTTGGCGCGCCAAGGCGGTTCGCTATAACCGCATGATCAAGGATTTTGATGATGTGCCACAGTTCTATGCGGAGATTGTGGAGGGGTTTTCTGACTGGAGACGCCAATGAAGCTGTTGACATCTCATGTTGGGATGAGAGGCATCAGGAATAGTTTGGTTTCGACAAGCTTCGCGCTGCCGTCACGTCGCAGTTATGAATTGCGTATGTGTTCATATCCCCCAAACGGGGGATAGGGTTTTTCCCTTCAAAAGCTTACTATATTCCCGTCAGGGAGATGCTTATGAAGTTGATTTCCGGAAGTATGCTGTATGACGCGGTCCATTGTCCGCATCGTGTTTCCATGGACGTTTTTGAAGATCCTGGTCTTCGCGATGACCCTTCGCCATTTCTTGAGATGTTATGGGAGCAGGGTTGGAATCACGAGTTCAAGGTTATCGAGAGAATGGGCGAAGGTGTACTGAATCTCTTTGCGCTGGAGACTGCCGAAAAAGAGACCCGCACTCTGGAAGCCATCAGAAACCGAGTGCCGCTGATATATGCGGGCAGGATTCAGCATGGTGACTTGGTCGGCGAGCCAGACCTCTTGTTCCTGCGTGGCGATGCATATGTCGCTGGTGACATCAAATCGGGTTCGGGCTTTGACGGAGAGGAATCTTCCGGAAAACTAAAAAAGCACTACGCAGTTCAGGTCGCGCATTACACGAACATTCTGGAGCTGCTCAGTTTTTCTGACGGTACCAAGAGCGCTGTAATCTTGGATGGTGGGTACAAGCAAGTTCCCTATGCTCTTGCCGCCCCCCAGGGGATGCGTAATAAGACAACCTGGTGGGAGCTGTATCTTGAGACGCTTCAATACATACGACAACTGCTGGACCGAAGCGAAACGTCCCGTGCTGCCTTGTCTGCGCAATGCGGCCACTGCCATTGGCGTCGACGATGTGACGAGGTTTTGCGCGAGGTCGACGATCTCACCTTAATTGCTGAATTGGGACGTGCAAAACGTGATGCGATGTTCGCCACTTTCCCGAACGTTGCTTCTCTTGCCGCTTGCGACCCTGCGAGTTACATCAGCGGCGCCAAAACGTCATTTGCTGGAATTGGCCCGGACACGCTGCAAAAGTACCGGGCTAGGGCGATTTTGTTGACGCAACCCGACGCCAAGCCCTATTTTCGTGAACCGGTTGAGCTCCCTTTGTCCGAGATAGAGGTCTTCTTTGATATTGAGGATGATCCCATGCGAGGGATTTGCTACCTGCACGGATTTGTGGAGCGCAGGGGCGGCGCGAATGGAACGGAGCGCTACATAGCATGCATTGCCTCAGAACCCACTCCTGCTGCGGAGGCGGTCGCCTTTCGGAGCGCTTGGGAATATCTAATGGGGTTTGGTGGCGCGGCGCGAGTCTATTACTACTCTAAGTACGAACGTACGGCTTGGAAAAAATTGGCTGAGCGGTACCCAGAAGTCTGCAGCATAGACGACGTGGATGCGCTATTTCTAAAAGAGTGGATGGTCGATCTGCTCTACGACGTGGTTTCAAAGACAGAGTGGCCGGTCAATAACCGCTCCATAAAAACACTGGCCAAATACTTGGGATTCCGGTGGCGCGATTCCAATCCGTCTGGTGCGGCCTCTATCGAGTGGTATGACCAGTGGGTGCAGACTGGAAGCGCAGAGGTGCGCCAGCGCATCCTTGATTACAACGAAGACGATTGCCGAGCAACGCGAGTTCTGCTGGATGGTTTGCGCAAAATAGCAGGCTATTGAATATTTATCGAAAACGCTTTACACTTTACAAATAATGCATTTATTGCGAATTTGTAAAGACTGTAAAGGCGCCTATGACGGAGTTTGAAGCTCAGCTTGTCGAAAAGTCAGGAGCACCCGCTGTACGCTGGAAATCACATGCCGCAGCGTGGATGGGGGTATCGCGCCCGACGCTAGATGCGTACTTGGCACATGCATCAGTTGGAAACTTGGAGCAAATCCCGAAAGCCGTCCTGGAAATGCTGGGCCTCCTTCCTGAGCAAACAGCATCACAGCCCAAGCCCCCCTCAGTTGAAGAGATGGTTTTGAGTTTTGCCGTGGGATTGGTGGCGTTGCAGGATGAAATTGATACCCACGGGTATCCGCGAGTACCCTATCCAACTCACTTGCAGCGAGGCTTGGATGTCGCCTCAATTCTGAAATGTTTGGATGGGAGCGAATATCCGGTCACGTTAGCTGATCTTTTGGGGGTTGCAGGGAAACCGCTGTACGAGTGGTGCCCAAAACTAGATGGACCGGTGTCGGACGAGTTCTATGCGGCAAGGTTGTTGGAGAACTTCGAAATCACTCGTGACTGTCTGGCTCTTGCAGAGCGTGGGCAGCAGGATAGTGAGCACGTCTTCTACCAAGCCGTAATGGATTGCTGCGAAGAGCTTGGCTCGGCGGGTCAAGAACTCTATGAGGCTTGGCGGCGTACCGTGGTGGAGGTCCCGGTTGCGTCTGGCTATACGCAACTATTGGGTCGCCACCCGATATTCATGCGTCAAATAGGAGTCGCTCAAAGGCTGATTGACACTTTTTACGTACGTATGCCACCAGTGCATGCCGAAGCAGGGAAAGTCTTGCTTTGCCCATCCACGGGGACGCGGTTGCGCAGAGTGGGTGGGAAGCTGATTACAGAGCTCCGTGACGATTCCGCACAGCGCGCGCTTGATATGCAAGGGCCAAAAGCCATCGACTACACGCCGGACGTATTAGAACTGCGGAGACCGGCAAGACTCTTCTGGTCCTTGCCGGGCTGGCACGAAATCAAACTCATGGAAAGTGCACAGCAACTCGGTTGGGAAGTTGATCTCTGGCCAAAGCTTGATACGGTCGATCTCGTTATTCGGAAAAAAGGCAATGCCAAGCGGTTTGCTGTTGATGTCAAAGACCACATCTCCGCACAAGGCCTGGCGCGATCATTCAAGCGCTTTAGGGACTACAAGACACACGTCCGATTCGTTGTCATTCCCGACTACTTGAAGGTTCTAAATCCAGACTACATAAAGGTATTTACGAGGGCGCGCGCATCGCTAGGCAAGGAAAAAGTGGATTTGCTCACGGTGAGTGAGTTGCTGAAGCTATTGAAAAAGGCAGAAAAATGAGGCAGTCCAAGTCATTCGTTGCGCTCTACGCCGACTCAGTACTTTTGCTCGAAAGCAAGCGTGGACCCACTCAGGAATCTAGAGATACTGCGCTGGCAGACTTGTGCCTCCACTTCTTGGGAAGGTATTTGCCTGGTGAGACCACCGACATCATCCCATCTCTACTGCAAGGGCATCTTTCGGGGCTCACACCAGATGATGCAAGTGCGCCGCTCGCCACGCTGCGGCATATGGCGAGTTCCTATTGCAGCCGCTTGGCATGGCGCAATGCACTAAGCAACCACAAGACCAATGCAGGCCGCACTCTGTACGCGGTTTCCGCGCAGGTTCCTGAAAGACAAAGATCGGCGGACGATGCTGGATATACGCTCTTATCAGATGCACTAAGTAACGTTGCTCCCTACGAACTAAGGACGATTCACTATGCGACGGCAGGGCACTGGATGTCCACCGTGCGATGGGACAAAGCAACCATCGGTTATGAGGTTCCAGCAATTTGCCCACCTGATGCGCCGATGATTGCGCTCAAACGACGGGCAATCAATCCAGCAATCGCAATCAAGTGGTCTGACTTGCTGTCTACCGCGGCCGAAGTAGATGAACGCGAGGCATTGGCGACATTCCCCAAATGGCTGCCCACGCTTCATTTGCGCAAGCGTCTTGAACGAGTATCTATTGAGGCAGTGGGCTCCGAAATGTGGCGAGATGGCGTGCTGACCTTATCGGAGACACAGCATTTGGTTGGCATGTTGTCCAGCGGGAAAAGTACGCTGCTGCTTGCGCTGCTGTTTCTGCTGATTCGTCCGGGATATGACAAAAGGGTCGTCGTCATTGCGAGTGACACAGCCGCCGCATCACTATTGGTGGCGCGTCTCCGAGCGCACGGTGTGCTTAAGGCTACCGTGATCAGCTCAATCCCCAATCGTGCTGAACACCTAAGTGCCGCCCATTGGGCGGCCGGAGGAATGGAGTCAGATAGCAAGTTGCTTGCAGCTGCCGCGATGACCGAGTCACTTGGAATTGCATGCCCGCTGGAAGGATACCAATCGGCAGAACGTGAACTGATCAGTCGGGGTGAAATGGATGGAGAGACAACATTCGTGCCAACCCTGCGCGAGAAGCCTTGTCACAGATTGGTTGCACCACAGAAATCAAAGCGTTCGAAAACAGAAACGTTGGACACGAGAGATCTCCGGTCGTGTCCATTGATTTCCATGTGCCCTGTGCACGCTCAACAAATGTCTCTTTCTGATGCGAGCGTCATAGTGATGACTTCACAAGCTTTGCTATCCATGTCACCAGACAAGAGCGTGGTGGCAGAACACATGTCCTTTCCGGAGCTATTTCAGTACACGGCCGACGTTGTATTGATTGACGAAGCGGATAGCGTTCAACAAACATTTGATGATCACTGCTTGCAGGACGCAAGTTTGCTAGCCGCTGACAGTGGTGCTTTCTTGCCCGAGCATCAGAGGCTAATGGCAAATTCGTTGCAAGATCGATTGGGGGGGCAGTACGCCAAGGCGGTTACTGTGCGCTGGCAAGCTGCCTTCTCACGGCTGCAGGGAGCGGTGGCCTTGGCTTACCACTTCATTCTTCGTTTTGAGAAGGACCTTCTATGGACTACACGCGGGCAGCCTTTTACGGCGGCAAGCATTCTGTGCGACCTGTGGTCCACGGCAAACCCCGGGGAAAACGAGGAACGCAGAGCCTATTTCGAACAGGTTGCCATTCTTGCGAGTTCTTTGTACAGCGAGGTAGCTGATGAGCAAGACACTCAAGATACTCCTCAGGGACTTACCGACGATAGGTTGCTAGCGGCGCATGCATTTCTCAAACCTATACAGCGAGAGTTGTTGGAGCGAGGAACTGATTCTGGGGAAGGAAGCCCTCTGGACAAAATTGCGAAAGCAATGAATGGAGGGCCACTTTCAATGTTCTCAACGAGCGCGCAGACGGGGCAAAGTAAGCTGCGTCGCAAGTCTATTCCTAATGACGACACAGCGCGGTCAAGAGCGCTCGGACTGGCGTTGCTAACCAATGTTGTGTTGTCTACTTTCGGCTACCTGGTGAGAAATCAGCCAGCTGTTGAAGATGACTTCAAGCTAGCGCCAGATAGTATCTTCAACACAGCACGACGCTTCATGATGCACTACGGTGCGATCATTCCTCGGCCTCTTTATGGCACGGTATTCGGGCTGCTGTTTGAACAAGGGGCAGACGAAAATGCGGGTGGGGCGCTGAAACTAGTAAACCACCTAGGCGTTGGTCGATACCTACTCACGAACTTTCACAGACTTATCCAAAAGGAAGGACAAGCTGGGCCGCATGTATTGCTCATGTCTGGTACAAGTTGGGCGGGCGGAGAGGCTGCTGATGCCTCGCCTAGATACGACGTCCAATCCCCTGTTGTAGGTATCTTGCGCCAGCCTACCGCTGAACTTCAAGCTCTAGAAAATAGTATTTACGAATTCGTCTCCCTAAGTGATACACCAATCTCTGTTTCCGGCTGCCCTTCCGATGTGCGGCGTGACAACCTTCGGCGAATAGCCCGCTTGCTAGGGCAAAGCAATCCAGCGGGAACGAGGCTGGAGCAAAAGTGGAAGGTCTTAGAGCAATCGTGGGGCGCCGGCTCTCTCACCAATAGGCGCAAAGCGTTGTTGGTTGTCAGCAACTACCGAGATGCGCGGGTTGTGGCCAATGCACTGATGACGGCTGCGGGTGTAAAGCACACGGTCTACTGCCTCGTTGCCGATTCAGTCGCCAAGGCAGACGGCTTTGCCCATGAACAGGCGAAAGAAGCTGAGGCGTACGGCCAGAATCTCGTTTTGCTCCCGCGTTCACGGGTTGAGACTTTCGGGGATGCTCCAGACGGAGCAATCTTGATTGCGCCCATCGGGCCAATTTCACGAGGTCACAACATTGTGCGAAGTGACGGGTGTGCCGCTATCAGCACCATCTATTTTTTGCATAGGCCACATCCTCGTCCCGACGATATCCAAAGCATTGTTGGTTGTGTGAACCGCTTCACCATGGAATGGATCAATAAATCGCGCCCAGGACAGGACTCGATTTCAACGGCGGGGAAGACCTTTGAACGAAAGGCCAGGTTCGCCCTGGATGATGGGTTTGCGCTGCGGCGTTCATTCAGCATCATGCCGGCTCGTGCCCGCACCCAATACAGTTGGGACCTTGTTACGCAACTCTGGCAAACCATTGGGCGGGGTATTCGCGGGGGAGTGCCCGTGTATGTCGGTTTTGTCGATGAGCGGTTTGCTCCACAAACCTTTGCCGGCAATCCGAACGCAGAAACTCAAGCTTCCAGTTGTCTGATGGCATGCATGAGAACCCTTGATACGGCAATGCACTCGCAAGAAGTACGCGATCTGGCATCTCGGCTCTATCAGCCGTTTTTACAAGGACTTCAGCAACTCTTTCCGTTGGCAAAACGAGGGTAACTTCATGGCAGACATCATCACCCCATACTTATTCGAACTGAACATGGAACAGCTGCGCGAAAAGCAGCTAGTCTCATACGTCATGCCCGTAAGGGCGTACGAGGCAATTAAATCTGCTCAAAGCAAACTGGCACATCAGAATATTGACCTCCGTGGTTTAGAAGCCGTGCTGGCGTGGGTCGCTCCATGTGTCGATATGTTTGAAATTCGCAGGATTGACATCAGCAATCCTGGTCGTTCATTGCACCTGTGGATTTACGCTCCTGAGTCTCCTCTGGATGAGGTCAAAGTGGAAGTTTTGAATGCCTTGAGCATTTGGTTAGGACTTACGCTTAGCGTGGAGCGCTCGGAAGAGGTTCTTGAAATTCTGAAGGATGAGCGATCGACCAAATCTGCCTGGCACGATCTGTCAATCGATCTAAGCTTGGTGCAAGGGGCGGCGTGCCCAGTGCCCAAAGACCGCCGTCTCTACGACTTGATTGCGGTATTGGCAAGTCGTGGACTGGAGGGAAAGGTGCTTGACGATAGTCGGGACTCGTCACGGATCCTATTGCCAGCTGGTCCGGGAGAGTCTCTGTACGGAGGGAAAACACTTTTAGGCTACAGGCCGCATCCTGTCGAGTCACGCAAGACAGGTGATGTCCGTGGGTACTGGACGGAAGCGCTCAAAGTTTCGGCGCTTTCCACGCCGGAGCAGCAACGGCTCCGCGTGGCGGTCAGCGTATCCATTCGCAATTACCTTCCAATTCACCCCGCATCATTTAAGCGAGATGGGTCAAGGTATCTCGATGTGTTCCTAACCCCAGACGCTTTTTTTACGAGAGGCTCTGAACGAGTGCGCGCATTACAAGTGTCGCTTAAGCAGAGCGAAGTTAATGTGCTGTTGGGGGAAAGCGATGCACAAGGGGGGCGATCGCTACCTGTACTGCGCAAAATCCTGTCACTAACCGGTGTAAATGAGGCATCTCTCGCCACGGAAAAAGGTCTTTTGGGCGCAGTGATTGACCGGAAGGTCTCCATTTATCCACGAGCAGGTGCGTACCATGGTGATAAGAATCTGCCCGGAGAAACAGGAATAGGAATACCTGAGCGAAAAACGTACTTTAAGTTTCTTGAGGAGCATCTCAGTGGCATTGGATTTTCCCCCGTTTCGTTAGAGCGAAAGACTCCTCCACGCGCGTCACACTACGCAAATATCAGCAAATCCGAAAATCTAACAGAGTCGCTGTCCCGACAAATTCTTAAAGAAGTTGTGGCCTTGAATAGCGAAGAGACGCTTCATGTAGCACTCTTTTCTACTCGGCCCTCGGCCTTGTCAGAAACGAATGCTGCTCTGGACTTGCTTTTGGGGAAAGCCTCGTCAATTGTGGAGAATGAGCGCACTTATGCATGTGGTTTGAAAGTGGCAATTCACCCCATGCCTGCCGGCCCGCTTATATCGTGGCTAGATGATCCTAAAGAGGCATCCGCGAAATTTGCGGCTGGGCTGCCCAAGGCCAAGCGCGTGCAGATTGAGCGAGATGCCATTCGCAAGGCAACGCTAAAGCGCCAGTCGGAATTGGACGGGCACTTAAGTGCACATATGGCCAACAAACAAGGCGTTTGGTTGGCGCTTGTGGAGATGGATGAAAAGCTCCGTGACGAGCCGGAACGGGATCCATATGTTTTGGTGTACCAAGCGTTGGCGCGGCGTGATGTGCTGGCTCAAGTTGTTCTTTTCGACCCAGAAGAGCGGGAAAAGTTTAGGCTGGCGCCCTCAGAAGAAGATGACCCGCATCCTTACAAGTTACGTAGCGCTTTACGTGATTTGCTTCGCGCATTGGGTGTTGTATATGTGGACAGTGAGTCGGTGCCGGCAAATACATCCCTGCAGGCATGGTGGATAGTCAATCTCAATTCCAAAAGATTCGAGCGTCAACCGGGGGCTCGGAAAGATGGAGCAGTGCTGCCGGTAGTGGTTAAATTCGTTAATGGCCGCCTGATGGCGCTGTTTCCTGACCGTATGGGCGCTCAGAATTGGAAGCCCTATGCCCGCGCGATGCTGGCGTTGTATTCGGAGGACTATGAGAACACGAGTGATATGCGCGATGACCAGTTAAAGGCGTATATCGGTCAGTTCTTCGGTTCGTTAGCTGCTCAGACAGCCAAAACTCTAAGCTTCTGCGACGCTTCCAATATTCGCAGGTATGTACCTCAGCTTGGGAATGGCGCTATGCAGTTTGGCGAACTAAAAATGGGCGGTGTAGGTGCCGCAGCCTCCACTGCGGTTCTGCGCGATGGTGGGTCTGGTACTGTTGTTAGGCTGCTCACGGATACCGATAAATCGCCGACTTACCTTGTCGCTGACAATAAAACCGGCATTGCTACTGGAATTTTTGCGGAGCCCAATTCCAATCGCACGTTCTGGCTGAGTCGGGGACTTCCGATACCTTTGCAAAAAAGCGGCGCTATTCGAATAGCCAATCAACAATCTCGTTTTGCAGAAGAGGACGTACCTGCAAACTTGAAGGCACGTCGTTTTCCTTCACTCAGTGAAATTTGCGTCGTAGTAATTGGCAGGGATGAAGATGCCCGCAATGTCGCTGGTCTTACAAGAAAGGCCATGGAGCTTCATGCCTCTACTGATGAGGCGACTATCTTGCCATTCCCATTGCATGAGGCGAGTTTGCTTGGCGAAACATTACGATAAATTGGCTTGTTGGCGGCAGCTAGTCGTTGCACTGCAGGAAAACGCCACGCGGCAGCGAAGTTTTTCCGGCCTCACAGATTAACTGGGATGCGGCACCGCTCGTCACAGTACTTTCGACCTCTGACATGACAGTAATAAAGCCACTCACGGCCCCGCGGCTCCCGACGATCAAGCGCCTGTTCACGTTCTGCAGGAACCAGTGTGCATACCCTGGTTGTACCGACGAAATCGTTAGGGATGGAACGGTGGTCGGAGACATCTGCCACATCGAAGGCTCCAAGGAGGGCTCAGCGCGCTACCGAAGTGAGCAAGATCCAGAGGAGCGCCACGGGTACGATAACTTAGTGCTTCTGTGCAAACTGCACCATTCCAAGATCGACGGCGACGAACAAACATACACGGCCGCTCGCCTCAAGGAAATCAAGCAGGCACACGAGGATGAGGCAACACCGCTCCCCGTGGCCCTGGTCAACGCCGCGGTGGGCCTCTTCGTGGCACTCATCGATACGAACTCGGTTACCGCCCAAACGATTCATGTCGGGACGATGAATGTCGCGGCTCCCCCGAGGACCAGCTCCGATGCCTTTGAGCCAGGTCGGGGGCCACTGGGTTTGCTTGCGCAAGAGCTCGGGCGAGTTCTCGCCCATCAAATCTATATGCTGGATCGCGCGGTCGTGAATTTCTCTTCAGCGTCTGCCTCCAATGCTCCGCCACGGGATCCTTGGACGACCTTTCGACCGTTCAAGCCTTCGCTCTATCCGAGCGCTCCCGCGTGCCTGGATCTCTCCCACAGCGACGCTACGCTGCTCGCTGAGTTCTACGGCGGCACGCAAGAAATAGACGACCACGTTTGCCTTTGGCGCGAGCAGAAGCCAGACTGGGACATGAACACCTGGAACGTCCTGATGCAGACAATCGGTCACAACGTAGAGGCCGGTCTTCAGGCCGCCGCTCGGTTCTGCCCCACTCGTCTGTATGACAACAAGGTTCCGATGCTAGGTACATTCAGTGACCGCGGCAGCAAGGCCCTGGAGAGCATGCGCGGCATCATGGCGGTGCATTTGGAACGATTCGCGCGGACACACGCTGCCATCAAGGTGGTAAGAGCGCGCTACAAGGGTGGCTGCCTGGCCGGCGACTTCGCGTCGGAACTGACTCAACTCGCAGGCGGCAGCCGTTCGGACTGGACGGCCGCAGTAGAGGCCGGAGTCCGATGTGCTGCGTTGCCCTTAGATGTGACCGACGTGTTCTACAACCATCGATTGCATACCCTCTCTCGCGACGAGATAGCGATGCTATGGATCGAACTCGCACGACAGAAGAAGCTCAGTCTAGACCAACGGTCACGTCCGTGCCCTGTGGCCATCTCACACTAGGTAGCAGGTGCTCATTCGATGCACGCGATGCATCGGCACAGGTCATTCTCGCCGTCGCTTCGATGGTCGGCAATCGCTGCGAAGCGGCAGTCAGCGTCAGGCTGTGAGCAGCCAGTCGCGCATGCAATGGCGAACGACTGCTCTCGACGCGAGCGGCCGCTCGACCAGCTTGCCAGCATTTGATGCGTTCGTGACAGGGCGTGCAGCCGAATCGTGCCCAAAGCGGAACGCGCCTCCGCTCTAGCGCTGACCTTCCGGAATGAACTACGCGATCGCTGTACGATCAACCAATCGCTCTTCCTTGCTCGGTAGATTCACGAATGCGGCAGCGAGAGCCAGAGCGGTGTCAGCCCGCCGCATCCATTCATAGCTACCGGTGTTCACGACGGTGAAGCCACTCAGCCATCCTCAACAGATTCACCGGCTTGGGTACGCCCGAAACGGTGCGCGTGGGTTAGCTGCGTCCGGGGTAAGGGGAAGCTCGTCCTCAGGACGGGTTACGCAACAGCGCCGTTCGAGGACATCCGAAGTAGCGCGAGCACCTATCAGGCACGCATCGATCAACGAACCGGCAAAAGTCGGACCTGGGCGAACATCACTCGCCAGGTCTCGACTTGAGCTCGCCAGGCTGGAAGTGCAGCACGCCTCGGGCATAGTTGCAGGGGTTTGTAGGCCCAGTATGGACGGACTTCCAAGGCTGGGTTGCGCAGTCCGTTGCATGGTCGCGTCGGGTTGACTCCCCACATGAACTGAAGAACGGGCACTCGCGATTCTGTAGGTCGGCCGTCGCCCTAAAGCTGCCGTCAGCCTGCAGGTGACGAACTAGGAAGTCCACAGATGCGAGCATGGCCAGCCGCGCTTCGGTCAACCTGTCGTCACTGGCGGCGACGGCGAAGTTGAAAAGATCATCCCTTTCGATCTCATCGTCGAATCCGGCCCGCACTTGGCGGCAACTGCAAATGCCGTGGGTTTGCATCAGGTGGTTCATGACCTGATCGAAGTTGCTGGGCCCGGCCTCACAGAACTGGTCGACGAAGTCGAGCTCAAAGAACGGGTTGTCCAACCGCAAGTCGAGGTTTTTCTCCATGAAGGCGATGGTCTCCTTCACGGCCCTCTCCACGCCGCCTGGAACGGGAAACATGTCGTGAATTTCCTTCAAGCCAGCGCGCAATCCCGGTTCGTTATGGCTCAACTGGTTGACGGTCTCGGCAGTCAGCCATGCGATGGCGTCCTTTTGTTTCTTACCGCACTCGTGGCATACCTTGAGGAATTGGATCACTGCGTCGGTCGGGAACGTGCTCTGGAGGCTGGCCAAGCCGCACAACAAGACAGTCTTGTCGTCTAGGTCCGGCGCGATGTATCGCGCCAACAAGGTTAGCGTGTGGTAGGGGAAGACGGGTGCAGATGTCGGCGGATGGTTAAATCCGCAAACCAGAAAACGACTTTCGAGCAGATAGGCGACAGACTCGATGATCTCGGTGGGGCCAATCACCTTCGGGTGGATCACCACATCACCCAGCTCGTTGGTTACCTCGACGAGCACGTCGAGGTGGTCCGGGGTACCGTTGAAACTCCCTGCCGGCTTGCACGAGACTATGCGGCACATGTCCACCGACAACGTTCCGAGCAGCGGCTTATCCGCCGGACGGCGCGTGCTCCAGATGACGTCCAAGTAGGTGCGCGTCTTCAACTCCTCGGCCGACGAGGTGGCGAAGCTGCCTTGACCCAACCCCAACTCACCCGTCGTGTGCCGGAAGGCGTTCCACAAGCCGATGAAGCTCGAATACGCGGAAATGCCGTGAACTGTCGACACGTTGTGGAGGTAGTGAATCCACTCATGGAAGAAGTAGCTAATCTGCACGACGGTCTTGAAGTTCCCGCGCGCTCCATCGCGAGGCAGGACCAGCATCGCCGGGCTGAAGGTGATGATCTGCCTGTCTGGTGCGTACGATGCAACCGCCGCTTGCAGGTCCGTGATGTGTTCGGACATTTGCGCAATCCTTTTAGATTTTGTGGCACCTTCTGCCGTCCGACCAAGTGGATGGACGCACCTCCTATTGGGCCTTAGCTTTGAGGCTCGAAGGTGTCTATCGAAGCAGGGGCGATTAACGCACAGAGAATAGATGCCAGCAAGATGAGCCTGCATTATTGGCGGGTGACCGTTTCCGGCCGGATTTCACCGGTAGTCGTGAGGATCCGGTTGTGGCTGATAGCTGCAGCACGGCCTCCATAGCCCGAGTGACTGCTATCGCTGCATAGCGGGTGCTTCCCCGCTCAATTATCAGTTGACGCATCGACTGGCTTCGTTGGATCGGAACAGATGGCCTTTTTGCGCCGGATAGAGTAGCTTCTTTGGTCGGAATACGCATCCAGCCGCAAGCCGTAGGAATGATAGACCTGCTGATGTCCTCCACTAAATAGCCGTTCCCAATAAGACGTTTATAACCTGGTCGTGATGCGTGGCTTCCAGAATACGCAGCAGTAGACTTCTCCGGGATTTGAATGGTGAAGTCTAAGGGGAGAAATTGGCGCTTACACGTCAGCAGCCATCTCCTTTTGGCTGATTGCGGGTGCTCGCCACGGTCCGCTGTCCATCGATCCAGTTCAACCCCGGTTTGCAGCCAACATGGCTTTCGGCATCGTCCAACTAATCAATCGCCGCAGAGACCGGCTTGCTGGAGCTCCATATTATTAACTTACAGATTAATATTTAACTACAGATTAATAATTTGGGCACGCGCACGCCTCAAGTTCGATAGGCAAGCGAGGGTCGAGGAGGAAGGCTTCTTGCTCAAGCCAAGTACCTGCAGCCACCAACGCCGCTAGGATTGGATGATCCAGTGGCAACAGGGGCCACTTGCGCTTCACTGGAAGCGCGCCATTGAGATACTCATTCGCAAAACTGGGAATGAATAGCTGGGGTGTACGGCCGCTATCGCTAGCTATACGGCAGCATGCCGCAACTCCGGCAGGATCGAGATCACCGAAGTGCACCCATGCACTACTCGCCAACTCACGCACGATTTTCGCGGCGCCCGCAGTCACAGTACCTGGTGCGAAAACGACCATCCCACAGGGCGGTATAGGCAAGTCAACGAGGGCACCAACGTTTTCGACCGTGATAACCAGGTTTGGCGCTTCGCCGCCCAGGCCACTTGACCGCAACCAGGATCTCTCTGAAACAGTGAACTCCATGTTCAGCTCAGTCTCGCGCCTCCAATCTATTCGCGATTCAGGGGTGACAAGATGGACATCTGCATTGGTGCGTCCGCGTACCACCCAGTCATCCGTCAGAACAGCGCCCGGAAGCACTTGGCTGCGGCGCTTTGATCCAGCCGCAGAGGCCGCATTCCAGGTCTTGCGATGGATGAAACCGGTAGCCTGTTGGCGCCTGCGCAACGCTGGCAAGGCTTGGATGTGTGTCACCAGCCATGGGTTGAGACCCAGTTCTCTCAACAGGACCGAATCCTGCTCCCACGCAGGCCAGAGGAGGCGCAACCTCTCTAAGACTGCATGTCTTTGATCGTCCACGAGTTCCCAGCCTTGGCCGCGGACGGCTGGCCTGATCCATCGGGCGACTATTAGCCGCCGGGCAATTGGTTGCGCATCTGCGGAGAACGGCGACTGTCCTGACTCAACGAGCCGCAATAACAGCACCGTTTCTCTTGCGCGAGCGCTGCCTTCAGGGAGATTAACTTTTGCCATTTCCAGTAACACGCACCTGACGGGAAACAACGGTCTCCTCCGGCGCACTGTAGCGGTCCATAACATGAAGCGTGCAGGGAAACCGCGCCTGAATGTCAAGCGCCGTGACCAACACCTGAAAACCTTGTCGTCGACCGAATTCCACGAGCAGGCCTTGTCCATCGGCATTCATTCGCTGAACTTCATCGACGATGAAAATCGGTGTAAATGGTTTCGGCCGGCCTTCTCCTGAGCGGTGTGCCAACGATCGCATTAACATCAAAGAGACCGCCAAACCACCGCCAATCGATTCTGCGCCTGACAAGCCCGATGCTGCCTTCCATTCGCCCTGACGCTGTGCTTCAATCGTCAAGTCCACATAGGTTCGGTAATCCAGCAAGGCCATGCCATCGAGTTTGACGTTCAGGGCTTTCTCAAATAGTGCGGCAAGCTTTTGATCAAGCGGTTGATCGTCGGACGTGGCGAACATGTCGATTTGGTCTGCCGCCCGTTGCAAGTGCTCTAGCCAGTCCTTACGCACATCCATCGTGATGCGCATTCCCGTAACTTTTCCGAACTGCAAAGCCTCCCCGAATGCGCTGAGTCGCTTGATGCGATTGTCTTGCTTGCGAATTTCCGTAGAGATCACCGAATACAGCGATTTTGCTTCAGCACGCATCTGGGCACGGTCTATTGCAAGCTGTGCGTCCAAATTGCGCCTGCGCTCGCGCATCGAGGAAATTAGATTGGACGAATCATCTTCCAGAACCTCTACGCTGACCCGATCTGACACGATCGAGCGCAGTGGCATCCAGATCGAGGCGCATGACACGACATCGGCAGGTTGAACATTGCCCAGCCATTCGAGCGACGCCAGTTCCTCCCCCTGAAGCGCATGACCAAGATCTGTGATCGCACGCGTCTGTACAGTGAGATAGTCATCGTGCGTAATCAACGGCAGACGCTCTGCTTCGGCATGCAACCAAGAGGCTGAACCGCTAAGTGAATCCAGCGCCTCTCGCTGGAATGCTTGCAACTCACCATCGCGCGCCTGTGCTTCCTCAATGGCATTGCGACTTGCCTCCAGTGTTTTTTCAGCTGTATCGCGACGCCCCTCGGTATCCCGCTTCTGTTTATCGAGTCCTGCCAACTGCTCTTCAAGTTGCCGGGTGCGTTCTGTACGCGCGGCATTGAGCTCCCCGAGTACCGCGATACCGGCGTTGACTTTCACATCAGCGGCCTCGCTCTCACGCGTGGCCCGATCCAACTCCTGCTCTAGCCGATGCTCGTCCAAACGAAAATCCAAGTAGACCTGGATGATCTGCCGATTCGACAAAAGGTTATTCTGACAATCTTGGAGCAGTGAGCGCGCCTTACTCGCGTCTTTGATGCTCTTCCGTGCCGCCTCACAAGCGCCCTCCAGACGGGCAATCTCGCGCTCACGCGCGTGGCGTCCCAACGCAAGTCGCCGACGTTTACTGGTAACGATGTAGCCACCAGGCTTAGCCATGGCATACCAATCGCCGACTTGGCGCAATGGCTCGACATCTGGCAAGTTTGTACGCAGCCAGAAAGTATCTGGAAATGTTTCATCGTCCTTGAGTTGAGTCAACGCATCAAGATCCACTCCGATCACGCCTTCGACTATGCCACCCAAAGCGATCTCGAGAGCGCGGGCATCTTCTGCGGGAACCTCGTCAAGCGCTTCTGCAAGCGACTGCACCCCCAGGATATCGGCCAGTGCACCGGAAGCTGACTGTCCAAAACCCGCCAGAAGCTGTTGTAGCGTTTGTGAATCGGCCTCCAGTTGAAGTTCCGCTCGCGTCTGCGACTTCATGAGACTCTGTCCGGCCTGCACCATGGCAGCATGAGCGCGATCAATGTCGAAATCGACCGCAAGGACACCAGCAAATTTCATCCACTGGCTACGTCCGTCGTTAAATTCACCGACGCGTCGACGAGCATC
The DNA here is from genome assembly GCF_018619435.1 of Rhodoferax sp. U11-2br. Classification (GTDB taxonomy): domain Bacteria; phylum Pseudomonadota; class Gammaproteobacteria; order Burkholderiales; family Burkholderiaceae_C; genus Rhodoferax. Next base: position 24,177 of record NZ_JAHFZF010000006.1, on the reverse strand, counting down.
GCTAAGTTCACCGCTACGTTCGATTGCCACCGCCCGGATGGCACGCTGTTCTAGCTCATGCGTCTCCAGTTTCGCTTTGAATTCGTCTTCCAGGAGAGACTTGCTCTGAGCCGTAGTCTCAATCGTACCGGCGATATGATTTAGTTCGCGGTTTGCACCATCGATTGTCGCTTGAGCTTCTGAGGCAGTTCGGCTTTTATTGACCGTGATATGAGCCAAGCTCACGCGCTCACCAGCACACTGGCGAAGTGCCCGCGTAACGATGGCCTTACCGAGTCCATAGGTAGCTTCAAGCAGTGCCAGTTGCTGCTCCGCCGCCGCCAAGGAGTTTTTGGTTCTCAAAACAGTGTCTGCACATTGCTGCAAGCGGCTGACCGATTCCGGAACACGCGTAGCAGCAGGAAGCATGTAGCTTTTGATTCGACTCGCAACTTCCTGACTAACTCCACCGCGAAACGTCGACTCAAGAAGTTTTCCGAAAAGGAATCGCTCCGTGTTATCACTGTAATCACAAGGAAGAATGCCAGCGTTATTCAGCAATTCCCCATACTCGCGCACGGTACGACAAATCCTCATGCTCACGCCTTGGCGTGCCAGATGCGCCATCAGCTCGCCATGGTCAGGGTAATACTCTTGATCGCCCTCCACCGCGCGCAAGAAGTCTTGAAGCGGCCACTGCAGTGGAGCATCCTCGATTACCAGTCGAGTGAATTCGGCCTTCCCATCCACGACTGCGGCATGAAATCCAGCGACCAACCGAGCATCGTGTGGTAAACGTACATCCATCAAAATGTAGGCATAGCCCGATGTCGGCTCGATTCTGCCAGCCAGTGTATCTACGCCCACCTTATGAACATCTTCAATTGACGACAGTGGCCGTATATCCACGTAGCGGCGGTCGGGTAGCAAGGCATTGCACAGGATCATGGCGACTGTGGATTTGCCGGCTCCCGGTTCACCCACGAGACCGGTGAACGGTCCCTCGTCGAGCGTGAACTCGAGGTAGCGCATGCCACGCCACCCCGCCAAAGCGATTCGCTCAATTCGTCCTTCCGCCATCGTCTGCCTCCTCTTCCGCCCCTTCTTCTTCCTCGTTCCCGGCACCAAAGATGACACCACGGTTCACTTGAAGTGCAAGCCGTTCAGCATCTGTGGGTTCATTGCCATGCCGCGCTATGTCGGCGAAGCGCTGGATCGCTTCCAGCGGCATGATGTCCTGCCCCTGCCTGTGCACGAAATTCATATCTTCCAGCGTGCGCAGCGACCGCAGAATCTCGTCATGCACTCTGTCTCCAACCAGAACCTCCTTTCTTTTAGGCGCGTAGACCTTTGACAACGTCTCTTTAGGCACTGAAGCTTCCAAATCAGCTAGTAGCACGTAGAGGTTTATTCGGCCATTGGTTCGCGTTATGTCTGGATCACGTGTCTTCAGAGCGATGAATTGGCCCAGGTGCATGGCCCCCTTGGAAAGCATCCGCGTTGGAAGAAGGCTGCCCCTCGCCAGTAGAAAGAAAAAACCTTCTGGGTGCTGAATGAGGCGAGCCCCGTAGCCACGGTAAAAGCGTTCTAGCTCCTCAAAGTTGTGCATGACAAACTCATAACGCTGGTATGTACTGCGTGATACATGTACCCCCGCCCGCAACTCAACATCGAGTGCTGCAAATTCCCGCGTCAACAAGATCATGTGTTCCTCCTGATCTCGAACTCCTCCAGTGCGATCGCATCTATCGACACGATCTGACGGTGATTGTTAGGCCTGCCCGAACGCAACATGTAGTTCATGATTTCAGGTAGCCTTCCGACAACGCGACCGGCTTCCTGATCGGCAAGCAATTTGGCAACAACGACACTCCATGCAGCGGATCCTGTTGCCGCCAGTTGTGCATCTACAGCGGCGCGCAGCATGGCTGAAAGCCGCTCTGGCTCAATTGTTTCAATCCGAGGATCGAAATCTGCACGTTGGAATCGGCGTGGCTGCTTAAGCGTGGGCACCACATGTGCTTCTCGCAGTATCAACATAGAAGGTGTCGAAGCAATCTCCATGGACCAGACAGGCTCTGCAGCTACCGCTCGCTTCAACGCATCCGTGACCTTGCGCGAGCGATCGATCATCGACACGAACCGTAAGTACGAGTGCACTGTGTCGAAATGAACACCCCAGTCATGATGGCGCTGGTTGGTCCACTCCACAACCGTGTCCAGCCGACCGCGCACGTCGTCGCAAACGGCAACTGCTTCAGCCTGTCCTCGTTGTGCCGCTTGTTCATCAATAGCGTCGAGCATTCCGTAGGCGGCGCTGGAAACGTCAACGGTGGTATGAACAAGATCGCGGATCGTGTTCATGATCTGGTCAATCACGCGCTTGCATTCATCAATCGACGTTTCGCTAGACTGCTTGAGCAGCGACGGAATGAAGTTGCGCACACTTTCATGGGCATGATCCATGGCTCGCTGATGGCGCTGCACTGCCGACAGCAACTCGCGCGCGACGTACTGCATCGGCCCAGTTACGTGGGCACGCCACTCCTCGGATGTCGAAGCTTGTTCGGCGCGATCCCTAATTCCAGCCAGTTGAATGTTGAAGGCCTTAAGAACAACAGCAAGCGGAGCACCATCAAAGCGAGTTTGAGCAACGTGCCACTCAGCCAGGCTCTCACCTAGCACGGTAAGCTGGTATGTAGCTTCCTCGCTTGATCGAACTCGAGCCATATCGGCGCGGCTGAGGCAATCAGCCTCTACCAGTCGATGCAGAGATTCGGTTAACCGTTTCTCCGCCGCATATGGGTAGCCGCCCTCGAAAAGATCAATCTTTCCAGACAGGGATCGAAGCGATTCCATGTCCACGGCATAACCGGGAACAGCTCGGGTGCGTACATCTTCATAGATCAGGACAAGCAATGCGATGTCTCTCGCAGCGACATGAAAGTCTCGCCGTCTTAGCGTAATGTCCTGCGCAATTTGAAGTGCCGAACCCTGGCTATTGGACATCACAGCAAATGAAAGTAGGCCGTATTTAGGCTGTAGTGGTAGTGCAGACCATCCTTGGGGCCACGCACGATGAAGCCGGTTTCGAGTAGGGTGCGAATCGATTTCGAAGCATGGACGACGCTAATCCCCAACTCTGTGGCCAAGGCTGACATATTCACGTGCGCACCACTGACCGGGAGTGCACGCACGAAGTGCCACAGCATAAGACTCGGCGCTGCGTGTAAACCCGGTGGCCGCGCCAGCGCCGCGATTGCGGAATCCGTAAGCACTACAGCGCGTGACTTTGAATTACTAACTACAGGCATATTTTTAACTGTACTTAATAAATCGGTTGTCTGCAACTCTGGCAGAACGATTTTTCGATCACGCCAAATCTCACTAGAAATGCAGATATTCCGACTGAGGTTTCATCCTCCAGTCCGGTGCATCGTGAAAATCCTTCTCCATGTGGTTGCACCGAAGTGCCCCTCGCTCGCCATGCCAACTCCAACCTGGCAACCAAATCCACCATCAGCCAAGCCACTAGCTGAACCAGTTGATGCCGCTCTGCCAATGGCAGCGTCTCAATAGACGTCCGTCCGATTATCTCAACCAGATCATCCACACTCAACTCCTTGCACACGTGCTGACGAAGGACTACAGTTTTGTGGCGAGACATCATCAGTCTGTCACCGATTTGACCCAGACTATCGGTTCGGACACCAGCTCGGAGCAATAGTTCCGGCCTCTTTGCCCTGGGGCAGTCAAAGTCGGCAGCCTGGATCAAAAGGTCGTCGACCACAAAACTATATTTTTAGGATATCTCTAACGCGTAAGTCAAGGGTTTTAGTTTCATCAACACCATGGTTCCCTCTATTTGCAGTTATCGTGCGCGCGATCGCTGAAATCTCAATCATGCGGTCATCAGACGCGTCGAAGACTGGAATTTTGAGGTACTCGGCAATGCTGACACCCAGGCTCAGCTGCGCCGCATAAGCAGACACAGCCTTTGTGATAACGGGCGCATTGAGAAAACCTGTCAGGTAGGCCGCTTCGGGTTCTGAGTCAACGGGAATAAAGTAAAGTTTGTGGTCAGGTATGACGACTTTTTCCCCCGCAAAGTCGATAGTCGTACTGCCGATATATGCAGCCGCAAATACACTTCCGATTTCTCGCCACAACACTTTGAAGGGAGAAAATGTGTACGGTCCTGTGCTCCACAAAGAGTAAAACGCCTGCCCCTTTTGGAAGCGTTTCAGGCTGGAACGCTGCTCTAAATGAGATTTAAACCGGCTAAGAAACTTGTAGGTCAGAGGATATGAAGCCGGAAGATCCGGGTCTCCGTGCATCTCCCGCTGGGGCATAACGATACGTAACTGATCTTCCGGAACAGCGTGAAAGGGGGCAACACCACGTCCTCGCAAGAGTGGAAACAGATGCTCGGCTTCAATTGCAGCTGTAATTTCCGGAATGCCTTTCGTCTTTCCAATACCAGCAACATTGCGCACGGTCACACTACCAGACGCAGCTTGACCCAAGGCATGCACCCAGTAAATTCCATTTCGGTCTGTAGTAACCCCTTTACGAGCTTTGTATTGCGGCTGTGCCCCGTCAGCAAAAACCTTGGCAAAGACAGCCTGATCTAGGGATGAGCCTACGAGCCATGGTCGGCTTCCATCCCCACCCGGAACTGGCAACGCTTGGCCCTCAACTCGTGTCGCCCGCCGACGAAAATCTTCAGCAGACGCGAACGTTCTTAGTTTTGATGTGGCACCGCCTCCGGTCTGCCATGTGATGTGTGAGATTGGAAAACTTGTAGGCAAGTCTCTTTGTAGCATTAGAAAAGTCGCGTGGTTGCTAACGCCGTCGAACGGTCGTATGTCCTTGTAATCCTCAACCAAGAGTACCTTGCAAACTAATCGACCGGCATCGATAGAAAACTTACGAAAGCCAGCGCTTGATTCAGTTGTAAACACTGAGCCTGGTAGGAAAAATCCAATACGCCCCTTGCGTGCAAGATAGTGCTTAACGGCCTGATATGTGATGACGGTGGAGATGTCCGACTCAATGCCTCCAACCCATTTATCTGTGCTAAATACTCCCAGATCACGACAATGCTGTTGTATCGATAATGCATATTCCTTCGGTAGATTGCTCCACTTAACCCATGGCGGATTTCCGCAAACATGGGAGGACGGCGGTATGGCACCCGCAGCGAAACGGTCAGCCAAGATTGAGCACCAGATGCCGTTCCAACCTTGATTGTGAAGATCAACCAGGTTAACAACTGTCGCAGCAACAATGGCTATGTCCGAAACATCTAGTCCCATTGCCTCAAGAGTTTCTTGAATAGAACTAGATATTTTGGTCGCTGAGTAATCTGCATCGATCAAGGTGCGGATTTTGGCGAACACCTTAAAGAAATCTGGGTGATTGATCATCCGCTTAGGAGCTGAAAACTCTTTGGGACCAACCTCAGTTTGAAGGATATGACTGTAGTTGGAAAAGAGGTCTTCGGTTGCCGGATTAATAGCATCTGCCAAGTAGACCGGTAGCCTAATCGGATCGGCTGGATCAAGATGCGGAGAGAGAAAAACTGCCAACGAACCTTTCGCAGCAAGCACAGCGAGAGGGTTTAAGTCAATGCCGTGCAATCCGTTCAGGAGGGTCCGCGCCGTCGCACCGCTGTCAACCTTGCGGCGACGTCGAATTGCTTCGAGAAGAAAAGTCCCTGACCCGCATGTTGGATCCGTCAAGTCACAGTCAGTTTCCCATTGCAACAGATCCATTCCATGTTCAGCAAGCCAATCCGGTGTATAGAACTCACCGAGTGCATGCCGAACTTCTCGTGGGATGAAGCGCTCGTAGATTCCCTTAAACAGATCCCGAGTCGTGTCTGCATGCTTCTTTGTGACTTCGTAATCAACGCCTGAGAGTCTTGCCAGCAACGTCTCCAGATGAGGCTTGAACTTATCCCAGTGACAGTCATCCAGATACCACGAGAAAAAATCACCACTTAGCATGTTCAATATGCCAGCGTTTTCGAATAGCTCACCAGACTCGATGGCCCGTAGCCGCTCAGCAACCGGGACTCCCGCCTCCAAAATGTCTTGACTCGCACGGGGTAAAGCGCATGCAGCCACGACCTTTGCAATGATCGCGATATAGGTGTTCAGCGCAAAAAGGTATGCCGCTGGATTTTCCTGATACGGCTGATTATGAGAAAGCTCTTGTCGCGAGAGCAATGTCTTCATCTGTGCGGGCTGGAATCCGACAACTTGGCTAAATAGCCTCCGCCACTCCGAAAACAGCATCTTCGTCTTCGATGTATTGGCTGATGCCATTGCTTCGCAAACGCTGGCGAAAAGCTCAGGGATCAGCGAAATTCCGTACTTAGAGTCCGGGCCAACCAGTGCTTGCAAAAGCTGAGGATGCACAAGTGGCATGCCATCCTGCTTAAGAACTGTGAGTAGTCTGTAAGCACAATTTGCATCAAAAAGTACAACGTCCTCCCACACAGGGCCCGTTTCCCCGAAACGCCCATAACAAATGTGGGAACCGTCCCAAGCAACCAGCACGTACTTGCTTAAGTGACGGCCTTCTTCCGCCGAAATCAGCACAGCGTACTCTTCGGCTTGCTTGCGCGCATGTACAGCCTTGCTCCCAGCTCGACCTGAAAATGACTTTGGTGGCTCGTACTCGATAATGACCGCGCCATGCGCAACGTCAGCAAATTTGGTTGGCTTTCCTGCTTCTTTTAGTGCTCGTTCGAGTTGGAATGGCGTCCAAGGTATGGATTCCGCCATGCACGCAGCCTCCAAAGCGTTTTCAAGTTCATGTCTGAGTTGAGCCTCGTTTTTTGATGCTTCTGTGGCAGAAAGCACCACACTGACAAGCGCCGTAGAACTATTGATCACAAGCCTTGACCCTGAGTTTGAGAAATTTTGCACATCAGTGGTGGCTACTTGGTTTTTGGCAGATATGTGTCCGCAGCTATCAGGCCTGCACCAGTAAATAGGTGTGTGAATATCGCCTCAGCAAGTTTTGGCGGAACTGCGTTTCCAATTTGAGTGAATTTTGATGCAGTGTCACCCACAGGTTCGAAATCGTTGGAAAAGGTCTGAATGCGGGCGCATTCGCGCCAAGATAACCGACGTGCCTTTTCGAGTTTTGGCCGCCTAGGGTCGGCTTCGAGATGCTCGTATTGGTCAGAAAAGTCCCATCTCTGTTTCCAGCCATTGGCTAAATCCGACCACGTCAACGTCATCACAGGACTTGCAGGATGCAATGTGATGTGACGAAAGTTCGCCACCACCGTGTAAGCAGGCTCCGCCCATTTCGCCTTACGGTTGCGAGACATGTAATACCAGGAGAAATGTCCTTCAGGATCATGGAGGCGCTCGTAGAACTCCCCCTCTGGCCATAGGGGCAGATCTTTTATGGCTTCTCCATGTGATGCGTAGGGCTGAAGCTGGCCCGATGATTTGGTTGTCTTTCCATGCGTAGGTGCAGGAAAATTGAAGACTTGATTCAGGTCTTTTCGCACACCAACAATCAAAAGTCGCTTCCTAGATTGAGGCACGCCGTAGTCTTTGGCATTCAGGACTTGATAGTTGACAACGTAGCCTGCCTGCCCATAAGCATCAATTTGTTCTTTTAGAAAAGTCCCGCTGCTCAGTTGCTTCAGTCCTGACACATTTTCAGCAACAAAATACTTTGGGCGAACGATGGTGATAGCGCGCAAAAATTGCTTGTAGAGGTTTGTGCGCTCATCTTTTTCAGGATCCCTGTTACCGGCCATAGAAAAGGACTGGCATGGGTAGCCACCAACAACGATGTCTGCCTCCGGAAATGTCAAGATATTGGAAACATCTTCAGTTCTTATATCTGCGCCTGGAAAATAGTTCTCAAGTGTCTTACACGCATCAACAAGAATGTCATTGGAGAATATGACATGCCCACCTGCTGCTTCAACTCCAAAATCCATCCCTCCACACCCCGAAAACAGGGACAGAACGCGGGGTTTGCTTCCATTTTTTTCAAAATTCTTACTCACGTTATCTTGTCACTCTATTTGTCATCTTTGGTGTGGGTATCAGGTGCAAGAAGTGGCCACTTGGATTTCAAGTAGCCATCTATCGCATCCCGAACAACCCAAGCGAGGGACACCTTGTTTTCGGCCGCTATCTTTTCCAATACCTGGTACTGATCTTCAGGGAAGCTGATCGACGCGCGAACTGAACGCTCATGCGCTGCACCGTCATTACGTTTGGAAAGAGCGTGCATAGGTTTTTTGCCAGTGTAAGATGATGTGCACCATCTTACACCAATGTGGTGAATTGATTTTGGAGCTTCATTCAATGGCCGAAAGCCGAAACTCGTGTTGCTGATCTGGCCGCCTGATAGGGCCCTTAAGAGACATGGGTCGCCGCAGTTGCTGACCGGATCACGCCAAATTTCTCTGTGAAATCGCCGTCCACCAAAAGGCCGTTTAGTTGACACGGAAACTGAGGGTTGCTCCACTCCTGCCATTCAAAGAGGTTGGGAAACGTCAGACTACTACATATCCGAAGCCGACAGCCAAATGTCCAGACTCCAGACAACGATTATCCAAATCATTGGAACTGCTAGAAGTTGGTCATCCTGCTACCGGAAACCAGTGGGCCAAGCAGGCCAAACGCATGTAGCATGTCACTTCAGCAGAGAGCAATAAGAAAACCGTCACGATTGTTAAGGAGCGAGCGCCTGATGAAGCTGCTAGTGCTGTCCGACTTGCATTTGGGCTTCAAGCCCATGGCGCTGGAACATGAGGGCCAGCACATCGGTTCCGACGCTGACCTGGTTATCTTGGCAGGCGACATCGCTGAAGGCCACAAAGGACTGCGCTGGGCCCGGGAGTCCTTTCGAGACAAGCCGATCCTCTATGTTGCTGGCAACCATGAGTACTATGGCCGCCACTGGAGTGGCCATCTTCGCGAGATGCGCGAGAAAGCTGCAGCACTGAACATTGCCTTTCTGGAAGACGGCATCTTCGAATTCGGCGGTATGCGTTTTCTGGGCTGCAGCCTTTGGACAGACTTCGAACTGCATGGGTCTGAATCCAAGCGTCAAGCCATGCGTGCAGCCCAAGAGCATTTGAACGACTATGCACGCATCAAGATATCCAGACCCAAATGGCTTGGCCCTGATATCGATGGCAGTCACCCCAGCCTGTTGTCGCCTGAGTTCACCGTGCGACGGTTTCAGCAAAGTGTGACATGGTTGGAGCGAGAACTGAACAATGGTGATCCTGAGAACACTGTGGTGGTGACGCACCACGCACCTCACCCGAATTCGGTCCCCGCCCAGTACGTGGGTGACGTGTTGACGCCAGCATTTGTTTCCGACTTGGAACGGCTGATGGGTAAAGCCTGCCTATGGGTACATGGCCATGTCCATGACAACTTTGACTACCAGGTCAAGGGCACGCGGGTGATTTGTAATCCAAGGGGGTATGCACGCCGGGATGGGGGAATGGAGAACGAGAAGTTCAATCCAGCACTGACTATTGAGATAGACCGTCGGCGTGGCCTACCGATGCTCAAAGAGCGTCAGCGCAAAGATGCCGAAGAGGTGGCCGCAGGTAAACGATCTCCCAGCAGTCTCCTGGCGGTAGGCAAAGGGGATCTGGATGGCGCCACCTTCACGTTCAACCCAGAATCTGAGTTTGCAGGGCCAGGCTGGACTGAAAGGACCGTTAGACCACAGCGGACGGGTGAAGATCGATGATCATCTTGCATAGCTCCTCCGTCTGCCGTGGCGAGGGTGTCCCGGCTTTTGTGTAAACGGACAATTCAACGCAGGTACGAGCCTGCCAGTCCGTAAGTACCATGAACATCAAGAAACACGAGGTACCCGAAGAACTACTGGCCAGCCTGCTGGCAGATTACAAGCAGCCGGAAGACAACAACTTTTTGTCTTGTACCGCAAGCAGCTGTGGTGCCTGCTGTGGGCCAGTTGTGGTAGTTGACCAAGGTTAGCTTTAGAGTCTAGTCTCTCGGATTCCTGTTTCTAGAAAATATTCACTTCAGTGAGTTCACCCGGTATTGGTGCGAGGAGTCAATGACTCGCCAGTTTTGACCGAAAGTAACCGGCCTAAGATTGACTATAGTTTTGCAGCGAGAACGGTAATCCGCCAGGGTTTGGGAGCACCTGCCTTGTGCCAGCACCTGACATCTAAAATTGTCTGGATGAGCAAACACCACGCTGGAACCAGCAAGTTCTTGAGTTTCGTCCTACGCCACCAGCCAGACGCAATAGGCATCACGCTTGACGTTGAAGGGTGGGCTAGTATCCCGGAACTAATCGCCGCCGCCGCAAACAACGGCAAACTGCTTGACCGTGATTTGATTCAGGCCGTGGTGACAATAAGCGACAAGAAACGGTTTGCAATCTCAGAGGACGGGCTGCGTATTCGAGCAGTGCAGGGCCACTCCATAGAGACCGTAGATATCAGTTACGCCGAGAAGGTGCCGCCAGAATTTCTGTACCATGGCACTGCTACACGCTTTATGCAGTCGATCAGGAACGGCGGACTGCTACCAGGATCGCGCCAATATGTTCATCTATCGCATGACGAACAGACAGCGCTTACCGTTGGACAGCGACATGGCAAGCCAATCGTCTTAAAAATCAAGGCCCGGCACATGTATGAACAGGGCTTTAAGTTTTTCCAAGCGGAGAACGGGGTTTGGTTGGTGGAACTTGTCCCCGCCGCCTTCATGATTGAGTAGCAAGCTCTAGTTGGGTTTTGGCGTGAAAACTGCCACCGATTAGCAACCTAATTCCACCAGACATTCCTGCTCCCGTATATAAGCTTGCGATAGCACCTGGTCCCACATGTTGGGAGTGACTCCGACCACACGTGGTCGGATATCCGGAGCGAATGACACGCGCAGTTCATCCAGCGAGTGTGTTTCACGCCAGCCTCTGCTCACCACAATGTCAATGCTGGCCATTCCGCACACAACGGACTCAATCAAAGGCAGTTGATTGAATGCCGATTCCTGGGCATAGGGCTCAGGGTGAGTGACACCATCAAAGTCCAGAAAGAGGATCATGTTTGAATCCTCTTGATCGGCTCCATGAAGGCCTTCCAGGCGTGGTACCCACTCATCAACGCCCTGGCGTCGGCCAGGGCGTGGTGAGGTGGCCACTGCGGGGTATAGGTGACATTCTTGGCCTGGTCAAACACAGGATGCGCGATGGTGCGCCTGTCCAGATGAAGTTTGTCCCCCACATTTGGCGGCAGCTTTTTGTGGACTGCATCCAGCAAAGCCGACACCAAAAGCAACCAGTCCCCTTCAAAGTCAAAGATGAGCGTGGCAGGTTCCGGCAATTCTCCAAACCACTCGTGCAGCCGCCTGGTGAGTTGTCGTCGGTCACAGGGCGCACCTGAGACACGGTGCAGCACTGGCAAAACTTCTTTGCGCACAAAGTCGCTGCACTCGTCCTGTTTGAAGTCCGTTCGCTCGGCGTAAAACTCCCTCCCGTCTTCGGCCACCAGCGCGATGCTAATCAGATCGTGTTTAATAAAATCGGTGAACTCCGTATCCAGAAAAACCAGCATGGCACCCGCAGTCTCAAATCATGGTCATCACCGACCGTTGCGGTCAACTGTCTCAACGTTAACCGGGCCCAACTTTCGCAGCAAATGCAACCCTGTTGCGTCCAGGCGGTAGATGTACGTAGTCGAAGTCCAAGGGTTGAACAGCACCAATTCGCGCACGCGGCGTTCCATCGGTTTAATGTCGGGTTTGTTCATTTCTGTTACCAGGTAAAGGCCGCTTGGTGTCTGCGCAAGGTGGTTTCGATGACCATCTGTTCTTCCGTGCGTGATCCTTGATAGGTCACAAACAGTGGCAGCGGCCAGATCGCATTGTCATCAAGGAACGTGACGTTGCTTTGTTTTGTTAGCTGCCAGATCGGTGGCTCTTGTGTGAGGGACTGGAGATCCACAGCACCGGCACGCGCCTCTAATTCCCGTTCGATCTGGGCATCCAAGTTGACCAGGTAGATACGGGCCTCAATCAGGGACTTGACACGCTCTGGCCAGCCTTGTTGCCAGCGGTTGGCAATTGACACAGCAAGGGCCCCCATTGCCTCGATTTGCTGAGCGCCTTGTGAGCCATAGATCTCACGATTCAGAAGTTCTTCCATCTGGATTCCTTGGGATTGGATGCAACTTTATCGCATCCCCCTTTGGTTGACAGACGAAGGCGAATCGTCTAGTTAAATGCGACCCTCTATCTATTGATCTGCCTATGGGTAGGGTTGCATCCTAAGTCAACTCGCAGACCGGTACAACACGAAACGCAGCGATGCCTCGGCAGTACGACACGTAGGGTTAGGGGGCATTGCCAGCCACTTCAGCGCCTATCTGCCTAAGTGCCAGTGTAAGCAAGTCATGAATTGATCCTGGGTTTGGTTTTTTGGGGATCAAAAAATCCATAGCTGCACGACGCAAGACCGAGGCCACCTCTTCGTGCATAGTTCCAATAGCCGGGTGGCATGTGAAGTACGTGGGTGTTGATTCGATGGCTACTAAACATGTTTTCTCTTCGTAGTGTCGAAGCAAGAATGCGCTGGTGCGCCGAAGCCGGGCGCCTTCGCTGCCGGCCTGGACAAACTGCTTGGAGTGAATCTCCCCGTCCTCATTGGCGATGATGGACATTGGCACAGTCCACCCATCTTCATTGCTTTCTGTTAATAGCTCGACAGTGACGTCTTGAAGCGCGCATAGTTCTTGCACGATCGGGCGCAAAAAAGCTGGGGCAATTTCAAAATAGGATGGGTTGATTTTGCTCAATAGAGCAAAATCAACTGAGCGGATTCGCCGTTCCGATCCAGGATCACCCACGGCGCCATTTGACACTGATGAGTTGTTTCGCCGTCGATCTAGCTTCTCCCGCCATTCGGTATGCGATAGCGTGCGACATCTCCAAATGGGTTTGGGAACGAGATCTGGAAATCTTGGCTCAATTCGGTAGTTTCGTGTTCTTGGAGCAAGATTATTGGATGCATCGCTCTCAATCAATGGTTGGTTTTGCGCGTCTCGAGCGGTGGCCCTCATTGGCTGTGTACGCAATTGATCCAAGTTTCCATCTGACTGCTGAGACTTAATGAGGCTAGCTGTGATCTTGTAGCTGAGAGACCTGAATGGAAATGGATGGTTGCAAGAGCGAAGGTTGTAGGCCAGAAACGTAGAACGAGGTTGTCCAGCGAAGGACAACCATTTGCCAGCGGCTACCAATGTTGTCTCGCCCTCGAACGGGAAAAGGGCTTGCGGGTAAATCGGTTGTTGGGCCACCGACGCCTTGAGGATTGAGGTGCCTACCAGTGCCGCAGCGCGCCAAGCAAGTGGACTGAGATGCAGGCGGCCAATGTCGGCGGCTGATGCGCCAGATATTTTCTCGGAGAGTTGAAGAAATAGGTACTTCGAACGTGCATCAAATGAAGCGTGGCTGTACAGGGTCGCCCGTTTCAGGGGTGGAAGAAATAGCTTGGAGAGAAGGTTGCTGGAAGAGCCAAAGTAGAAACGGATCAACTCCATGCAAGGGATGATCAATCGCTTTCCATCGGGCAGATTCACCATGATGCAGTAGGACTGCGTGCATTGCATATGCCAAGGGTGCTCAGCCAAGGGAAGCAAGAATCCCGCATCGTCGATATTCAGCCCCGCTTTGATCAGCGTGGTGGTTTTTGCGTCGATCTGGATGTTCTTGAACTCTTCCATCTCGTAGTCTGGTCGAGCATCAAGCTGGCCATCACGCCAGATGTCGCCTACCCGCAGCAGTGGCAAGGTTCCGATGGAAATCCAGGCGCGTTTCTGGAATTGGGCGTGGGTGGTGCTTTCTGGCGAAAGTAGAACGGATGGATCGCTTCGGAAACGCTCGTCTGCGACTTTGGATAGATGGACAAAAACAGAAGGCTGTTTTCGGCGGTCAAATCGGTTTGGATATGCGATGTCACCGAGCCAATCAATTCGCCAGGAATCTGGCCCTTTTGGTAAGGCCAAAATTCGTGGCTCTTCATTGGGAAATTCCGAAAATTTAGGATTATTTTCGGAACCCATTTCGCCAAAATGTCGCGTTAACTTCTGATATTTGTCGCAACAACTTCTGGATTGTCGCAATAACTTCTAATCATTCACAATTGGTGACGCCTCAGAGGCTGGCCATAGCGTGCCCGGCCTGCTGGTCGGCATGGTAGCTGGAACGCACCATGGCGCCCACCGCCGCGTGGCTGAAGCCCATCTCGTACGCTTTGGTTTCGAACATCTTGAACACGTCCGGGTGCACATAACGTTTGACCGTCAGGTGGCTGGTACTGGGCGCCAGGTACTGGCCGATGGTCAGCATGTTGATGCCGTGGTCACGCATGTCCTGCATGGTCTGCAGGATTTCTTCGTCGGTTTCGCCCAGGCCGACCATGATGCCGCTCTTGGTGGGCACGTCGGGGAACAGCGCCTTGAACTTCTTGAGCAGATTCAGGCTGAACTGGTAGTCCGAGCCGGGGCGGGCCTCGCGGTACAGGCGCGGGATGGTTTCCAGGTTGTGGTTCATCACATCGGGCGGCGCGGCCTTCAAAATCTCCAGTGCGCGGTCGTCGCGACCCCGGAAGTCGGGCACCAGCACCTCGATCTGGGTATGTGGTGATTTGGCGCGAATCTGCTCGATACAGGCCACAAAGTGCCCGGCGCCACCGTCGCGCAAGTCGTCGCGGTCCACGCTGGTGATCACCACGTACTTGAGCTTGAGCTGGGCAATGGTGTTGGCCAGGTTGACCGGTTCGTTCACATCCAGCGGGTCGGGGCGGCCATGGCCCACGTCACAAAACGGGCAACGCCGGGTGCATTTGTCACCCATGATCATGAAGGTGGCAGTGCCTTTGCCAAAACACTCACCGATGTTGGGGCAACTGGCTTCTTCACACACGGTGACGAGTTTGTTGCTGCGCAAGACGTCCTTGATTTCGTAGAAACGGGTGCTGGGGCTGCCAGCCTTGACGCGAATCCACTCGGGTTTGCGCAAGATTTCGCCTTGCACCACCTTGACCGGGATGCGCGACAGCTTGGCTGCGGCCTTCTGTTTGGCGGTGGGGTCGTAGTTCTCGGCGGATTGGGCCACGCGCACGGTGGTGTCGTCAGTGGAGGTGCTCATGGTGTTTATTGGGTGTGTGGTGGCAGGGCGTCGGGTGGTCTGGCCGTTTGCGAGAGCTCAGGGGGCCAGGTAGCGGGCCAGCTGCTGTGCCAGCACGTCTGCCGCCTCTTGCCAGGGGACAAAAACGTCAATTGTAGAAAGGTCAACGGTTTGCAGTGCCTGGTAGCCGCAGGGGTTGATACGCAAGTAGGGTTCGAGGTCCATCGCCACATTGAGTGCCACGCCGTGGTAGGTGCAGTTGTGGCTGACCTTGATGCCCAGGGCGCCGATCTTGCCCAGGCCGGTGAAATCTGGTGTGTGGCTGGCGCCTTTTTGGGGCCGCTGGGGCAGCAGCGCGTGGGAGCGCGGGTCGTCCAGGCGCACATAAATCCCCGGCGCGCCCGCCACCCGGTGCCCGGTCACACCAAAGTGCATCAGTGTGCGGATCACAGCCTCTTCGATGCGGTAGACATACTCCTTGACGAAGTAGCCCGCACGTTTGAGGTCCAGCAAGGGGTAGGCCACCACCTGCCCCGGGCCGTGGTAGGTCACCTGTCCGCCCCGGTTGGTCTGGATGACGGGAATGTCGCCCGGGTTAAAGATATGCTCTTTTTTGCCAGCCAGCCCTTGTGTATAAACGGGAGGGTGCTCACAAATCCATAACTCATCCGGGGTGGTCGCCGTGCGGGTTGCAGTGAAGGCCTGCATCGCTTCATAGGTGGGCAGGTAGTCCACACGCCCGAGAAACTGTGCGCTGGGAGCCACGGTCAAAGCACCACCTTGACCATGGGGTGGGTAGAGAGTGTGCGGTACAACTCGTCGAGCTGCTCACGGCTGGTGGCGGTGATGGTGATGGTCACGCCCAGGTACTTGCCACCCTTGCTGGGGCGCAGCTCGATGGTGCTGGCATCGAAGGCAGGGTCAAAGGAATGGGCGATGTGGGTGATGGCGGCCACCAGGCCGTCGGTCTTGACACCCATCACCTTGATCGGGAACTGGCTGGGGTAGGTGATCAGTGAGGTTTGTTGTGCGTCGGGAGGGGTTGGTTCTGCGGCTTGGGTCATGGGTGTTTGGCGGTTCTGGCTTTTTGGGCTGAGTAGGTTTCTACCTATAATCAAAGGCTTGTCTGACAAAAGTCAAAAGTCAAGCTTGTAAACTAACCGTAATGTAAATGGCGACAATAGCACCTTCGGGAGCACAGGGCTCTGAGTTCGATGATGGGCCCGAAGTTTTTGTTCCATTAACGCCTGAACAGGCGGCGGTTATCCGGGCTGCCAATCCCTCGACCTCACCCTGGTGGGTGGTGGTGGGCCAAATTGTGCTGGGTCTGTTGGCAGTTGGTTTGTCTTTGCTTTGGTTTGATGAAAGAGTTGCCAAATCACTTGCATGTGGTGTGTTGGCGGTGGTGGTTCCTGCGGCCTTGTTTGCGCGTGGGGTGACCAGCCGCTTTGCCAGAGCCAATGTGGGTGCGGCGGTGGTCAGCTTCTTTTTGTGGGAGCTGGTCAAGATAGTTGTGACGCTGGGCATTCTTTTTGCTGCCCATCGTCTGGTGGCAGATTTGAGCTGGCCAGCCATGTTGGTTGGTCTGGTGGTTGCCATCAAGGTGTATTGGCTGGCTTTGGCGTTCAGGCGTCCAGGCAAGCCGGTGCAAGTTTTAACGCCTCATGGCAAAAGTAACTGAGTGAAGAGTGACTGATGGCTATTGAAGAACACGCTGCGCAAGGCCCGACGGCTGGTGAGTACATCGGCCACCATTTGACCCACCTGCAGTCCGCCAAACAATCGGGCGTGATTGACATGACTGTGTTCAATCTGGACTCCATTTTTTGGGCGGTCCTGCTGGGTTGTCTGGGTTTGTTTGTGATGTGGCGGGTGGCCAAGTCGGTGACGGCTGGTGTGCCTGGTCGCATGCAGGCGGCTGTTGAGATTCTGTTGGAAATGGTCGATACCCAGGCCAAAGGCATCATCCACAACGCCGAGTCGCGCAAGTTTGTGGGCCCGTTGGCACTCACGGTGTTCATGTGGGTGTTCCTGATGAATTCCATGGACTTTTTGCCAGTGGATCTGATTCCCCTGATCTGGGAAATGATTTACGGCGCAGCTGGCCATGATCCGCACCATGCCTACATGCGTGTGGTGCCTACTGCTGACTTGTCTACTACGCTGGCGATGTCTACCTCGGTGTTGCTGGTTTGTCTGTACTACAACATCAAGATCAAGGGTGCTGGTGGCTGGGCGCATGAGTTGGTGACAGCCCCGTTTGGCACCAGCAAAAATCCTCTGTATGCCATTCCGCTGGGTGTGTTGAATCTGGCGATGCAGCTGATCGAATTCACTGCCAAGACCGTGTCGCATGGCATGCGGTTGTTTGGCAATATGTATGCGGGCGAGCTGGTGTTCATGCTGATTGCGCTGATGGGTGCGGTTGGTTTTGGCTCGGCCACAGGTATTGTTCTCTGGTTCGGTCATGTGCTGGCAGGCACCGGTTGGGCAATATTCCACATTTTGATCGTGGCGCTGCAAGCGTTCATTTTCATGATGTTGACTTTGGTGTATGTGGGCCAAGCGCACGACCATCACTAAAAAAGTGTCAGTAGTTTTGTTACCTTTTTTCTTTTCAACTTGAATCCATAGGAGCTCTTAAATGGAAAACGTTCTCGGTTTTGTGGCACTGGCCGCTGGTTTGATCATTGGTCTGGGTGCTATCGGCGCTTGTATCGGTATTGGCATCATGGGTAGCAAATACCTTGAAGCCGCCGCACGCCAACCCGAGCTGATGAACGAACTGCAAACCAAAATGTTCCTGCTGGCTGGTTTGATCGACGCTGCGTTCCTGATTGGTGTGGGTATTGCCATGATGTTTGCCTTCGCCAACCCGTTTGTGCTGAAGTAATCCCTTTCGCCTTTCATTGATCTAGAGAGGTGTTGTTGTGAGTATTAACGCAACATTCTTCGCGCAGATGGTGGTGTTTTTCCTGTTGGTGATGTTCACGATGAAACTCGTGTGGCCACCGATAGCCAAGGCACTGGACGAACGCGCCCAGAAAATCGCAGAAGGCCTGGCTGCTGCCGACAAAGCCAAAGCCGAACTTTCATCTGCCAACCGGCGTGTGGAAGAAGAGTTGGTCAAGTCGCGCACCGAGACAGCGGGTCGCTTGGCGGATGCCGAACGCCGTGCTCTGAGCATCATCGAAGAAGCCAAGGCCAAAGCGGCAGAAGAAGGCAGCAAGATTGTTGCCGCTGCCAAAGCCGAGGCTGAGCAGCAGACGGTGAAGGCCCGCGAGGTGCTGCGTGAGCAGGTTGCGGCACTGGCTGTCAAAGGTGCAGAGCAGATCTTGCGCAAGGAAGTCAACGCTGGCGTCCATGCTGACTTGCTGAACCGTTTGAAGACCGAGCTTTAAGAGAACAACATGGCTGAACTTGCCACTATTGCACGTCCTTACGCTGAGGCTTTGTTCGCAGCCTGTGGTGCTGAAGCCGACACGGTACTGGGCTGGCTCGATGAGCTGGCCTGTGTTGCCGCTGAGCCGCAGTTGCTGCAGTTTGCAGACAGCCCGAAAGCGACCTCGGACCAGGTGTACGGCGTGATTTCTGGTGTCATGAAGACGGCTTTGGACGCGCATGCACAGAATTTCCTGCGTACGGTGATCGCAAATAACCGGCTGGCTTTTTTGCCTGAAATTGCATCGCAGTTTCGTGTGCTGGCCAATGCCAAAAGCGGGACCAGTGATGCTGTTGTTTACAGTGCTTTCCCGATCGATGGCGCCGCCCTGGCTGAGACAGCCAAGGTGCTTGAGCAGCGGTTTGGGCGCAAGCTCAATCTGACGGTTGAGTTGCAACCCGATCTGATTGGCGGCATCCGGGTGGTCTTAGGTGACGAAGTTCTTGACACATCGGTCAAGGCGCGTTTGGAACAAATGAAAGTGGCTTTAACGGCTTGAG
The DNA here is from genome assembly GCF_018619435.1 of Rhodoferax sp. U11-2br. Classification (GTDB taxonomy): domain Bacteria; phylum Pseudomonadota; class Gammaproteobacteria; order Burkholderiales; family Burkholderiaceae_C; genus Rhodoferax. The sequence continues at coordinate 5,089 of NZ_JAHFZF010000006.1, read as the reverse complement.
GCTTTGCCGCAACCGCCAGCCCATTTAATGAAAGAAGGAAAGAGTCATGCAACTCAATCCCGCAGAAATTTCTGAACTGATCAAGAGCCGTATTGAAGGTCTGTCTGCCAGCGCAGACATTCTCAATCAAGGGACGGTGGTGTCCGTGACCGACGGTATCGTCCGTATTCACGGTCTCTCGGATGCCATGCAAGGCGAAATGCTGGAATTCCCGGCCGACGCTGATGGTCAGCCCAGTTATGGCCTGGCGCTGAATCTGGAGCGTGACTCGGTGGGTGCCGTGGTGTTGGGTGCTTACGAGCACATTTCCGAAGGCGACACCGTCAAGTGCACGGGCCGTATTCTGGAAGTGCCGGTGGGTCCCGAACTCAAAGGCCGTGTGGTGAATGCTCTGGGCCAGCCGATTGACGGCAAGGGTCCGATCAACGCCAAGATGACCGACGTGATTGAAAAAGTGGCTCCGGGTGTGATTGCCCGTGAATCCGTTAGCCAACCCATGCAGACCGGCCTGAAGTCGATTGACTCCATGGTCCCTGTGGGTCGTGGTCAGCGCGAGTTGATCATTGGTGACCGTCAGACCGGCAAAACCGCCGTGGCGATTGACGCGATCATCAACCAGAAGGGTCAGAACATGACCTGCGTTTATGTCGCGATTGGCCAAAAGGCCTCCAGCGTCAAGAACGTGGTGCGCTCGCTGGAACAAGCTGGCGCCATGGAGTACACCATTGTGGTGGCTGCGACCGCTTCCGAGTCTGCTGCCATGCAGTATGTGGCCGCTTACTCCGGTTGCACCATGGGTGAGTACTTCCGTGACCGTGGTGAAGATGCGCTGATCGTTTATGACGATCTGTCCAAACAAGCCGTGGCTTACCGTCAGGTGTCCTTGCTGTTGCGCCGCCCACCAGGCCGCGAAGCATACCCTGGCGACGTGTTTTACCTCCACAGCCGTCTGCTCGAGCGCGCTGCCCGTGTGAACGCCGACTATGTCGAAGCGTTCACCAAAGGTGCGGTCAAAGGCAAGACTGGTTCATTGACGGCTTTGCCGATCATTGAAACCCAGGCAGGTGACGTGTCAGCCTTTGTGCCTACCAACGTGATTTCCATCACGGACGGCCAGATCTTCCTGGAAACGTCTCTGTTCAACGCCGGTATCCGTCCTGCGATCAACGCCGGTATTTCGGTGTCCCGCGTGGGTGGTGCTGCACAAACCAAGCTGATCAAGAACCTGTCCGGTGGTATCCGTACCGACTTGGCCCAGTACCGCGAACTGGCTGCTTTTGCCCAGTTTGCCTCGGACCTGGACGAAGCCACCCGCAAGCAGCTGGACCGTGGTGCCCGCGTGACCGAGTTGCTCAAGCAGGCTCAGTACAGCCCGCAACCCATTTCCATCATGGGTGCCACTTTGTTTGCGGTCAACAAGGGTTTCCTGGATGACATCGCGGTGAACAAGGTGTTGGCGTTTGAACATGGCTTGCATGCTTATCTGAAAGACAAACATGCTGCACTGCTGGCCAAGCTGGAAGCAGACCGCGCCATGGACAAGGATGCTGAGGCTGAACTCAACGCTGCCGTTGCTGCTTTCAAGAAGTCGTTTGCCTGAAGTCCCCTCGCAACTAGACTAGGAGACTGATATGGCAACTGGCAAGGAAATACGCGGCAAGATCAAAAACTTCGAAAGCACGAAGAAGATCACCAAGGCCATGGAGATGATTTCCGTCTCCAAGATGCGTAAAGCGCAGGAACGCATGCGTGCTGCCCGCCCCTACACTGAAAAAGTCCGCAATATCGCTGCCCATCTGGGCAGTGCCAACCCGGAGTATGTCCACCCGTTCATGAAGTCCAACAATGCCAAGGCAGTTGGCATGATTGTGGTGACCACAGACAAGGGTTTGTGTGGCGGCCTCAACACCAACGTGTTGCGTGGTGTCACAAACAAGCTGCGCGATGTGCAGAACGCTGGCATGACAACCCAGGCTGTGGCTGTTGGCAACAAGGGGCTGGGTTTTCTCAACCGCATTGGTGCCAAAGTGGTGGCGCATGTCACCCAATTGGGTGACAGGCCGCATTTGGAGCGTTTGATCGGACCGGTCAAGGTGTTGCTGGATGCGTATGAGAGAGGCGAAGTCAGTGCGGTGTACCTGACCTACACCCGTTTCATCAACACGATGAAGCAGGAAGTGGTCATGGAGCAGCTGCTGCCTTTGTCGGCGGTGCAAATGAGTGAAGAGGCCCGCGTCAGCGAAGCCAAGTCGGGCACCAAGCATGGCTGGGACTACATCTATGAACCCGATGCGCAGACGGTCATTGATGAGTTGATCGTGCGTTACGTGGAAGCGCTGGTGTTCCAGGCGGTTGCCGAAAACATGGCGTCTGAGCACGCCGCCCGCATGGTCGCCATGAAGGCGGCTACCGATAACGCTGGCAATGTGATTGGTGAGTTGAAGCTGGTCTACAACAAGACCCGCCAGGCAGCCATCACCAAAGAGTTGTCAGAAATCGTCTCCGGCGCCGCCGCCATTGCTGCCTGATCAGGCAGTCAAGCAAGATTCAAATTTATTGGAGCAAAACCAAATGGCTCAAGAAACTACCAACACGAACGCAGCTGTGCAAGGCAAGATCGTTCAGTGCATCGGCGCCGTGGTCGACGTGGAATTTCCACGCGCTCACATGCCCAACATTTATGACGCGCTCAAGCTTGAAGGCTCCGCGCTGACACTAGAAGTGCAACAGCAACTCGGTGACGGCATCGTGCGGACCATCGCCTTGGGTTCCAGCGACGGTTTGCGCCGTGGTCTGATGGTGTCCAACACCGGCAAGTCGATTCAAGTGCCCGTGGGTACAGCGACGCTGGGCCGCATCATGGACGTGCTCGGCAACCCGATTGACGAACGCGGCCCGGTGAATGCTTCCCTGCACATGTCGATCCACCGCAAAGCGCCGGTCTACGACGAACTGAGCCCATCACAAGAACTGCTGGAAACCGGCATCAAGGTGATTGACCTGGTTTGCCCGTTCGCCAAGGGCGGCAAGGTCGGTTTGTTCGGTGGTGCCGGCGTGGGCAAGACCGTGAACATGATGGAACTCATCAACAACATCGCCAAGGCACACAGCGGTTTGTCGGTGTTTGCTGGTGTGGGTGAACGTACCCGTGAAGGTAATGACTTCTATCACGAAATGGCCGACTCCGGCGTGGTGAACCTCGAGAAGCTCGAGGACTCCAAAGTGTCCATGGTCTACGGTCAGATGAATGAGCCCCCGGGCAACCGTCTGCGCGTGGCCTTGACCGGTCTGACCATCGCCGAGTCCTTCCGTGACGAAGGCCGTGACGTGTTGTTCTTTGTGGACAACATCTACCGCTACACCCTGGCCGGTACCGAAGTGTCCGCGCTCTTGGGCCGTATGCCTTCCGCCGTGGGTTACCAGCCGACACTGGCTGAAGAAATGGGCCGCCTGCAAGAGCGGATCACCTCGACCAAGGTGGGTTCCATCACTTCCATTCAAGCCGTTTACGTGCCTGCGGATGACTTGACCGACCCGTCTCCTGCCACCACCTTTGCCCACTTGGATTCCACCGTGGTGCTGAGCCGTGACATCGCGTCGCTGGGTATTTACCCCGCTGTGGACCCGCTGGACTCCACCAGCCGTCAGCTCGACCCGAACGTGGTGGGCCTGGACCACTACGAAACCGCCCGTGCGGTGCAAGGGACGCTGCAGCGTTACAAAGAGTTGCGCGACATCATCGCCATCTTGGGCATGGACGAATTGGCACCCGAAGACAAGCTGACGGTGGCACGTGCTCGCAAGATCCAGCGTTTCCTGTCACAACCGTTCCATGTGGCTGAAGTGTTTACCGGTTCACCCGGCAAGTACGTCTCCTTGGCGGAAACCATCCGTGGCTTCAAGATGATTGTGGCTGGCGAGTGTGACCACCTGCCGGAACAGGCGTTCTACATGGTCGGTACCATCGACGAAGCGTTTGAAAAAGCCAAGAAGATCTAAGGCAGCTTCACCATGAACACCATCCACGTTGATGTGGTCAGTGCCGAAGAGTCCATCTTCTCGGGTGAAGCACGTTTTGTGGCTTTGCCCGGTGAAGCTGGTGAACTGGGCATTTATCCACGCCACACACCGCTGATCACCCGTGTCAAAGCGGGCTCGGTGCGTATCGAAATGGCTGACGGTTCCGAAGAGTTCGTCTTTGTGGCCGGTGGCATTCTGGAAGTCCAGCCTGACTGCGTGACCGTGCTGTCGGACACCGCCATCCGTGGCAAGGACTTGGACGACGAAAAAGCCAACGAAGCCAAACTGGCTGCAGAGGAAGCCGTCAAAAACGCCAGGACCGATCTGGATCTGGCCAAAGCCTCGTCCGAGCTGGCCGTCATGGCAGCCCAGATCAGCGCTCTGCGCAAGTACCGCAACAAGAAATAAGCGGTATCGCCCCCCGAAAAACCCCGCGAAGCGGGGTTTTTTTATGGCGGCGCGTGTCAGCGCAGCGTGGGCATGTCTGGCAACTCGTTCGGATTGTCAGCGTGGGCGGCGAGCGGGAAATGGGCCCGCAACAAGCCCGAGACCGCAGCCACAGTCTGCGTCAGTCCCGTTTCGAACTCACCCCGCTGGAAGTGAGCACGCATGCCGCTCAGCAGATGCTGCCAAGTGGCGGCAGACACTTCGTCATTGAGTCCTCGATCGGCAACGATCTCGATGGCGTGTTCAGCCAGAAGCAGATAGATCAGCACCCCGTTGTTGTGCTCGGTGTCCCAGACCCGCAGTTTGCCGAACTGGCTCAGCGCACGCTGACGGATGATGTGTGGCAAAGGCGCATCGCGCCAGAGGTAGCTGAGCGGCAAGCCTGCCTCGACAAAAATCCGGATTTCACCGCTGTGTTGTGTTTCGCTGCGACGAACCGCTTGTGCCAGCTGTTCCAGTGCGGCAGGTGGCAGTGCTCGCTTGGCGGCGCCATCAGCCAGCCAGCGGTGTTTGAAAAGTCGTTTGAGTTGAACCCACATCACCAGTCTCCTGAGGCGCCGCCGCCGCCAAAGCCCCCACCGCCACCCGAGCTGAAGCCACCGCCACCGCCGCTGCCAAAACC